>NZ_CP150667.1:931500-1242000 GCF_038024065.1 Polaribacter sejongensis | reverse complement strand
TCTTTAGATCAATTTCTATAGCTAGGTTTTTTAGAATGATAAAAATCATTTGTCTGGTCAAGCCTTTTCCGCGTCTGTTTAAGAAAACAGTATCTTCAAAACCTTTTTGTGGCTGTACATGTGCTCTAATACCTTTTATATAACTCGAAATATATTTTTGAGCAGCATAATGAATCGGTACAAAACGCTGTTTATTTCCTTTTCCGATTACTCTTACAAAGCCTTCTTCAAAAAATAAATCAGAAATTTGTAGGGTAATGAGTTCACTTACACGCAAACCACAACTGTACAAGGTTTCTAAAATAGTTCTGTTTCTTTCGCCTTGCGGATGGCTTAAATCGATCGCAGAAATAAGATTGTTAATTTCATCTTCGGACAAGGTATCAGGTAATTTTCTTCCAATTTTTGGAGCTTCAATTAAATCTGTAGGATTGGTTTCTCTATAATCTTCAAAAATTAAATAATCGAAAAAACTACGCAAACCAGAAATAATACGCGCTTGACTTCTAGGATTCACTTTTTTAGCAATTTCATAAATAAATTGCTGAATGGACTCTTCATCAATAGTAATAGGAGTGAGGTTAATTTCGTTTTCCTCTAAAAACAACATCAGTTTTTCTAAATCTCTCGTATAACTATCAATTGTATTTTTAGAAAGCCCTCTTTCTATCCTTAAAAAAAGTTGAAAATCTCTAATTGCGTTTTGCCATTTCATGGGATAAAGATATTAAAAGTTAATTATCAATTTGTTAGAACCTAAAAATTATGAAATATGTTTTTTAGCGATATTAAAATTAAATTATTCTTGTTTTTATTCTTAAAAATAATTTGATTATTCTTTTTTTTGATTAATTTTGATATATAATTAAAAACAAAAATTATTAGTTATTGCTGCGCTTGCGTTTGCAGGATTAGGTGTTGTTAATGCACAAGAAGGTAGTCTTAATGGAGGTGTAAATGTAGGTTTCCCAACTGGAGATACAAGTGATCTTTCATCATTTGCTATGTCTGTAGAAGTTAACTATTTGTTTGATGTTTCAGAAACATTTAAAGTAGGACCTTCTATTTCTTATTTACATTATTTTGGAAAAGATATAGAAATTAATGGTCTTGGAACTTATGAAGTAGAAGATAGTGGATTTCTTCCAATTGCTGCTGCTGCACGTTTTGTTGCTTCAGAAAAATTTAGTGTTGGTGCAGATTTAGGTTATGGTATTGGAATTAGCCCATCTGGACAAGAGGGAGCTTTCTATTACAGACCAATGATAGGTTATAGTGTTAGTGAAAAGGTAATGTTACAAGCTACTTATACAGGTATGAGTAAAAATAGTAATACTGTTTCTAACTTTGGTGTTGGAGCAATGTTTGCTCTATAGTATTATTTAAATATATATTAAAAACGGAAGCAATTTGCTTCCGTTTTTTTATGCTCAAAATTTACCGAATATCATTTGAGTCAACTTTTAAATCTTTTCCGTTCATGTAAAAAGCAGTACTGATTTACTTTTGTATAGAACTTAAAAATTTAAATATTATGAAGAAATTATTGATAGTTGCTTTTGCAACAATGTTGGGTGTAAGTGCAGCAAATGCACAAGAAGGTGTTTTAAACGGAGGGTTAAATGTAGGTATTCCTACAGGAGATGCCAATGATTTCTATGGAGCAGCATTAGGAGCAGAATTAAATTATATGTTTCCTGTAGCTGATGGTTTTACCTTAGGTCCGTCTGTTCAGTATTCTCATTTTTTTGGAAAAGATATAGATACTGCACTTGGAACAGTAGAAGTCTCGGATGCTTCTTATTTGCCAATATCTGGTGCCGCAAGATTTAATGTTTCAGAAAAATTTATAGTTGGAGCAAACCTTGGTTATGCAGTAGGTTTGAGTGAAGATTTAGATGGCGGTTTTTATTATAGACCTGTAGTTGGCTATAAAATTGGTGGTACTACACAGCTAAATGTTTCTTATTCCGGAATTTCAAATGATGGTTTAGAGATGAACAATGTTAGTTTGGGCGTAATGTTTGGACTGTAATAGTTAGATATTTATTATATATGAACGGAAGCTGAAAAGCTTCCGTTTTTTTATGTAAAAAAATGTATTTTTGTTTTATGAAATTACTGATACTAAACGGTCCCAATTTAAATTTATTAGGAAAAAGAGAGCCAGAAATTTATGGTTTAGAAACTTTTGAAGATTATTTTAGAAAACTACAGCTAAAGTATAAGAATGTAGAATTAGACTACTTTCAGTCTAATAGTGAAGGTGCTATCATAGATAAATTGCACGAAGTTGGTTTTAGTTACGATGGTATTGTTCTAAATGCCGGTGCTTATACGCATACTTCTGTGGCTATTGCAGATGCTATTAGTGGTATAACTACTCCGGTTGTTGAGGTACATATTTCTAATGTTCACCAAAGAGAAACGTTTAGGCATCACTCTTTTTTATCGGCAGTTTGTAAAGGTGTTATTTTAGGTTTTGGGTTAAAGAGTTATGATTTGGGGGTTGAGAGTTTTTTGTAGAGTACTATTATTCTTAAATGATTTATAAAGTAACATGGTTATTTCGAATAGAGAATTTTGCGTTTTTTATATTTCTGCAATATTATTGTACTATAAAAGATCATCTATAATTCATTAAAAAAATAACTAGGTTTAAAAATTTTACACAACCAACTGTTTATACTACATTTGCAACGGTATTAATTTTGTTAATATCGCTTCCCTCACTATTTTTTTAGCAGACATTTTATAAGTTGTTTTTTAAATGTATAAAAACTACAATTTATAACAGATATAAATACCCCAAAACATAAAATAAATTATATTTGTTTTTCAGAAATATTATTAAATGAACAAAGAAAAATGGCTTTTTGAAATAACGCCAAAAAACAATTTATTCGATTTAAATTTAAAAGAAGTTTGGGAGTATAGAGATTTGTTGATGCTTTTTGTAAAACGAGATGTTGTAACAGTTTATAAACAAACTATTTTAGGTCCATTATGGTATTTAATTCAGCCATTGTTTACTTCTATAGTTTTTACCTTAGTTTTTAATACCATAGCAAATATTAGTACAGGAGGCATTCCCCCATTTTTGTTCAATTTAGCTGGAGTTACAAGTTGGAACTATTTTAAAGAGTGCCTAACCGGTACTTCAGATACCTTTAAAAAGAACCAAGCAATATTTGGTAAAGTATATTTTCCTAGAATTATTATGCCCATGTCTGTGGTGGTTTCTAACTTATTAAAATTTGGAATTCAGTTTGGAATATTAGCTGCTTTTTATGTGTATTATGTTTTAAATGGAAGTTTAATTAGACCGAATATTTACTTTTTAACCTATCCAATAGTAATACTATGTATGGCTTTATTAGGTTTAGGTTTAGGGATGATTATTTCTTCTATGGTCACTAAATATAGAGATTTAACTTTTTTAGTTTCTTTTGGTGTGCAATTACTAATGTATGTTTCTTTAGTAAGTTTACCGTATAGTTTGTTTAAAGAAAATGATTTAACATGGGCGGTAGATTACAATCCTGTAGCACATATTATAGAATATAGCCGATTTGTAATGTTAGGAGAAGGAACTGTAAGTCAGTTTGGTGTTATTTATACTTTAATTACTTCTGTTGTAGTATTTTTATTAGGAATTTTAGTTTTTAACAAAACAGAAAAAAGCTTTATTGATACGATATAAAAAAGTGAATGGTGAATAGATAAAAGGGAATTGTTAAAAAAGAGTTTATGGATCATAAAGATTTGGATGTTTGGAAAAAGAGTATGGATTTGGTAGCGTCTATTTATAAATTAACTTTAAATATCCCTGATTCAGAGAAATTTGGTTTAATTAGCCAAATGCGTAGATCCGTTATTTCAATACCATCTAATATTGCGGAAGGAGCAGCTAGAAAAGGAGATAAAGAATTAATACAATTTATTCACATTGCTTTAGGTTCTTTATCAGAACTAGAAACTCAATATTTAATAACACTACGTTTAGGGTTTGTGAAGGTTAATGTAGAAGTAGAAGAATTGTTAGTAACAGTAAAAAAATTATTACTAGGTTTTAAAAAATATTTAGCAAAAAAATAAATTAATAATGACGAATTACCATCAAATTTTCGATGCCCACCTTTCAAGTCTCACTAAAAACGATTCACTATGAGTGAAACTATTTTAAAAGTAGAAAATGTATCTAAACAATATCGATTAGGAACTTTAGGAACTGGAACTATTAGCCATGATTTAAATAGATGGTGGGCATCTATAAGAGGAAAAGAAGACCCTTATTTAAAGGTAGGGGAAACCAATGATCGCTCTACAAAAGCAACTTCTGAGTATGTTTGGGCGTTAAAGGATATTAATTTTGAAGTAAAACGAGGAGAAGTTTTAGGTATTATAGGAAAGAATGGAGCAGGGAAATCTACGTTGCTTAAAATTCTATCTAAAGTAACAGGTCCAAGTACAGGAAGTATAAAGTCAAGAGGGAGAATAGCTTCTCTACTAGAGGTTGGTACAGGGTTTCATCCAGAAATGACTGGACGAGAAAATGTTTACTTAAATGGTGCTATTTTAGGGATGACCAAAAAAGAAATTAATGCTAAAATTGATGAAATTATTGAATTCTCAGGTTGTGAGCGTTTTATAGACACACCTACTAAACGTTATTCTAGCGGTATGACGGTTCGTTTAGCATTTGCTGTGGCTGCTTTTTTAGAACCAGATATTTTAATTGTGGATGAAGTGTTGGCTGTTGGTGATGCTGAGTTTCAAAAGAAAGCTATTGGTAAAATGCAAGATATTTCTAGTGAAGGAGGTAGAACTGTTTTGTTTGTAAGTCATAATATGGCTGCAGTAAGGAGTTTATGTACAAGAGCAATTGTGTTAGGAAATGGTGAGGTTGTATATATTGGTGGAACTAATGATGCTGTAGATCATTATTTAAATATGGATACACATCAAGTAGCTAGTATTATAGAAGGTATTAATCATCAAAGCAAAGATATTTTAATAGAAAGTATTTCTATTAATAAACAATGTAAGAATGTTGTTTATGTAGATGAACAACATTCTGAATTAAATGTAAATATAAAAGGAGAATTACTTACTTCTAAGATAATGGATTTAGAAGTACGTTTTTATGATGAAAAAGAAAATTTACAGATGTTATATGCTCCTGGGCACTTAAATGGAGAATTAATAAACTATAAAAAAGGAGTTTTTGAAATAAATGAAGTTATAAAATTACCAAATTCATTAACAAAACAAGAGCTTTTGTTAGATGTTGATATTACACACCCAAACATTGAATTTATAGTTAAAATTTCAAAACATGTAAAGGTTATTTCTAAAGGAATTGTAGGTAAAACGGGATCTGATTTTTCTTTTAAGAAATATGGATTTATGATTCTTAAATAGAAGGTATTCTAGTTTTAAATGATAAAAAATAAATGAAAACAAAAGTTATTACTGTAATTACTATTAATTATAATAATGTTATAGGTTTAAAAAAAACAATGAAAAGTGTTTTTGATCAAACCTATACCAATATAGAATACATTGTTATAGATGGAGGTTCTAAAGATGGTAGTAAAGAGTTTATAGTAGATAATGTAGATAAGCTTGCGTATTGGGTAAGTGAACCAGATAATGGTATTTATAACGCCATGAACAAAGGTATTGCTAAAGCTACTGGAGAATATTTGTTGTTTTTAAATAGTGGAGATTATTTATATTCTGAAAAAGCTTTATTTCAGTTTAAAGAAACTTCAAGTACAATGCCAAATAAAGATTTGTATTATGGAAAAATAAATGTCATTGCAACCGATAATGAGAATGCATGGATTAAACCATATACTAATGATTTATCGTTTTCTTATTTTTTAAAGGATACATTACCACACCCTGCAACATTTATTAAAAGAAGCTGTTTTGATGTTTTATTATATGACGAATCTCTTAAAATTGTTTCAGATTGGAAGTTTTTTATGATTGGTATATGTAAGTTTAATTTTTCATTCCATTATTTTGATAAAGTTATAACTACTTTTTTTTTAGATGGTATAAGTAGTACAAATCCAAAATTAGCAAATGAAGAAAAAAATCAAGTTTTGTTAGATGATTTTCCTCTTTTTATTAAGGATTATAATAAACTTAAAAATGTTGAGAACGAATTAAAATTATTGAAAAAACAATCTAAAATAGAGCGAATTTTACGAAAGATTTATAAAAAAATTAAAGGGTAAATGGAATTGATTTCAATAATAGTACCTTGTTATAATCAAGCGCAATATTTAGACGAATGTTTACAATCTGTTTTAGATCAAACCTATGCAAATTGGGAATGTATTATAGTAGACGATGGTAGCCAAGATAATACAAAAGAAGTTGCTAATAAGTGGGGGGCTTTAGACACAAGGTTCAAATATATTTACAAATTAAATGGAGGTTTGTCATCAGCAAGAAATAGTGGGGTTTCAGCTGCTAAGGGAGAGTTTATTTTACCATTAGATGCTGATGATTATATTTCAGTTGATTATTTGACACTAGCAATGAATCAATTTAATTTAAACTCAAATTTGAAATTAGTATATAGTCTAGCTCAAAAATTTGGAGAAATAAATTCATTATGGGAATTGGAGTCATTTTCTTTAAAAAAGTTAGCTGAAACAAATATAGTTTTTTGCTCAGGAGTGTATCGTAAAAAAGACTGGATTAATGTTGGAGGCTATGATGTAAATATGATTTATGGTCTTGAAGATTGGGAGTTTTGGATTGCATTACTTAAAAAAGGAGGAGAAGTTTATAGAATAAATAAAATATGTTTTTTTTATAGAATAAAAACAGTTTCAATGATTACATCTTTAAATCATAGTCAAAAAAAAGAAATGATTAAATATATTAACATTAAACATGTAGATTTTTTCATAGAACATCTTGGTACTTTTTATGATTTAAATAATAAAATAAATTTTGAGAAAAAAAAAACAGAAAGAAAATTAAAAAGTAAAAAGTATGTGCTGAAACTTTTTCTCCAAACTTTTTTTAAATTAAATATTCAAATACAATAAAATTTTATTTTTAAAAAATAATGTTAGCAATCGTAATTCCTTACTTCAAATTAACATTTTTCAGAGATACTTTAGAATCTTTGGGAAAACAAACTGATAAACGATTTAAGGTTTATATAGGAAATGACAATAGTCCAAATTGCCCCGAAAGGTTATTACAAGTATGTACTTTTGATTTCACATATAAAAAATTTGAAGAAAACTTAGGCGGTATTTCATTGGTAAAACAATGGGAACGCTGCTTGCAAATGTTAGAAGATGAAAAATGGGTGATGATCTTAGGTGATGATGATGTTTTAGGGGAAAATGTTGTTGAAGAATTTTATAAAAATATTACGAAAGTAGAAGAAAAAAATATTAGTGTAGTAAGGTATGCAACTATTAAAATAAATGAAACTGGAGAAGAAATCTCTAAATTATATAAGCACCCTGTAATTGAAAAGTCAACTGATTTTATTTTTAGAAAGAGCCGAAGTTCCTTAAGTGAGTATATATTTAATAGATCTAATGTGGATAATGTTAAATTTAAAGATTTGCCTTTAGCATGGTATTCAGATCTCTTAGCTGTTTTAGAGTTTTCTAATTTTTCTAATGTTTTTACAATAAATAATTCATTAGTATATGTTAGAATTTCAGGCCTTAGTATATCAGGAATGAAAACAAATACAGATAAAAAATGGAAAGCAAGATTTAAGTACTATTATTATTTATTACATTATAAAAAAATATTTTTTAATGTTGAGCAACAAAAAAGATTATTAAAATTATATGAAAAATCATATATTAATAATAAATATAGAGTTTATTATTTTATTAAAATAAGTTATACTCATTTTATTTGTTTCGGAATGAAATATTATCTTTCTTTTATAAACTCAATAATTAAATCGTTTAAAATACAGAAAAATTGAGAATAGGCACAAACCCGCAAAGAAACATAAAACGAGAAATAAAAGGATACAATCATCGGATAATTGTACCCGTATATATTCCAAATATGGATGGGTATTATAAAGATTCTTTTGATATCTTAAAGGTTTGTATAGACACCTTGTTAGCTACAATTTCTAAAGATTCTGCAATTACGGTTGTTAATAATGGTTCTTGTAAAGAGGTAATAGGGTACTTAAACGAACTATTTATAGAAAATAAAATTCAAGATTTAATTCATACACAAAAAATAGGTAAATTAAATAGTATAATTAAAGCTATAAAAAGTAGTTCAGAACTTTTTATTACCATTACCGATGCAGATGTCTTGTTTTTACCTAATTGGTTGCCTAAAACAATAGAAGTTTTTAAGAATTTTCCAAAAGCAGGTGTGGTCGGAATTGTACCACAATTTAAACAATTTGAATATTTAGGGTATAATGTTATTTATGATAATTTGTTTAATAACAATATAAAATTCACTAAAGTAAAAAATCCGGAAGATTTAAAAAACTTTTATAAAAGTATTGGTTGGAAAGACGATTATAACAACGATTATTTAAAATATAATTTAACTGTAAAAAGTAAAATAAATTCAAATGTTAAAGCTGTAATTGGCAACGGACATTTTATTGCAACCTACAAAAGAGAATTGTTTGATTCTGATATTAAATTTACAGAATATCTTTTAGGAGGTGCAAGTGAGGGAAAATATTTAGATAGACCCTCTGTTAAAAAAGATTTATGGAGATTAACAACCGATGGAAACTATGCGTATCATATGGGAAATATCATAGAACCTTGGATGAAAGATAAAATTGATTATTCTTTACAAAATGAAATTAATGTAGATAAATCAAATGAAATTAACGAAATAGTAAAAGATAATTTTTTTTTTTATTTATTAAAAACTAAATTAATGAGACTTTTTTATAAAAGATTTAAATTAAAATTTTATAAAAAATGGAATCTTCCTAAAGAATTACATTCAACCTATTAATATGATTAAATTTTCCATTGTTATAACAACCTATAATAGAATTGAAGATTTAAAGATTACGTTAATATCTTTAGGGAACTTATTTCAGAGAAATGATGTTGAATTGATTATTTGTGATGATGCATCAACGGATGGTACACAAGTTTTTTTGAAAAAAAATTACAATAACCATGTATTATTATTTAATAATAAAGGAAAAGGTTTAATCCATAATAGAAATATTTTAAATAACAAAGCAAAAGGATTGTATATAATATCATTAGATGATGATGCATGTTTTTTATCCAAAAATGTTTTAGAAGAGATTGAAAGTTGTTTTATTAATTACCCAAACTGTGGTGTTCAAAATTTGAGAATATTTTGGAGTTCTAATGAGCCTAAATTGCAATTAAGTAAGAATAAAATCTGTAAAAGTAAAAGTTTTGTTGGTTGTGGACATGTTTGGAGAAAATTAGCATGGAACTCTATTGCTAATTATCCAGATTGGTTTGTGTTTTATGGGGAGGAAAATTTTGCATCGTATCAATTGATAAAAACAGTATGGTCTGTTTATTATAATCCTAATATATTGATTCACCATAGAGTAAATATAAGAGCAAGAAAAAAAGATAATGATTATATCATTCGATCGAGAAGATCTTTTAGAGCAGGTTGGTATTTGTACTTTTTATTTTATCCATTAAAAGAAATACCTAGAAGGTTAGCATATACTTTATGGCAACAAATAAAAATTAAAACATTTAAAGGAGATTTTAAAGCAACAATAGGTGTTTTTCAAGCTTTGTTTGATGTTCTATATAATTTTCCTAAATTGGTGAAAAATGCTAATAGATTAACGATTAAAGAATTTAAAGAATATCAAAACTTACCAAGTACTAAGATATATTGGAAACCAGAAAAAAAAATATGAAAAATATAGTTATTATTCCTGCAAGAGGTGGCTCTAAAAGGTTAGTGAATAAAAATATATTAGAATTAGAAGGGATTCCTTTATTAGTACATAGTATTAATTACGCTAAAGAAAATAGTAATTTAGGTATAGATATTGTTGTTTCTACAGATGATGTAGAGATAAAAAAAATAGCATTAGAAAATGATGTAATGGTTGTTGATAGACCTAAAGAAATTTCTGGAGATTATACGACAACGGTTGCTGTAATGAAACATGTTATAGATACTTTAGAAATAAAATATGATCATGTTATTTTACTACAACCAACAAACCCTTTAAGACCAAAAGAGTTATTGCAAAATGCTTTTAATTCTCTTATTAATGGAAATTTTGATAGTTTAATGACGGTTAGTGAAAATAAACATAAATTAGGTAAGATTATAAATAATATATTTGTGCCATATAATTATCAGTTTGGACAAAGAAGTCAAGATTTAGAAGCGTTGTATTATGAAAACGGGTTGTTATATATCACAAAAACAGCATTAATACTAAAAGAACAAATTTTAGGAGAAAAGAATTATCCTTTTATAGTAGAGCATCCTTTTGCAAAGATTGATATAGATACTTTAGAAGATTTTAATTTAGCTTCTTTTTATTATAAAACATATAAAAGTGAATAATCCATATATAGAAATAGCAGGAAGAAAAATAGGACCTGATTTTCCACCATTAGTAGTAGCAGAATTAGGTATTAATCATGAAGGGGATTTAAAAGTTGCTTTTGAAATGGTAGATGCAGCAGCTAGAGCAGGTGTAGAAGTTTTAAAGCATCAAACACATATTGTAGCGGATGAGATGAGTGGAGCTGCAAAAAAAGTAATTCCAGGAAATGCAGACGTTTCTATTTATGAGATTATGGAGCGTTGCTCTTTGAATGAAGAAGAAGAAATAGCCCTTAAAAATTATGTAGAGAGTAAAGGAATGATTTTTATATCCACACCTTTTTCTAGAGCGGCAGCTAATCGTTTACATAAAATGGATATAGCTGCTTATAAAATAGGCTCTGGAGAATGTAATAATTATCCTTTATTAGAGCATATTGCTAGTTTTGGTAAACCTGTAATTTTAAGTACAGGGATGAATACTATTGAAAGTATCACAAAAGCATTAGCAGTTTTTGATGCACAAAATGTTCCTGTAGCTATTTTACATACTACAAACTTATATCCTACTCCGCCAGAATTAGTTCGTTTTGGAGCAATGACAGAAATGCATAAAGCTTTCCCTGATAGAGTTTTTGGTTTATCAGATCATACAATAAGCAATCATGCTTGTTTAGGAGCAGTGGCTTTAGGCGGTAGTATTTTAGAAAGACATTTTACGGACAATATGGAAAGAAGGGGGCCAGATATCATTTGTTCTATGGATGAAATTGAAACTAAAAACTTAATTAAAGGTGCTGAATTAATGTGGAAAATGCGTGGAGGAATTAAAGAACCAGCAAAAGAAGAACAAGTAACCATAGATTTTGCTTTTGCAACAATTTGTACGATTAAACCAATTAAGAAAGGAGATGTTTTTACCAAAGAAAATATTTGGGTAAAAAGACCTGGTACAGGTGAAATTTTAGCAGAACATTTTAATGATGTTTTAGGTAAAGTAGCCAAAGTAGCTATTAATGATGATGAACAATTAACTTGGAGTTTAATTAAATAAATTTTTAATAAAAAAGGTATGACTAAAAATAAGAACCCTTTAGTTTCTATTATAATCCCGAGCTATAATAGAGTGGATTTATTTGGTGAAACTTTAGATTCTATTATTTTACAAAGTTATACAAATTGGGAGTGTATAGTTGTTGATGACGGCAGTACAGATGGAACGATTGTTTTATTAGAAAAATATAGAAATAAAGACTCTAGAATAAAAATATATAACAGGCCTAATAATTTATTAAAAGGAGCGAATAGTTGTAGAAATTATGGTTTTTCTAAAGCAAATGGACTTTATATAAATTGGTTTGATAGTGATGATATCATGTATAGTCAATTTTTAGAATTGAAGGTAAAGTGTTTTTTAAAAAACGAAGATGTAAATTGTGTAATATCTAAAATTGAATTTTTTAAAGATAGTATTACCAATATAGTAGGGCAAGAAAAGAGAACATTTAATAGTGTTAATTTATTAGAAGATTTTATACGTTTGAAACGAAGTTGGTATGTCTGTGACCCAATGTGGAAAAAAGAACATCTTAAGAATAAAAAATTATTATCTGTAGTTTTATTAAAAGGTCAAGATAGAGATTTTCATATAAGAATGTTAATGGACAAAGATATCAAAATACATTTTTTAGATGAATATCTTGTTAGCTATAGGCAACACGAAAATACAATATCTAATGACTTCTCAAAAGAAGTAGCATTTAGTATTCACAATAGGTTAAAAGAAAGAATTGTAGAGTTAAAAGAGTATGGTATATCTACAGATACACTTATGTTTTTATATATTAGTTTATATAAAAATTATAGATACTTAAAAACTAATGAATTTGATATTTTAAGGGTTGTATTAAAAAAACCTTTAAAACACAAATTGTATTTTAAATGGGGGGTAAAATTTGTTGCAGCTACCATAAGTTATAAGTTAATAGGAAAAGGTGATTTATTGCTAAAATAAATTATTGTAAAAAAGATTAAAGAATTATAAAATGTTGATTAAAAAAGTAGTGTTTTTAACAGGTACAAGAGCTGATTTTGGTAAAATAAAATCTTTGATTGAATCACTTGAAAAACATGAAAAATACACACCTTATGTCTTTGTAACAGGTATGCATTTAATGCAAGAATACGGTTATACAGTTATAGAGGTAGAACGAATTGGTTTTAAGCATATTGATACCTTTGAGAATCATACTGACGAAACGACTATGGATTTAACATTAGCAAAAACAATTGAAGGGTTTTCTAGTTATATAAAAAAAATAAAACCAGATTTAATAGTAGTTCATGGAGACAGAGTTGAAGCTTTAGCAGGAGCAATTGTTGGTAGCTTAAATAATATTTTAGTCGCTCATATAGAAGGTGGAGAGGTTTCAGGAACGATTGATGAATTGATTCGTCATTCAGTTTCTAAAATGAGTCATTTACATTATGTAGCAAACGATTTAGCAAAAAAACGTTTATTACAAATGGGGGAGGCAGCTGCTAGTATTTTTGTAATTGGTTCTCCAGATGTAGATGTTATGTTTTCAAATAATTTACCTTCGTTAAAAGAAGTAAAAGAGTATTATGAAATTACATTCGAGAATTATGGGGTAGTGATGTATCATCCTGTTACCACAGAAATAAATGAAATGGAAAATTATGCAAACCAATTTGTTGACGCTTTGTTAATGGATGATAGAAATTATGTGGTAATATTTCCTAATAATGATTTAGGTTCTAAAGAAATTTTAAATGCTTACAAACGCTTAAATAATAATGTTAGGTTTAGGATATTTCCGTCCATTAGATTTGAATATTTTTTAAAGTTGTTAAAAAGGAGTGATTTTATTATAGGGAATTCTAGTGCAGGAATTAGAGAAGCACCTTATTATGGAATACCAACCATAAATATTGGATCAAGACAGGAAAAAAGGTCTTTACACAAACATATAATTCATTCAGATCACCAAAGTGAGTCTGTATTTAAAGCAATTCAAGATGCTCATATTCTAAAAGTAAAAGAAAGTAAACCTGTTTTTGGGTTTGGAAATAGTGCTGAACTTTTTGTGAATTCCTTGAATGATTTAACATTCAATAAAGATTATGTACAAAAACATTTTATAGATTTATAAAGAATAACTATTATGAGGAAAATAGCAATTTTAACAACTGTAGCTAATTTTAAATTATACGATAAGACTAGTCATTTGTTTGGATTGGAGTATGATAGGTACGTGATAGATGGAAGAAATGGTATGTATGGTATACAGAGTATTTTATATATGATGAAAAAATTTAAGAACTTAGATTACGACTATATTATAATGGCTGATGAAGATTTTGTTTTAAAATCAAATAATACACTTACAATTTTAATCGATGAAATGAATAAAAATAATATCACTGTCTCAGGAGTAAGAGATGGAGGTGTTATTAATCATAGAAATTATAACCCATTTTGTGTCAATACTTTTTTTTCAGTTATTGATTTAAATAAAATAAAATTGATATGGAATAGAAAAGAAATGTTGTCTAATCAAAAAATAGAAAAAGAAGAATTTTTTTTAAATGAAGTTTTAGATTATAAATATGATGAGTCTAGTCTATATGAGTCTTATTATTGTTTTTATTTATGGTTATTACGTAAAGGAGAAAAAATTAAATATTTAACATCTAAATCTCTAGAACTTAATAATGATAGCATTACAAATGTAATTTATCATAACAGTATAATTATCGGTTTTCATTCATGGTATGCTAGAGCCTATGGTACAAATAAGAAACATACAGAAAGAATTGATTTACTTTTAAATGGTTTAGAGAGTAATAGTATAACAACAGTAAATTATGTGTTGTGGAAAGACAGTACTTTTAAATATAGATTATACATAAAAAAGTTTTTTAGGCGAATTAGAATAAAGTTGAATAGAATTAAATAGAGTTATTTTAGAAAATATATTATTATGAAAGCTTTTATTTTATTACCAGATGGAGTAGGACTACGAAATTTTGCTTTTGGTAAGTTTTATGAAGAAGCATTAAAACAAAATTTTGATGTAACTTATTGGAATAATACTAGTTTTCCTATAATAGATTTAGGTTATAAAGAAATTCAAGTAGAAATAGGAAAGTGTAGACCAATTTCTGATTTGTATAAAAGAGCAAAAAAAATAATTGAGTTAAAACAAAATTATAAGAATTTTAAAGATAAAGCTTACTTATCTTATATATTTCCTAATAGTTATAAAAATTTAAAAGAGAGTCTAAAATCATTATATGTTGATGGATTAGTATTTATCTATAATTCACCAAAAGGACTTCTTAAAATAGAACAAAAACTACATCAATTAGAAAGAAAGTCAGAGTATTATATAAAATCAAAAGAAACCTTAAAAAGAGAAGATCCTAAAGTTTTGTTTTTAACAAACCAAAGACCAGTAAATGCAATTGCTCCTCTTTTAGCAGCACAAGATTTAAAGATACCTACAGTTACATTTATTTTTTCTTGGGATAATTTACCTAAAGGAACAATGGTCGTAAATTCAGATTATTATTTTGTTTGGAGTGATCACATGAAAAAGGAACTGTTACAATATTATCCAAAGGTTAGTGAAAATAAAATTTTTGTAACAGGTACTCCTCAATTTGAATGTCATTACAATACTTTATTTGATTCAAAAGAAAATTTTTTTAAAAAAAATAATTTAAAATTAGATAAAAAATATATTTGTTTTTCTGGAGATGATGTAACCACTTCTCCTAATGATCAGTTTTATTTAGAAGATGTAGCAAAAGCAGTACGTAACCTAAATAATAAAGGACATAATATTGGTGTTATTTATAGGAAATGCCCTGTTGATTTTACTGATAGACATATTAAAATTTATAATAATTTTAAAGAAGAAATTGCTTTGATTGATCCTAAATGGAATAATTTAGGAAATAGTTGGAACCAAGTTATGCCTTTACCAGAAGATTTAGATTTGTTAGCAAATACGGTTTATCATACAGAAATGGTTATTAATGTTGGTTCTTCAATGGTTTTTGATTATGTTGCTCAGAATAAAGCTTGTGCATACCTAAATTATAATACAAAAAAGACTACAAATTCTATTTGGAATATTGATGAAATTTATAAATATATCCATTTTAAATCAATGCCTTCAAAAGAAGCTGTTTTATGGATTAATAGTTCTGATGAAATAGAAAAAGTTATTATAAAGGGTATAAATGAGAGTGAATTAAAGACAACCAAAGAATGGTACAAGATTATATGTGGTGAAAATCCATCGAATACATCTGAAGAAATTTGGAAAACTATTCATAAAATTTTAAATTAATATGAATGTAGCTTTTTTAACACCAGAATATCCACATGAAAAAACAAATCATTCTGCAGGTATTGGTTCTAGTATAAAAAATTTGGTGCAAGCATTGGTGAAAAAGCAACATCAAATTACTGTATTTGTATATGGTCAAAAAAAGGATGAAATTTTTAAAGACAATGGAGTTCGTGTTCATTTAATAAAAAATAAAGATTATGCTTATGGTAAATGGTATTTCTATCGTAAACATATTCAAATATATATAAACAAAGTAATTGAAACAGAGAATATTCAAATAATTGAAGCGCCAGATTGGACAGGAATTACAGCTTTTATGAATTTTAAGATTCCTTTAGTTATTAGACTTCATGGAAGTGATACTTATTTTTGTTATTTAGAGAAGCGTAAACAGAAAATTAAAAATTTTTGGTTCGAAAAATTAGCAATTTCAAAAGCTACGGCATACATTGCTCCAACAGACTATGCCGGAAAATTAACTAAAGAATTGTTTAATATTAAAACTAAGGAAATAAAAACCATTCATAACGGTGTTGCCTTAGATCGTTTTGATAAATATCCAACCGATCAATATGATGATGGTCTTGTACTGTATTTTGGAACTTTAATTCGTAAAAAAGGGGTATTAGAATTACCTGTAATTATGGATAGAGTTATAAAACAATACCCTAAAGCACATTTACTTTTAATAGGAGATGATGCTTCAGATATTAGTACAAATTCACCTTCAACTTGGACCTTAATAGAAGAACAGATAAAGAGTTATTCATTGGAATTAAAAGTAAGTTATTTAGGTAAAGTTCCATACGAATCGATGGAAAAATACATAAAAAAAGCACATGTTTGTGTCTTTCCAACTTATGCAGAAACCTTGGGTATGGTTACTATAGAATCTATGGCGATGCAAAAAGCAGTAATAAATAGTAATATTGGTTGGTCTCAAGAATTAATTAAAGATGGTGAAAGTGGTTTTTTAGTACACCCTTCAAATCATAGCGAATATGCATCAAAAATAGTAGAAGTATTAAAGGATAATGAGCTAAGAAAAACGATAGGTGTAAAAGCAAGGGAACGTGTGGAGCAAGTATTTGATATTAATAAAAAAGTGGTAGAGAATATTGCTTTTTTTAAAACTATAATTAAATGATTATAATATATCATAAAAATAATAAAGTAACAGAAATTGTTGCTGATAAATTTAAGATTATTTCATTTAATTCAAATGAATCTATTGCTGCTATTTTATTAGATGTAGCTACTAAATATCCTGAGAAATCAATTTTTTGGTGTTATAAGGAATTTAAAGAATACTTAAATATAACTGATTACAACCTGTATTTTCATCATCATAGAATGATGCTTTCTTACAATCCTTCTTCCTTTAATTTTTTACCAGATAGTATTGGTTATGTAGAACAATCTTCCTCTATAAATGTTAATAAAACCGTTAGGTTTCCAACTTGGCAAATGAGTAGTGCTGTTGGTGTAATTCATGCATCTGTAATATTAAAAAAAATTATAAAACCTAATAAAGATTTTGATTTATTTTTAAATTCTATGGCAAAGATAGCAATGCCTAATGGTTTATGTTGTTGTTCTGAACCAAAATTATTAAAAAAAATAAATCCGATAAATACACCTAAAGCTTCTAAAGTTGTACTTTATAAATTTGTGAAACAACATTATAAATCTGTTTGGTTATTTTTATTGTTTTTTAACGAGTTAATTTTTGATAAAAAATTTAATCTTTTACCATTAATAAATGCCTTTTTTTATAGAAGGAAAAAAAATGTAAAAATTGATTTGAGTTCTATTGAAATAAATTCTACACTTAAATTACTTAAAAATAATACTATTGATGTATTAATACCTACATTAGGACGTAAAGAGCATTTATATAATGTATTAGTAGATTTGTCTAAGCAAACGTTGCTTCCTGAAAAGGTAATTATTGTAGAACAGAATGGTGTAGAAAATTCTGTTTCAGACTTAGATTATTTAAATAATGATTGGCCATTTAAAATAGATCACACATTTATTCATCAATTAGGAGCTTGTAACGCAAGAAATATCGCTTTGTCTAAAGTAACTTCTAATTGGGTGTTTTTTGCAGATGATGATATTCGGTTTGAAAAAGATTTATTAAGGAAGTCTTTTGATTATCTTAAACAATTTGGAGTTTCTAGTTTAACAATTAGTTGTTTGCAAAATGGGGAAATAGAAAAGAATAAAATACCTTTTCAATGGGGAGGTTTTGGAACAAATGCATCGCTAGTTAAAAGTACATATTTAGAAAATTGTAGTTTTAAACCAGAACATGAATTTGGTTATGGAGAAGATACAGACTTTGGTATGCAATTAAAAAATAAAGGATGTGAAATAATGTATTTACCTTATGTTAAAATGCTACATTTAAAAGCACCAATTGGCGGTTTTAGAGCTAAGTTTTCTCCAAAATGGGCAAATGATAAAATACAACCCAAACCATCTCCAACAGTTTTAGCATATAACTTAAAGCACCAAACAAGGCAACAACTTTTAGGATATAAAGTGCTATTATATCTTAAGTTTTATAAATATCAACAAATTAAAAACCCTTTATTATATATAAAATCCATGAATAAAAGATGGAAGAAAAGTATGCATTGGGCAAATAAAATGCTAATTCATGAAGTTTAGTTTAATTATTTGTACTTATATGAGACCAACAGCTTTGTTAAACCTGTTGAAAACAGTTGCTATACAAAGTTTATACCCTGATGAGATTTTAATTATAGATGGTTCTACAAATGATTTAACAAAAGAAATTCTTGAATTAAATAAGTTTCAAAATTTAACCTATTTTAAAGTTTCAGATAAAGAACGAGGGTTAACCAAACAACGTAACTTTGGAATAGAAAGAGTTAGTGAAACTATGGATATCGTTTGTTTTTTAGATGATGATACTATTTTAGATATCGATTATTTTAAAAATTTAAAAAATGTTTTTAATTCTGATAATGATATTACAGGAGTAGGAGGTATTGCAACCAATGAAAATAACTGGAAAAAAAATACAACAGATTATTATCATCCAAAAAAGTATATTTGTATTGACGGTTTTCATGTTAAATTAGGTCAACGACATGTGCTTAGAAATTACTTAAGATTAGGAAGTGACCAATTACCAGGAATTATGCCTGAGTTTTCTAATGGAATTTCTTGTGGATATCCTTTAACAGGTAAAAACTATCAAGTAGATTTGTTAATAGGTATGTCTATGTCTTTTAGAAAAAAAGTAGTAAATACTATAAATTTTTCTACTTATTTTGAAGGGTATGGTTTGTATGAAGATGCAGATTTTTCATTAAGAGCTTTAAAATTCGGAAAAAATGTATTGGCAACTACGGTGCTTTTAGAACACCACCATGACTCAGCCGGTAGACCTAATAAATTTAAGTATGGTAAAATGGTGACTAGAAATGGTTGGTATGTTTGGCGTGTAAAATATCTGAATCCTACTTTTAAAGCACGTTTTAAATGGAATACTATTGCTATTGTATTAATGATGTTAAGATTTGTAAATGTAATTACAACCCATAAAAAAAAGGAAGCTTTTACAGAAGCCATAGGTAGGTTTGTTGGTTTATTATCATTGATTTTTAATAAACCAACGATAAAACAATAAAGTTTTATAAATAAGAATTTAATGAAGAATCATAAAACCGTAATTATAACAAGTTCACCACAAATTACTTCAGCCACAACATATTTTAATGAGTTGGGGAGAACTTTTATGGAGATGGGCTTTAAAGTCGTTATTATTTTTGATAAAAATAAAATTAGGGATGATGATTCTAATGGATTGATTTATAAAACATGGCCATCTAAAAGACCTACAAAATTAGCAGATTTATTGTTTTTAAGAGAGGTAATAAAAGAAGAGAAACCAATTTATATCATTAGTACATTTGGAGCTGTTAATATTTCAATGATTGGGGGATTTTTATTTGGAATTAAAAATAGAATAGCTTGGTATAGAACTACTTCAACTCAATTAAAGGTAGACTCTCAAAGACATTGGTTTAAAGAGAAAATATTAAAAACACGTAAGTCTTTATTGTTAAATCTATTTGCTACGGAAATTCATACAAATTCAGAAAAGACAGCTGAAGATTTAAAAGAATATTTATCTATAAAAAATAAACATATAAAAATTATTTACTTTCTCTTAAAAGATTTTACTTTAAATTTTAATGTCAAAAAAGAAGAAATAGTTTCATTTGTAGGAAGATTTAATCCTTCTAAAGGACAAGAAGTTTTAATTAATGCAATACCCACTATTCTAGAGAAACATCCGAATTATATATTCTATTTTGTTGGAGATGGTATTACGAGATCAGAGCAAATAGTTTTATCTAAAAAATTAAATGTTTACAATTCTTGCGTTTTTACAGGGAGTATATCTCAAAAAGGAGTTTATGAAATTTTAGCTAAATCTAAATTACACGTTTCTGCAAGTGAAGATGAAGCTTTCGGGATGGTTAATTTAGAGGCAATCGCTTTTAATACCCCTATATTAGCACATAAAGTGGGTGGAATACCAGAAATTTTGGATGAAAAAATTAATGGATACTTTTTTGACTTTAAAAGCTCTGAAAACTTAAGTTATCGGATAAATAAAGTATTAGATAATGAGACGTTGTATTTAAAGTTACAAGAAGGAGCTAGAAGTGTTTTTGAAAATAAATTTTTATTAAATACTTCGAATTTAAAAAAGAGAGTAGAATTGATTCTAAAAAAATAAGGTTTTATGAAGTTTGCAATCATCACACATGCTGTCCATAAAATAAAAGATGGACAAATTTATTCATATGAACCTTATGTGCGTGAAATGAATTTGTGGGCAAAGTACGTAGATGAAATAATTATTTTAGCACCTATATCTAATGAAGAGATTACAGATATTGAAACTTCATATTGTCATTCCAATATAAAAGTAGTTGCAATTCCTAATTTTGATATTACTTCCATTAAAAATTTGTTGAAATCGTTATTGGTGATTCCTCAAATATGTGGGTTGATTTATAAGGTTATGAAACAAGTAGATCATATTCATCTTAGATGTCCAGGAAATATTGGTTTGTTAGGGAGTTTGGTTCAAATTTTATTTCCGTCAAAACCTAAAACGGCTAAATATGCAGGGAATTGGGACCCAAATAGTCAGCAACCGATTACCTATAAATTTCAAAAATGGTTATTAGGAAGTCCTTTTTTAACAAAAAACATGAAAGTATTGGTGTATGGAGATTGGCCAAATCAGACTAAAAATATTGTCCCGTTTTTTACAGCAAGCTATCATCAATCAGAAATTGAAGAAATACCCGTAAAAACGTTTGAGAAAAAAATTAAATTAGTTTTTGTGGGTGGATTCACAGAAGGAAAACAACCTTTATTAAGTGTACAATCTGCTCATGAACTGATTAAAAAAGGCTATGATATTTCTTTAGATTTGTATGGTGGTGGTGTAAAAAGAGAAGAAATAGAAAATTATATTGAATTACATAAATTAGATAATCATATAATTTTGCATGGAAATGTAAATAAAGATGAGGTTAAAAAAGCGTTTATAGATGCTCATTTTCTTATTTTTATTTCAAAATCTGAAGGTTGGCCAAAAGTAGTTGCGGAAGCCATGTTTTGGGGATGTTTACCTATTTCTACAGATATTTCTTGTGTTCAAGATATGCTAGGGAACAATAGCAGAGGCAGTCTCTTAAAACCGGATGCAAATGCGGATACTATTGCTACAGAAATAAAAAGTTATTTAGCTGATGAGAACAAGTATCTAGAAAAAGTTGTGGAGGCTAAAAAATGGTCTCAAAAGTATACTTTAGAGACTTTTGAAGGAGCCGTAAAAGAATTATTAAAGAATGAATAAAGAATTAGGAGTTATACAGGTCATAGATTCTTTAGATGCTGGTGGAGCAGAAGTACTAGCTGTTAATATTGCAAATGCACTTTGTGAGGAAGGTATTAATTCGCATATATGTGCAACTAGGAAAGAAGGGATTTTAAAAAGTAACTTAAATGAAAATGTAAGTTTTTTATTTTTAAACAGAAAAAAAAGTATTGAGTTATCTTCAATTCTTAGATTTAAGAAGTATTTAAAAAATAATAATATTAGTATTATTCATGCGCATACTACGTCTTCTTTTTTTGCTTTTTGCATCAAGTTTTTGTACCCAAATGTGAAAATTATTTGGCACAATCACACGGGAAGTTACGTTAACCTAAGTGGATTTAAATTTTATGTGATTAAATTTGTTAGCTTTTTTTTTGATGGAATTATCAATGTAAATGATGAGCTTAATACTTGGTCTATTAAAAAATTAAAACACAAAGTGTCAATTAAACTAGATAATTTTCCACAATTTATAAATAAAAACAAAAGAACTAAATTATACGGAAAAAATAATAAAAGAATTGTAATTTTGGCTTCTTTAAAAGAAGTTAAAAATCATTTAAATCTTTTAGAATCATTTAAGAAAATTCATGTTAAATATTCAGATTGGACTTTACATTTTATAGGGAAAGATTTTAATGATAATTATTCAAAAAAAATTAAACAATTTATTCTAGAAAATAAATTAGACAAATCAGTTTTTTTATATGGCATCTGTTTGGATATAGAATTTATACTTAAACAAGCTACAATTGGTGTATTGTCATCTAAATCAGAAGGTCTACCAGTTTCATTATTAGAGTATGGATTGGCTAAATTACCTGTAGTTGTAACTGACGTAGGTGAATGTAGTAAAGTTGTAGAAAATGGACAATCTGGTTTAGTTGTAGAAAAAGAAAATAGTATTGCATTTGCTACAGCATTAGAAATGTATATTTCAGATAAAGATAAAAGAGAATCCTTTGGAGAAATGCACTATAAAAATGTACAAAAAAAATATTCTCAAGAACATTTTATCAGTCAATTAATAAAATTATACACTTCTTAATTTGGTTCAATATATATTAAATAATAAATTAAAATTAATAGGTATTCATATTCTTATCGGTTTTTTAGGAACACTTCCTGTTTTTCCGAAAGTCTATGGGGTGGTATGTTTAGTACTTCCTATCTTATTAATTTATAGTTCTAAAAATAGAAATGAAGAAGCATTTTTATTTGCTTCGTATTTGGTGGGGGGTGAAATATTTCTAAGAATGATTGGTGGAACTATTCTCTATGAAACAGGTAAATATGGTGTAGCACTATTTTTATTATTGGGCATATTTTTGGGACCTTTTAAGCAAAAGTTTTCTGTTCATTTTATATTTTATATTTTACTTTTATTATTAGGTATTGTTTTTACACAAGTGCCAGAAGGGGAGTCTTTACGTAAAAATATTGTATTTAATTTAAGCGGTCCTATTGTATTAGGTATTTGTGCACTTTATTTTTATTACAGACACATACCTAAACAAGTATTAATGAATGCCCTATTCTTTATGTTATTGCCTTTGTTCTCTATGATTACCTATTTATATTTTAGAACACCAGATTTAAAAGAAATTGTTTTTGGAGGTGCAGCAAATTTTGAAGCTTCTGGAGGTTTTGGACCTAATCAAGTAGCAACAGCCATTGGTTTAGGTATTGTAATTTTAGTAGTTTTTTTGTTATTAAAAGAAAAATTAACGGGCTATATCTTTTTAGATGCTTTCTTTTTAATTTACTTTATTTATAGAGGATTATTAACTTTTTCTAGAGGAGGAATTCTTACAGCTGTGATTGCACTACTTCTTTTTTCATTTTATTTCATTTTATATAAAAAAATAAGTTTTCAAATTCTTTTTAAGTATCTATTAATTATTGGTTTTTTTATTATTTCTATTTGGATGTATACTTCTAATGTAACGGGAGGCATGATAGACAATAGATATGCTAATAAAAATGCAAGAGGAATAGAAAAGAAAGATATCTCTACAGGTAGGATAGATATTTTGGTATCCCAGTTTACTAGTTTTTATGAACACCCTTTAGGAATTGGTGTTGGGAATGGTAAGTATGAAAGAATGAAATCTAATGAAAGAGTTACTGCAGCATCTCATAATGAAGTGGGGAGATTGATAGAAGAACATGGAATTATTGGTTTTGTTTTGTTATTATTGTTATTACTAGTACCATTGCTTAATTTTTTTCAAGCAAATAATTTTCAAAAAGCATTTATAATTATGTTTTATATGATGTGGTTTTTAACAATTAACCACTCTGCAATGCGAGTTGCTTTGCCAGGTTTTATGTATGCTTTAAGTTTGATAAGAATTACAAATATTGAAAATGAGTTAATTGATGAGGAATAAGAAGATTCTTTATATAGGTAATAATTTAACTAAAAAGACTAAATATAACTCCACATTAATGGTTTTATCTAGTTTATTAAGACAGGAAGGTTTTTCTTTAACAGTTTCATCAGATAAAACAAATAAAATATTGAGATTACTGGATATGTGTTTTTCTTTATTGAAAAATAGAAATAAGGTAGATTATGTTTTAATTGATACCTTTAGTACAGTTAACTTCTATTATGCATTGATTATTTCTCAATTATCAAGGGTTTTTAGATTAAAATATATCCCTATTTTACATGGAGGTGATTTACCGCATAGGTTAGATAAAAATCCTTTTTTTAGTGATTTGATCTTTAAAAATTCATACAAAAATATAGCTCCTTCAAATTATTTAAAATCAGCTTTTGAAGAAAAAGGATACAAAACCATGTTTATTCCGAATATTGTAGAAATTGAAAATTATAATTTTAAGTTAAGAGAATCTTTAGTACCTAAATTATTTTGGGTAAGAGCTTTTAAAGAAATTTACAACCCCACATTGGCTATAAAGGTTTTAAATGTATTAAAAAAAGAATATCCAAATGCAAAACTTTGCATGGTAGGGCCTTTTGTAGACTATAGTTATGATGACTGTGTAAAATTGGTATCAGAATTGAAATTAGAAAATTCTGTAGAATTTACAGGAGTTCTTTTAAAAGAAAATTGGCATAAAAAATCTGAAGAATTTGATATTTTTATCAATACAACCAACTTTGACAATACACCAGTAAGTGTAATGGAAGCAATGGCTTTAGGATTGCCTGTAGTGAGTACGAATGTTGGTGGAATTCCTTTTTTAATAGATGATAAAATTGATGGATTATTAGTTTCTAAATCGAATGCAAAGGAAATGGCAAATGCTATTATTACTATTCTTGATAATACATATCCAAATTTAGCGATTAAAGCGAGAAAAAAGGTAACAAATTTTAGTTGGGAGAACAATAAAGAAAAATGGTTTCAAATTCTTAAATAATGATTCGAAAATTCATTTATAATTTAGGAGAAAAAATTAGAAACCCATCTCTTAAAAAACAATATAACTTTTTAAAAGAATCTGAAAAATGGTCGTTAGAGAAGTTAGAAAGGTATCAATTAAAAAAACTGAAAGAACTTTTAATAATTGCATATGAAAATTCAGAATTTTATAGACAAAAATTTGATGAACAACAATTAGATGTTAATGACGTAAAAAGTTTAGAAGATTTAAAATATTTTCCTATTATCAACAAAAAAGATTTAATAACATTTACTTCTAAGATTCATACAAATTTAAATTTTAAGAAAACATTTTTAGCAAGTACTTCAGGTACTTCAGGAGAGTCATTAAAATTTATTAGAGAAGAAAATGCAGATTCATTTAATAGAGCAGCCATACAAAGAGGCTATTCTTGGTATAATTTAAACCCTTGGGATAAAAATGGTTATTTTTGGGGCTTTAGTTTCTCTTTTATTAGCAAGCAAAAAAATAAAATTTTAGACTTTTTGCAAAATAGGTACCGGATATTTAGTTATGAAGAAACAGCGTTAAAGAAATTTATAAAAAAATCTCATAAAGCTAAATATATTCATGGATATTCTTCTATGATCTATCAAACAGCTGTATTAATAAATAAACTGAATTTACCAAAACCTTTACATCTTAAAATGATCAAAGGTACTTCAGAAAAAATATTTGAAAGTTATCATTCTGAGATTAAGAAAGCTTTTGGACTTGATATAATTAATGAATATGGAGCTACAGAATCGGGTATTATTGCCTATGAATGCAAAGAGGGAAATATGCATTTAAACATGGAGGGGGTTTTAGTAGAGGAGGTTGATAGTGAGATTATTATAACCAATTTACAATTGCAATCATTTCCAATAATTAGATATCAATTGGGAGATTATATTTCTTTAGCACCAAGAGATAAAAAGTGTGCTTGCGGTATGAATCATTTAATTTTAGAGGAAGTCACCGGGAGAATAGGAGAAAATGTGTATGGTATGCATAATACATATCCTAGTCTGTATTTTTATTATATTTTTAAGAACTTATCTAAAAGAGAGCATCTTAATTTAAATTATCAGGTGATTCAGAACGAAAAAGGGAAGTTAATATTTTTGTTACAAGATAAAATTGATAATATTCAAAAAATAAAATTAGTCAATGAGATTGAAAAATATTTTAAAAAAGATGTTAATTTTGAAATTATACAAGAAATCAACTTTAGTTCTTCTAAAGGAAAATTAAAAAACTTTATTTCTAAAATAAATGAATAATTTAATTTCTATTATTACTCCTAATTTTAATTCTGAGAAATTTATTACACAAACAATTGAAAGTGTCATTAATCAATCCTATGAAAATTGGGAAATGATTATTGTTGATGATCTTTCTACTGATGATAGTATTAATATTATTAATTCTTTTTGTAAAAGTGATGCTAGAATTAAATTACATAAATTAAAAGACAATTGCGGAGCTGCAGTTGCTAGAAACAAAGCAATTTCTTTAGCAAATGGAAATTTTATAGCTTTTTTAGATAGTGATGATATATGGTTGCCAAAAAAACTAGAGCATCAATTAAACTTTATGTTGTTAAATAATTATTTATTAAGTTATACTTCATATGAAATAATTAATGAGCAAGGTGAAAAAACAACTAAAATTATTAAGAGTAAAGTTAAAGTAGATTATAAGAGAATGTTGTACTCTAATGAAATTGGATGTTTAACAGCTATGTATAATCAAGATATATTAGGGAAATTTTATATGCCTAATATTAGAAAAAGACAAGATTATGGCTTGTGGTTAAAGATTTTAAAAGTTGAAAAATATGCCTTTGGTATGCCAGAAATCCTTGCTCAATATAGAGATCGTAGTCAGTCAATTTCTAATAATAAAGTAGAAATGCTTAAATGGAATTGGAATTTGTACAAAAATATTGAAAAGTTGTCCTACCTCAAATCTAGTTACTATACAGTATGTAATATCTTTAATAAATTGCTTAAATTAATATAAAAGCCATAATATTTTTAACTGTTTTTGTAGTATTTAAGTTGGAATAGTTAAAAAAAAACCATCAATTTTTATCAATAATTTTAAATTACTTTCTTATTAATTAATATTCTTTTTATAAGTTTGCAGTGTTCCCTCATTAAGTTTTATTATTTTTTAATTATATATAATTGAATTAGTTTACGTTAAACAAAATTGACCCCTTTGACAGAAAAAATATCATACTTTAATGTATCGGAAAGAAAGCTTTTTTTAAGAATAATAGATGTTGTAATCCTTATCTCTAGTTTATATTTAGCATCATTATTTATTAATTTTACTTATATCAACTTTTCAAATAGTATCGTTCTAACTAAAATAATACTATTAGTATTTTATTTTTTAATTTTTGGTCAAATTTTTCAACTATATGGTTTAGGAGTTTCAAATAATAAATATTTAACAGTAAGATCATTGGTATTAACTGTATTTGTAACTACTATTCTCTATATTTTTACTCCTTATTTTTCACCAGTATTACCTTCTAATAGATTGCAGATAATTTATTTTTTCTTGCTTTCTTTTATTCCTGTTTTGTTATGGAGATTCATCTATATATCTTTAATATTTTCTCCAAAGTATTTTAAATCCATTGTTTTTATAGGTAATTCAGAAAGAATTAAAAAATTATTAACTCAAGTAAGTAATGATTCTTTTCATCATGTGCATGCTTATTTGTCAGATAAAAAGGTAGAAGGGATTGATAGTTATATAGATATTTCTAAAACCACCGTATCCTCAATTTTGGAAAATAATGTGATTTCAGAGGTTATTGTATCTAAAAGAGATCTTTGTGACGAAGTAGTGAATCGTCTAAACAAAGAGCTTATTTTGTTATTTGAGAAAGGTGTAAATATTGTGAGTTATGAAACTTTTTATGAAGATGTAAATGTTAGAATTCCTAGAGAATATTTAGATCATAATTTTTATAGGCACATCAATTTCAGTAAGAATAATTCTAATAATTTTTATCTTTTTGGTTTAAGAATTGTAGATATATTACTTTCATTAGTAGGATCCATAGGTTTTTTATGTGTTATTCCATTAATTTTTATTGGTAACATTATCGCAAACAGAGGTCCTTTATTTTACACACAATTAAGAGTCGGGAAAAATGGTAAGCCTTTTAGAATTTTTAAGTTGAGGTCTATGGTTAGAGATGCTGAAAAAGGTGGAGCTGTTTGGGCTAAAAAAAATGATATTAGAATTACTACTTTCGGAAAGTTTTTAAGGCGAACTAGGCTAGATGAAATGCCTCAGTTTTTTAATATTATAAAAGGGGATATGAGTTTAATTGGTCCTAGACCAGAAAGACCAGAGTTTGTAAAAGATTTAGAAGATAAGATACCATTTTATGCAATTAGGCATGTTGTTAGACCTGGTTTAACAGGTTGGGCTCAAGTAAATTATCCGTATGCAAATACTATAGAAGAGCAAGAAACTAAATTGCGCTATGATTTGTATTATATTAAAGAGCGTAGTGCTTTTTTAGATTTCAAGATTTTTATAAAGACATTTACTACGGTCTTATACTTTAAAGGTCAATAATTCTTTTTGATAAATAGTAGTACCTTACTGCAAGGAGCATTAATAGAGGGATTATAAGTACAGGGAACACCTGAATTTCTACAATCCATAGAACAGGGATTATTGCTAGAAATAATAGTAATAATTGCATATATCTTTTCAACCATTTTGGTTGATGAGTTTTCAATAATAGAAAAGCAATTACTACATTAGGAGCAAATGCCCACAATAAGTTAAAGTTATTTGGAGCTGTGGAGTGTGTTGAGAAAAACCAAAGAAAAAACAATGCACAACCGATAAGACCTGTTACAAAGAATAAGGTAAAATCTAAAGATTTGGTTCTTTTATTGTTTTTAAAGTCTTTATATGTAATGTAAATACCTAATAGAGCTATAAGACTAAAGATTAAAAAAGGATTAAAAATAGAAATCTTAGCTTCTTTTTCTTTAAAATTTAGAAGTACAATTTCATTCTTTATCAATTCTTGTGGTTGATTTTTAATAAAGACAGTAGCGCTTTTAAAAGAACTATACACATAGTCTGGTAAGTACATATATTGCTCAAAAGTAGCTTGTTCATCTAGTTTTGTACCTGCTATTAAATTTAACCCAAAAGTACCCCAAGAGTTCCAAGGAATTTCATTGTTTGTTAATTGTCTAAATGTGAGGTTTTTTTCTAGGTTGTTATCGTCAAAAATAACTTTGTCTCCTAAAATAGTTTTGGTAATATCTCTTAATTTGGTAGCACAATTATCAAAATAAGGATCGTATTGATAGTTGCTGTTTTCTGGCAAAGCATTGTTTTCTAAGAATTTAAAATAGTGTTGCTTTTCTTGCTTAGTTAAATTTAATACTTGTTCTTTTAACCAACGTTTGTCTCTTCTGTAACTAGCTATAAAGTATTTAAAATCATAGCGAGCTAAGCTATAAATCATATTTCCTTTTGCAAAGTTTGTATAAAAGTTAGGCTGATTAAAATCAAACATTCCGTAATTGTAAATTAAATCTAATTTTAAAACGGGATCTTTAATTCTAATAGCAGAATGTCCAAATGCTTCATATAATTCTTCTCCTGGTCCTGCAGTAACAATACTAACTTCTGCATATTCAGAAAGTTGTAGTTGTGCTTTTAAAGGTGAATATATGGAAAGTAAAAATAGTAAGAGAAAGTACTTTTTGTTCATAAAAATTAAGGTCTAAAAAAACTATAATCTATAGTAATTGAAAATATATTTGAATACAATGCGTTACCAACACTACCAATATTTGTTAAAGCATAATCTATTTTTATGCCATTGTATTTAAAACCAACACCAAAATTGGGTTGCATAGAAAGCGATTTCGAATTGTCGAATTCTGTGATGTATTGAAAATTACCAACACCAGCTCTTAAGAAAACTAATTCATCATAATCTAACTGAAAACCCATTGCTGGGTCTATACTTACTACATCAGAAGAAAATATATCGTTGGTTTTTGCAAAACGCATATTGGCATTTACTTCCGAAAGTAGGTTAAACATACGGCCTATTCTCCAGCTTTTAGCTACTCCTAATTGTAATTTAGGTTTGGTAATTTCTGTAGTTTCTGGTAAATCTTGATTTTCTCCAGGAATAGCGTCTTTAATCTTGTTAAATTCATCTTCATTAATCGACCAACTATTAAAAGTGGTGGTAATGTCTCTAGCCATCAAGCCAAATTTCCAAGAATTGCGTTCAAACTGAATTCCAGCATCAAAACCAAATCCGTAAGAAGAAGCAAAATCCCCAATAATTCTTCTAACAATTTTAGCATTTACACCAAATTTAACATCCTTAAAAATTAAATTTCTAGCATACGCAAAGTTAAAAGCATAATCTACTGAAGAAAAAAGTTGTATTCTATTATAATCGATGTTTCCATCACTGTCAATTAATTCTGTGGTATTTAGAATATCATCTACACCAAAACGAATTACCGAAACTCCAACTGCACTTTCTTTGTCTATTGGCATTGCAAAACTTGCATGGTTGTAATTGGCTATTCCTGCAAAGTAAGAGGCGTGCATTAGAGATCCTTGATAGTCTTCTATACCTACAAGTCCTGCCGGGTTCCAATAGATCGAGTTCACATCATTGGTTGTAGCAACAACACTTTTGCTCATTCCTAGTCCAGCAGCATCAACTCCTATAGTTAAAAATTCATTAGAGTAACTTCTAAATGCTTGTGCAGATAAAAGAAGTGGACTAAGTAGTATAAAAAATAATATTTTTTGTTTCAAAGGATGAAAATTATCTGTAACAAATATCTAAAAACATACTAAAATAACAGTAGTTTTTTAAAGATATTGTTTATAATAGATTTATCTGAATATTTTGCCTGATAAATCTTTCAATTCTAAGTTCTAACCAGTTGTTTTTAGCGTTGTAAAAAGAGGAGATAAACCCACAATGTCCCCCATAACTTGTAGTTTCAAAGAAGAAATTTTTAGAATTTTTTGCTTCATCTATAGGGAAACATTTATCGGACAAAAAAGTATCATCTTTAGAGTTGATTAGTAAAGTTGGTATTTCTATTTTTGATAAGTATGGTTTTGCACTTGCTTTTTCCCAATAATCTTCTGGACTCTCAAAACCAAAAACAGGAACTGTATATAGACTTTCTAAATGTTTAAATCGGGTAGCTTTTGCTAGTTGATCTTTATCTAAATTAAATTCAGGAAACTTTGCAGCCTTATCTAAAATTTTAGTCTTCATGGTTTTTAAAAAACGCTCTAGATAGATTTTGTTCTTTAATTTCTCTAATTCATATTCTCCCGAAGCAATATCAATAGGAACAGAAATTGCAATTCCGCCCTTTATTTTAGGTGATATATTTTCTGATTGCTCTCCTATATATTTTAAGGTTAAATTACCTCCTAAACTAAAACCAACTAGTATAATATTGTCATAATTATAATTTTCTATAAGATGTTTTACAACAAAATCTACATCTTCTGTTTTTCCACTGTGATATGTGCCTAAAAGCAAATTATCATCGCCAGAACAACCTCTTAAATTAAAACACACAGTATCTAACCCTTTTTGGTTTAAGTGTTTCGTTGTAGATACGATGTATTTAGATTGAGAACTTCCTTCTAAGCCATGAATTAATAAAACTAAGGTTTTAGAACCAACTAGAGAAAAGTCTAAATCAATAAAATCTTTATCCCATGTAGAAATTCTTTTTCTTTTATAGTTACAGGATTCTTTTGAGAAAACAGATCTATAAATAGTATTTAAATGACCACTTTTAAAAAGGAAAGTAGGAGTGAAGTCGGAGGTTAATACAGGCATTTTTTCTGTTTGTAAAGTTTAAAATCAAAAATAATGAGATGTTACAAGCGTTCATTTTGATTTTATTGGTGAATTCGTGGCAAGTTCTTAAATATTAGTACAAATATTGGAAAATTTTAAGGATTATGAAAACCAATAAAATCGATTTTCTTATTTTAGCCTATAAATAAAACCTTAAAATGAATTTAAAAAAACACATTCCTAATTTAATAACGCTTGGTAATCTTTTTTGTGGAACAATTGCAACAATTTTTGCTGTTGAAGGAGATTTTGTTTTTGCTGGTTTATTTGTTCTTTTAGGTATTCTATTTGACTTTTTTGATGGTTTTGCCGCTCGATTGTTAAATGTTTCTGGTGAGTTAGGTAAACAACTAGATTCTTTGGCAGATATGGTTACAAGTGGTGTTGTACCCGGAATTATTGTTTACAAACTATTAGTAGAAAACACTTCTGGTTTATATGATTTTAACGAATTCAATTATTTGCCTTTTGTAGGTTTACTTTTAACTTTAGGAGCTTGTTATAGATTGGCTAAATTTAATATTGATACGAGGCAATCAGATTCCTTTATAGGTTTACCAACGCCTGCAATGAGTTTGTTTATCATTTCTTTGCCTTTAATTCAAGAATATTCTACAGTAGAATTTGCTCAAAATTTAATAGGAAATAATTATTTTTTAATTGCAATTACTTTATTATTAACATATTTAATGAATGCAGAATTGCCTTTATTCTCTTTAAAATTTAAGGAGTATTCTATTAAGAAGAATATGGTAAAGTATTTGTTTCTACTAGTTTCTTTATTGTTGATTATCTTCTTACAGTATATTTCAATTCCGTTGATTATTATATTTTACGTAGTTTTATCCGTAATTAGTAATTTTAGAAAAAAAGAAACAGTTTAAATCTGTTAGGCTTTTATTTAAGTAATTCTATCAGCAAATAAATCTTATTTAAGATCGATGAAAAATATTGTTAGCCTTACAAAAAGCGTCTGTGAAAATATAAAACAACTATTTGAAATTATATAGACAAGTTGTTAACGACATAGATTATGGTTTAAAACAAGAAATATGTCTAGTTGAGTGCAGTTGAAGCCTATTTTAGTGGTCTAATAGTTCCTGATTGATTTTCATATAAAAAAAGCCCTTTCAATTTTCAAACTGAAAGGGCTGATATGTATATTAAAAAAAAGTTGCTTAAAAAATCTTCCTCTTTTTCAATTCGAAGTCTTTACCTAAATATACTTTTCTAACCATTTCATCTGCTGCCAATTCTTCTGGAGTTCCACTTTTTAGAATACTTCCTTGGTACATTAAATAGGTTTTATCTGTAATCGCTAAAGTTGCTTGTACATCATGATCTGTAATTAAAATACCGATGTTTCTATCTTTTAAATGAGCCACAATGCTTTGTATGTCTTCTACAGCAATAGGGTCTACACCAGCAAATGGTTCATCTAATAGAATAAATTTTGGATCGGAAGCTAAGCAACGTGCAATTTCTGTTCTACGTCTTTCTCCACCAGATAATAAGTCTCCTCTGTTTTTACGAACATGACCAATATTAAACTCTTCAATTAAAGACTCTAATTTTTCTTTTTGTGCTGTTTTTGATAAATCTGTAAATTGTAAAACAGACATAATATTTTCTTCAACAGACAATTTTCTAAAAATAGAAGCTTCTTGTGCTAGATAACCAATCCCTTTTTGAGCACGTTTGTACATGGCATCTTCAGTAATTTCTTCATCATTTAAGAAAATTTTACCCGAATTTGGTTTTATCATCCCAACAATCATATAGAAAGAAGTTGTTTTTCCGGCTCCATTAGGACCTAAAAGTCCGATAATTTCACCTTGTTTTACCTCTAAAGAAATTCCGGTAACAACTTTTCTACTTCCGTAGATTTTCTCTATGTTTTCTGCTCTTAAAATCATATTTCTTTACAATGTATTATTGTGTAAACGTTTAATTGTGTAAATGTTGTTGTTTGTAAAAGTAATAATTGTAAAGTATTAAAACCTTAATATAATTATAAAGATTTAACAATTACACGTTTAAACAATTCAACAATTAAACCTTTTCATGAAGCATTTCCCAATACTCAACAGCTCTTCTTAAATGCGGAATAACAATAGTACCACCAACCAAGGTAGCAATAGACATCGTTTCCATCATTTCTTCTTTAGTAACTCCATTTTTCATAGCGGCTTCTAAGTGATATTGTACACAATCATCACAACGTAAAACCGCAGAAGCCACTAAACCTAAAAGTTCTTTTGTTTTAACAGGTAAATGACCTTCTTTAAAAGTATTTGTGTCTAAATTGAATATTCTTTTTATTACTTTATTATCAGAATCTAAAATTTTATCGTTCATTTTCTGACGATAGTCATTAAACTCCTGTACCTTTTCGTGCATCTTTATTTTGTTTTTTTATTACTATTTTAGAAACTCTAATACTTACTTCATATAAAATAAGAATTGGAATTGCTACAATTACTTGACTAGCAACATCTGGTGGCGTAATAATAGCTGCTAAAATTAATACAACTACTAAAGCATGTTTTCTATATTTTCTTAAAAACTCTGGTGTTACCAAACCAATTTTGGTTAAAAAGTAAACTAAAACTGGTAATTCAAATAAAATTGAAACACCTAATAACATATTGGTTACTAAACCTATATGAGAGTCCATTGTAAAGTTATTCTGAATTAAATCTGTAATTTGATAATTATACAAAAAGTGTATAGAAATAGGTGCAATTACATAAAAACTAAATGCGATACCACAGAAAAATAAAAAAGAAGCTATAAAAATAAATCCTCTAGACTTATTTACTTCCTTTTTTGTTAATCCAGGTGCAACAAAACGCCAAATTTCCCATAATAAATAAGGGAAAGCCAGAATAATACCCAATATAAATGAAGACCAAATAGAATTCATTAATTGTTGGGTGGGCTTTAAACTTATTAAGTTATCTTTAAAAACAACATTACAAAAGCTACTATCCAACTTAAAAAAAGTGAAAAAATCACAAAATAGTTGATAGGTTATAAAATCGGATTTTCTGTGTGCTAATAAGAAGTTTTCATACACTTCTTTTTGAAACACAAATAATACAATTGCTATGATAAATATTGCGGCAGCACTTCTTACCAAGTGCCATCTTAATTCTTCTAAATGACCTAAAAAGGACATTTCTTTTTGTTGCTCTGCCATTAAAAAATACCTTCTTTAATTAAATCATGTAAATGTACGACACCAACATATTTGTTTTTATGATCTACAACTAACATTTGTGTAATGCTGTTTTTTTCCATTAAAGTTAATGCATCTACCGCCATTGCATCTTCTAAAATAGTTTTTGGGTTTTTACCCATTATATCTTTTGCTGTAATTTGAGAAATTTGTGTAGATTTAGAAAGCATTCTTCTAATATCTCCATCGGTAATAATACCTGTTAATTTTTCTTTATTTAAAACAGCAGTAACCCCTAATCTTTTTTCAGAAATCTCTACAATTACTTTTGCGATACTATCTGTTTCGTTAACAGCAGGAACTTGGTTTTTTTCTACCAAATCAGCTACTCTTAAATACAATCGTTTACCTAAAGCGCCTCCAGGATGGTATTTTGCAAAATCTTTACTTGTAAAACCGCGTAAATCTAGTAAACAAACAGCTAGTGCATCACCTAAAACTAATTGTGCAGTGGTACTTGTTGTTGGTGCTAAATTATTAGGACACGCTTCTTTTTCTACATAAGCATTTAATGTAAAGTCTGCATGTTCGCCTAAATAGGAGTCTACATTTCCTGTAATTGCTACTATTTTATTTCCATAATTTTTTATCAATGGAACTAAAACTTTAATTTCTGGAGTGTTACCGCTTTTAGAAAGACATATAACAACATCGTCTTGTTGTACATTTCCTAAATCTCCATGAATAGCATCTGCAGCATGCATAAAAATAGCAGGTGTTCCTGTAGAATTAAATGTAGCAACTATTTTAGCAGCAATGTTTGCGCTTTTACCAATTCCGGTTACAATAACCCTTCCATTAGAATTTAAAATAAAATTAACGGCCTCTTCAAAGTCCGCATCAATTAATTTTGCTAAATTAGCAATAGCATTACTTTCTGTTAAAATAGTTTCTCTGGCAGTATTTATAATTGTGTTTGTCTTTTTCAAATGTTTGGTGTTTTATCAGAATAAAAAAAAGTTATATCTTTAGATTAAGAAACAAGCAAATTTACTATAAATAATAATTAGAGCAAATATAATAGTATGTTTGTGAGTTGATTTTAAAGTTAAAATAATATTTAATAAAAATGGATTTATATACCCCTCTAAAAAAGTTCTTTGGATTTAATAAATTTAAAGGTTTACAAGAGCAAGTAATTAAAAGTATTGTTGAGAATAACAACACTTTTGTAATAATGCCAACAGGTGGAGGAAAGTCTCTTTGTTATCAGTTACCTGCATTAATGACAGAAGGAACTGCTATCGTAGTTTCTCCATTAATTGCTTTAATGAAAAATCAAGTAGATGCAATTAGAGGTATTTCTGAACACAATGGTGTGGCACATGTTTTAAATTCATCTTTAAATAAGACAGAAGTAGCTCAAGTTAAAGAAGATATTACTAATGGAATTACAAAACTTTTGTATGTAGCACCAGAATCTTTAATAAAAGAAGAGTATGTTACTTTTTTAAGAACGCAGAAGATTTCTTTTGTAGCGATTGATGAAGCGCATTGTATTTCTGAATGGGGACACGATTTTAGACCTGAATACAGAAATCTAAAACATATTATTAAGGCCATAGATAATGTACCTGTTATTTGTTTAACGGCAACTGCAACAGAAAAAGTACAAGAAGATATTTTAAAAACTTTAGGGATTCCGGAAGCGAATAGATTTAAAGCGTCATTTAATAGACCTAATTTATTTTATGAGGTAAGACCAAAAACGAAGGAAGTAGAAAAAGATATTATTCGCTTTGTAAAACAAAGAATGGGTAAATCTGGAATTATCTACTGCTTAAGCAGGAAAAAAGTTGAAGAAGTTGCTCAGATTTTACAAGTAAACGGAATTAAAGCAGTTCCGTACCATGCAGGTTTAGATGCTAAAACAAGAGTAAAGCATCAAGATATGTTTTTAATGGAAGATTGTGATGTAGTAGTTGCTACGATTGCATTTGGTATGGGAATAGACAAGCCAGATGTGCGTTTTGTAATTCATCATGACATTCCTAAAAGTTTAGAAAGTTACTATCAAGAAACAGGTAGAGCGGGTCGTGATGACGGAGAAGGATATTGTTTAGCATTCTATGCGTATAAAGATATAGAAAAGTTAGAGAAATTTATGGCAAGCAAGCCCGTTGCAGAGCAAGAAATTGGGCATGCATTATTGCAAGAAGTGGTTGGTTATGCAGAAACGTCTATGAACAGACGTAAATATTTGTTGCATTATTTTGGCGAAGAATTCGATGCTGAACATGGAGATGGAGCAGATATGGATGACAACTCTAGAAATCCGAAGAAAAAACACGAAGCTAAAGAAGACGTTCAACTTTTATTAAATGTTGTAAAAAAGACCTTACAAAAGTATAAATCTAAAGAGATTGTAAATACAATAGTAGGAAAAGAAAATGCTTTATTAACTTCTCATAAAACGCATTTACAACCCTTTTTTGGAAGTGGTAAAGATAAATCTGCACTTTATTGGATGGCACTAATCAGACAGATTTTGGTGGTGAACTTAATAAAGAAAGAAATAGAACAATATGGTGTTGTTAAATTAACTGAAAAGGGAGATGCTTATATAAAGAATCCTACTTCTTTTATGATGACAGAAGATCATTCTTATAGTGAAGAAGATGATAACTCTATTATTACAAATGCTAAATCTTCAGGAGGTGTTGCTGATGATAAGTTAGTAAAACTATTAAAAGATTTACGTAAAAGTGTAGCAACAAAACAAGGAGTGCCTCCATTTGCTGTTTTTCAAGATCCATCTTTAGATGATATGGCTTTAAAATACCCAATTAACTTAGCGGAGCTTTCTACAGTTCATGGAGTAGGAGAAGGTAAAGCAAGAAAATTTGGAAAGGATTTTGTAAAATTAATTGCTACTTATGTAGAAGAAAATGAAATTCTAAGACCAGATGATTTAATAGTAAAAAGTACAGGGACAAATTCTGGCTTAAAGCTTTTTATTATTCAGAATACGGATAAAAAATTACCTTTAGAAGATATTGCAAAGTCAAAAGGACTTGAAATGGGAGAATTAATTAAGGCTATGGAAGGAATTATTTTTTCTGGAACGAAGCTGAACATTGATTATGCTTTAGATGATTTACTAGATGAAGATCAACAAGAAGAAATTCATGATTATTTTATGGAAGCAGATTCTGATAATATACAGGAGTCTTTAGATGAATTTGATGGTGATTATGATGAAGAGGAATTAAGGTTAATGCGAATTAAATTTATAAACGAAGTCGCTAATTAATACTAGTTCTTAAAGAGAACAAATAAAATTATTAGTAGAATATTTATTACAATACAAAAAAGCACCTATAAATAGGTGCTTTTTTGTATTGTAAAAGAAGTAAAAAACTATAAAGTAAAAATAGTAAGTAATACTCCTAAAATAATGGCAATAAATTTTTTCAAATTAAATTTATGATTTTCAGAGCCTTCAAAAAGAATAATGGTAGAAATGTGAAGAAAGACACCAATAATTATAGCTGTTATTTCTTTTGCATAGGTTGTGAAAAATGGAATTTTATCACCTAATAATAATCCAAGAGGACTCATCAATGCAAAAACAATCAAGAAAATAAACGTTATTTTTTTAGAATATTTTGTCTGAATTAAAAAGGTTGTTAAAACAAATGCAATTGGTATTTTATGCACTATAATTGCCCATAACAAATTATCACCTGCGTGATGAATAGGTAAACCTTCGGAAAAGGCATGTAAAGACAAACTTATAAATAACAAGGTTGGAAACTCTTTACCATCAGAATGAATATGAATATGTCCGTGTTCTGCTCCTTTAGAAAAAGATTCTAATACAGACTGAATAATAATTCCGATTAATATAAAAATTCCTATTTTTTTATATTCTGTAGTTTCAGCATATACTTCTGGCAGTAAATGTAGAATAGTAACAGATAACAAATAGGCACCACTAAAAGCTAATAATAGACGAACAGCTTTTTTACTTGGTTTTATTATATAGACCAGTAAAGAACCAATAAAAACTGCTGTTAATAATAAGACATAACTCATTTTGCAATAATAATTAATCGATCAGAAGTTTTAGCTTCAAAGTTATCTAAGTTGTAATTTCCAAAAACGCTTGTAATTGTAAATCCTACTTTTTCTAAAAATGTGGTCATTTTAGCAAGGTCTAAATACTTTACTTGTTCTGTATAAGAGTGGTTTTCTCCATCAGCAAAGAAAGAAATATGCTTTAAGATAAACCCATCTTTTATTTCTCTTTCAATATGAAAAGTGATGTTGTCTACAGTTTTTGTTTCCTTCTTCACTAAATTCAGCTTTACTTTTTCGGCATTTAAAAAGTCAAATACAAAAAATCCGTCTTTGTTCAGGCCGTTTTTAATGTTTTCTAGAATTAAAATATCCTCTTTATCGTCTTTAAAATACCCGAAACTTGTAAATAAGTTAAAAATAGCATCATACGTATGATGAAAAGGTTTGCGCATGTCATGCACATTAAATTTTAATGTATTATTTTCAAATTCTTTTGCAGCATTAATACTGTTTTCTGCCAAATCACCACCAGTAACAGTATAACCTAAAGAGTTTAAAAACACAGAATGACGCCCTTTACCACATGGTAAATCTAAAATATGCGTTGTTTTTGGCAAGCTTAAAAAAGAAGTAATATTCTTCATAAACAATTGCGCTTCATCGTCATTTCGTTCCTTGTAAAGTGTGTGATAGTAAGGGGTATTAAACCAATCTGTAAACCAATCTTTTGTTTTCATTTTTATAAAATTTGCAATAACCAGCGAATTACTTTCATTGCTATTGGCTATTCTTAGCCTTTTGCCATTATAGACATTTCAGTCTGTAAAAGTAACCAAATCTTACGTTCTGTAAAATGAATTTCTTAATTAGTATAAAAGCTATTTATAAATAGTATTTTTGCAGTCAATTTTATGAGCATGAACAAAGATTTTAAAATGACAGCAACAACACTTTTCGGTTTAGAGGGTGTTTTGGCAAAAGAGTTAAGAGACCTAGGAGCACAAGATGTTAATGAGGGAGTTAGAATGGTTTCTTTTAGAGGGGATAGCGGTTTTATGTACAAAGCAAATATTGCTTTAAGAACAGCTGTAAGAATTTTAAAACCTATTAAAGTTTGTAAAATCTACGATGAAGAAGATTTGTACGAAGCAATTCAGAAAATTAAATGGGAAAACTATTTAGAAACTGAAGGTACCTTTGCAATAGGAGCTGTCGTAAATTCTAAGAATTTTACGTCTAACTCACATTATATCTCTTTAAAATCTAAAGATGCAATTGCAGATTACTTTAGACATAAATATAGTAAAAGACCAAATGTAGATTTAGATTATCCAGATTTAAAAATTCACATTCACATTCAAAAAGACTGGTTAACCGTTTCTTTAGATTCATCCGGAGATTCTTTGCATAAAAGAGGGTATAGAACAGCGACTAATATTGCGCCAATAAACGAAGTTTTGGCTGCAGGTATGGTTTTATTGTCTGGTTATACTGGAGAGGAAAACTTTATAGACCCAATGTGTGGTTCTGGTACCATTTTAATTGAAGCTGCTATGATTGCCTGTAATATTCCGGCAAACATCAACAGAAAATTATTCGCTTTTGAGAATTGGAAAGATTATGATGAAGATTTGTATTTTACCATTCAAGAATCCTTATTAAAGAAAATACGTTCTTCTCATTTTAAAATAATGGGGTTTGATAAAGCGCCTTCTGCGGTACAAAAAGCACAAGACAATGTTGCAAATGCCAATTTAGATGATTTTATAGGGGTGCACCACGTTAACTTTTTTAACTCAACAAAAGAAGTTTTTGGTAACACTACTATTTTATTTAATCCACCTTATGGTGAGCGTTTAAACATTGATACAGAAGAGTTTTATAAGAAAATAGGAGATACACTTAAAAATAATTATCCTGGTTCTACAGCTTGGTTAATTACTTCAGATACAGATGCTTTAAAATGCGTAGGACTAAGGACTTCTAAAAGAATTGCCCTTAAAAATGGAGATTTAAACTGTAAGTTTGTAAAGTACGATTTGTATGAAGGAACTCGTAAGTTTAAAGAACGTAAAGAGGATTCAGATACAGAAGTAGAAACAGAAACGGAAGATTAGATTCTTTTTGTTATTGCGAGTTTACAAAGCAATCTATACTATAATAGTAAAGAAGTTATCTAAAAAAGGTTAAATCTTGTCATACTGAACTTGTTTCAGTATCTCAACTTATTGAAGTTCAATCTTCATAAGAATCTGAAATAAATTCAGATTGACAAAAATCTTTTTTTAGATAACTTCTTTTTTTTGAGGCTATTTAATGCTTGGAGTTTATATTGAGCGTAGTCGAAAGACACTCGCTTATTTTATCCTGAAAAGGAATAAAAAAGAGCTCAAAAAATTGCTTCAATAAAGGATAGATTTGTTTGTAAGCTTTGGTTATGAAGAAAAAGCTTAATTATTTCTAGACCTATATTTGGATGTTTTTCTTTCTACTAATTTTAACGAGTTTCGTCTGTTATTATTTTTGTTCTGTGTTTTACACCCCAATCTCTTATAGTTTCTATTACTTTATCTAAAGATTTTCCGTAATCGGTAAGGCTATACTCTACAGATACTGGCATTGTATCAAAAACAGTTCTATTTACCAATCCATTTACTTCTAAATCCTTTAATTCTTTAGATAACATTCTAGGAGTAATTCCTACTATTTGACGCTCTAACTCTTTAAATCGGTGGTTTTGAAATGAAAGTGCAATAATTATAGGCAATCTCCATTTTCCGCCTATCAGTTCAAGGACATCACGCACCGGAAGAATAAAAGTCTTACATTCTTGATGTGTGTGTATCTCTTTATGTTTATTTTCTAAATTCATAATACTCTTAAAATAGATTATTGGTATACTAAAGTATACTACTATACTTTAGTATACCGATATACATTGTATAGCAAAATTATATATTTTTGTGTTATAAATAAAGATAAGAAGATGAAAAACACATTAATTGTAAATTATACACCAAGAATAGGGTCTAATACTAAAATATTAGTAGATCATTTTACAGCATTAAATAAAGATAAAACAAAAATTACTGTTTTAGATTTGGCTAAAACAGCTCCTGATTTATTGTTAGAAGAAAACCTTAATCTATATGTAAAAAGAAATTTTGGTGGTGTAGATTTAAGTGAAGATGAACAAAAAAGAATGTATCATAATGATAAAATAGTACAACAAATACTAGATGCCGACTTTATTGTTTTAGCAAGTCCTCTTTATAATTTTTCAATTCCTGCTACTGTAAAAGCATGGTTTGATACCGTAATTAGTGCGGGTAAAACATTTACACAAACAGCAACAGGGCCTAAAGGGTTGTGTGAGAATAAGCAAGCAGTATTACTAATGACAAGTGGAGGCGATTTTAATAGTGAACCATTAAAAAATGTTAATTTTGGATCTCCGTTAGTTGCTACCTGTTTTGGATTTATGGGCATACTATCAGAAAGTATTACAGCATTTGGCTTACAACAATACCAAGACAAAGCGACAGAAATTTTGGAAAAAGCTAAACAAGAAGTCGAAGTTCTAAGCAATAAATGGTATTAATACTGTATATAATAAATTAAATATAGCTTAAAAAAGAATTTTAAATACCAATATAGTTGGTGTATTCTCTTGAACCGATGATTTAAGGGAATAAAAATATAATTTAAAACAGCTAATTATAGAGGAATACTGGGGGAAATTGGATGTAATAATTCTATATTGATTCTTTTTTTAGTAAAATATCAAAAATATTTTATAGGTTGTTAGTTTTTAACTTACACAGATTTTAGGATAGTGTCTTTTTTTTACAAAGCAATTTATACTATAATAGTAAAGAAGTTATCTAAAAAAGGTTAAATCTTGTCATACTGAACTTGTTTCAGTATCTCAACTTATTGAAGTTCAATCTTCATAAGAATCTGAAATAAATTCAGATTGACAAAAAATCTTTTTTTAGATAACTTCTTTTTTTTTTGAAGCTATTTCCTGCTTTCCGTTATATCTTTTTGTGAAAAACAAAAAGGATACCACTTCAATCAGGGCTAGACTTGTTGGTAAACTTTTAGATAAATTTAATGAAAAAAGCCTTTAAAAAACTGAATAAATTTCAGTCTTTTAAAGGCTTTTTTATATCAATTTTGTAATTATTTATTCAACTTGTTTCTTTGAATTAGCTTTTTTTAATTCTTCTAAAATTGATTTTTGATTAGTAATAACTTCATCAATTCTAAGCATCCACGCTCCAAATGCTCTTATTAAAAAAACGATTACAACGATTATTACAAGTCCGATAATAAAATCCATATTATTAAATTTAGGTTATTTGTTATTACTTTTATTAAAGTTACTGCTTTAAAAAACCGATCTCAGTTATTATTTAAACTCTATTATTTCTGCAGTCATAGTTGCTGAAACTCTTTTTTTAGTTTCAATTAAATCAACAGATACGTTTACAAGAGCTCTACTACCAATTAATTCTACACCAGCTGCTTTTGCTTGTTCTAACATTTTAGCTTTAGCTCTAGAGATAATTCCTTCTTTATTTGTAATGTTTCCTGTCAATATTTTTTCTGTAACTGTACCTGTAAAACTACCTAGTACATTAAAATTTGAACTTGATAAAATTGTTTGAGTCTGATTTTGTTGTTGATAACCGCCACTATATAAGCTTGATGTTTTACATGATGTTAGTGCAGCAGCAATAACCATAATAATAAAAGTTTTTTTCATTTAATTGATGTTATATAATTTTGCCTACTCCTTTTTAAAGTCCTTTTTCAGCTTGTTCAGACATTATTTATTGTGATCTATTTTACTTAAATAAGTTCAATGTTTTTGGATAAATTAAATTAAGATTTAACTTATATTTTAATAACTTAAAATTACTTTCATTTTTTTAAATAAACTTACGGGTTTCCGTAAGTTCGCTAAATTCTAAGGCATAATTGTTTTGTCTGTGGAGTTGTTTCTTTTACTTTTATTAAATATATAGCATTATTAGCGTTAATAAAATGCTGCTAACTAAAGCTAATTATAAGCAGCTAATTTACTTTTTTGGTGTTAAAGTAATAATATAAAAGCTCCCTTTTTAAACAAAAAAAACCAAAACAATTAAGTTTTGGTTTTTTTATGATGTAAGGTTTTATTTACTATTTACCTTTCTTTTGTTGTGCTTGTTGCTCTTGTGCTTGCTTCATAGCATCGTCTATTTTTTGACGGAATTTACTTTTCTTCTTTTCCGGTTTCTTTTTGTTTTCTTCTATTTGAGCATGAATTTTATCTTCATCAATAACAAAATTCTTAATTACCAACATAATAACAATCGTTAGTAAGTTAGAAATAAAGTAGTACAAACTTAATGAACTTGCGTAGTTGTTAAAGAAAAACAACATCATAATAGGAGAGAAGTAAATCATATACTTCATCATTTTTCCCATATCAGGCATACCTTCTTGTGTAGGTGGCTGCATATTTGCTTGCTGACTTTGGTTCATTTTCATGTAAAAGAAAATTGCGACAGAAGCTAATATTGGAAATAAACTTACGTGATCTCCATAAAAAGGTATTTTAATTGGCAATTGATAAATCATATCATAAGAAGATAAATCATTTGCCCATAAAAAGTTCTCTTGTCTTAAAGCTAAGTTTGTTGGGAAAAACTTGAATAATGCAAAGAAAACTGGCATTTGTAATATTGCAGGAATACAACCAGATAACATGCTTACACCAGCTTTACGCTGAATAGCCATGGTTTCTTGCTGACGTTTCATAGCATTTTCTTTTCCTGGATACTTATCATTTAAAGCTGTTAATTCAGGTCTAATTACCTTCATTTTAGCACTAGATAAATAAGATTTATAAACTAACGGAGACATGATGATTCTAACAACAATAGTCATTAAAATAATAATTAATCCGTAGTTAGATAAGAATCCTTTTAAGAAATTAAATACTGGGTAAAATACAGTTCTGTTTAAGAAACCAAAAATTCCCCAACCTAAATCTGCTGTATGATCTAAATCAGTACCTTCAAAAGTCTTTAATAAATTATAATCACTTGGTCCGTAGAACCATTTCATGTTATAATTTAACTCACCACTAGCTAATTCTAACGGAGTTTTTAATTCATATCGTTTTGTAAAAACCGTATCTAATTCTTCATTTTTAATAAGATCTGTAGAAGTTACAGTACTGTTATTAAAAGGAGTATCAGTTAATAAGATAGACGTAAAGAAGTGTTGTTTATAAGAAATCCAATCAACATCATTTAAAATTTCTGTGTTACCAGCATTCAAATAATCTACATCATCTTCTGTTTTATAATAAAGATGAGAATACATGGTGTTTTCTGTCTTTACACTCTTTTCATGTGCATAACCATCTAAAGACCAATCTAAATTAATTGGGGTAGAAGAGTTAATTACATTGCTTAAACCTTGAGAACGAACTGCAAAATTAACCATGTAATTTTCTGGTTTCATCTCATATCTATATTCTAAGAATTGAGTGTCTGAAACTTTTAACTTCATAGAAAGAACAGTCGTTTCTCCATTTTTAGAAACTGTAGGTTCAAAGAATAGGTCTTTGGTGTTTAAAATTCTATTGTCTGTAGTACCAAAATTGATGTTAAAAGACGCGTTTTTGTCTTTTATCATATATAAAGGTAAAGAATCATGAGTTTTATAATTCTTAATTTCAGCCTCTATAATTTGTCCACCTTTATTACTAACGGTTAATTTAACCAAGTTATTTTCTAAAACAGAAGTACCGTTAGAACCTTTTATTGCACTTTGTGCAAAAGCACCAAGTTTAGTTGTGTATGCAATTTGTTTTAAAGAATCGTTTTCAAAAACAGGTGTGTTTTCTGTAAAATTATTCGATGTGTTTTTTGTAGTGTCTACAATTTGTTCTGTATTCGTAGAAGGATCCGTAGTTTCATCTGGTTTGGTAGAGTTAATCCAGTATAATAAAATACCTCCTAATAATAACATTCCTATAAAAGAATTGATATCGAATTTTTTTTGTTCCATGTGTTATTTTAAAATGTCAATTTGTCATTAAACCAAAAATATCTTTTGATAAAAACGCGACAAATGTAGTTAAAAAGCAGCTTTATATAATTTTTGCTACTTTATTTTTGATACTAACTATGTAGTTCAAATAGTATTCCTAATTTTTATAATGTCACTTTAAGAGCAGTCGAAATATTTAAGTTTCGACTGCTTTTAATTAAATACTTTTTTATTTTTGAGACTGTTTTAAGGCAGCTTTAATAAAATCTACAAATAAAGGATGTGGTTTTAAAACGGTACTCTTATATTCTGGATGATATTGAACACCAACAAACCAAGGATGTGCAGGTACTTCTACAACTTCTACCAATCCTGTTTTAGGGTTGAAACCTGTTGCTTTCATTCCGGCAGCTTCAATTTGTTCTAAATAATCGTTGTTAAACTCAAAACGGTGTCTATGACGCTCGCTTATCATGTCAGATCCATAAGCTTTGTATATTTTAGAATCTTTTTTCAACTCACAATCCCAAGCACCTAAACGCATGGTTCCACCTTTTTCGGTAACATCTTTCTGACTTTCCATTAAATTAATAACAGGGTCTTTAGTGCTTTTATTCATCTCTGTAGAACTTGCATTCTCTAAACCTAAAACGTTTCTTGCAAATTCAATAACCGCCATTTGCATTCCTAAACAAATTCCGAAGAAAGGAATATTATTTTCTCTTGCATATCTTACGGCTCTAATTTTACCTTCAATACCTCTATCACCAAAACCAGGAGCCACTAAAATACCATTAACACCTTTTAGTTTTTTCTCTGCATTTTTAGGTGTTAAACTTTCTGAATGTACCCAACGTACTTTTACTTTAGTTTCGTGCGTAGAACCTGCATGAATAAAAGCTTCCGTAATAGATTTATAAGAATCTTGCAACTCAATATATTTACCAATTAAGGCAATTTCTACTTCGTGCTTTGGGTTTTTGTGTTTCTCTAAAAAGTTGTTCCAAACTTTTAATTCTGGTTCTCCTTTAGAAGAAAGCTTTAATTTATTTAAAACAACGGTATCTAAACCTTGTGCTAACATTAAATTAGGAACATCATATATAGTCTCTGCATCTATAGACTGTATTACGTCTTCTTGCTTCACATTACAAAATAAAGCCAGTTTACGTTTAATGTCATCAGAAATTTCATGTTCTGTTCTACACACTAAAATATCTGGACTCACACCACTTTGCATTAACATTTTTACAGAGTGTTGCGTAGGTTTTGTTTTTAATTCACCTGCAGCAGCTAAAAAAGGAACCAATGTTAAATGAATAACAATAGCATTATCTTCTCCTTTTTCCCAAAGCATTTGTCTAACAGACTCTACATATGGTAAAGATTCAATATCACCAACAGTTCCACCAATTTCTGTAATTACAATATCGTAATCGCCCGTTTCTCCTAAAATCTGGATTCTACGTTTAATTTCGTCTGTAATATGAGGGATCACTTGCACCGTTTTTCCTAAAAACTCTCCTTTACGCTCTTTATTAATTACAGATTGATAAATTTTACCTGTAGTTACGTTATTAGATTGACTTGTAGGAATGTTTAAAAAACGCTCATAATGACCTAGATCTAAATCTGTTTCTGCTCCATCATCTGTAACATAACATTCTCCATGCTCGTACGGATTTAAAGTTCCTGGGTCTATATTAATATAAGGGTCTAATTTTTGGATAGTTACAGAAAATCCTCTTTGCTGTAATAATTTTGCTAATGATGCAGCAATAATTCCTTTTCCAAGGGATGATGTTACGCCTCCTGTTACAAAAACATATTTAGTATTACTCATGGTATTCTTAGGTTTGCGCAAAAGTACTAACTCTAAAAATTCTGTCAAATAAAAAAGGTGAAAAGATTTACAAAACTTGTACTTTTGTCTCGTTAAAAAATATTTCATTTTTTTTTAAAATAGTGTTTGCCATAAATAAAAACAGTTGTATATTTGCCAACGCTTTAAAAGAGTAGAATTTAAAGCAGTAAAATAATAATAGAAGACATTTAAAAATACAGATAATGCCAAAAAGAACTTACCAACCGTCAAAGAGAAAGAGAAGAAATAAACATGGTTTCATGGAAAGAATGGCTTCTGCTAATGGTAGAAAGGTTTTAGCTCGTAGAAGAGCTAAAGGAAGAAAGAAAATTTCTGTTTCTACTGAAACTAGACATAAAAAATAAATGATTAACATTTGTTAATATATAAGGTGTTACTTTTTTAAGTAATGCCTTTTTTTATACCCAAGCACTAACTATTTTTGTAAAACAACATAACACAACAACTTACAATGCCAAAAAGAAAAGACCTCAAATCAGTTTTAATTATTGGATCTGGACCAATTGTTATTGGACAAGCTTGTGAATTTGATTATTCTGGTTCACAATCTTTACGTTCTTTAAGAGAAGATGGAATAGAAACAGTTCTAATCAACTCAAATCCTGCAACAATTATGACAGACCCATCTATGGCTGATCATATTTATTTGTTGCCTTTAACAACCAAATCTATCATTCAAATTTTAAAAGAGCATCCACAAATTGATGCTGTTTTACCAACAATGGGTGGGCAAACCGCATTAAACCTTTGTATTGAAGCAGATGATAAAGGAATTTGGGAAGATTTTAATGTAAAATTAATTGGTGTAGATATTGATGCCATTAATATTACAGAAGACAGAGAGCAGTTTAGAGAGTTAATGTTAAAGATTGATGTGCCAATGGCGCCTCAAGCAACAGCTACTTCATTTTTAAAAGGTAAAGAAATTGCACAAGAATTTGGTTTTCCTTTAGTAATTCGTTCTTCTTATACCTTGGGTGGGGCAGGAGCTTCTATTGTTTACAAAGCAGAAGATTTTGACCAACTTTTAAGTTTTGGTTTAGAAGCATCACCAATACATGAGGTGATGATTGATAAAGCAATGATGGGCTGGAAAGAATACGAATTAGAATTATTACGTGATAAAAACGATAACGTTGTCATTATATGTTCTATCGAAAATATGGATCCTATGGGAATTCATACTGGAGATTCTATAACAGTAGCACCTGCTATGACACTTTCTGATAAAACGTATCAGAAAATGCGTGATATGTCTATTAAAATGATGCGTTCTATTGGAGATTTTGAAGGTGGTTGTAACGTACAGTTTGCAGTCTCGCCAGACGAAAAAGAAGATATTATTGCTATTGAAATTAATCCTCGTGTTTCTCGTTCATCCGCTTTAGCGTCTAAAGCAACAGGGTATCCTATTGCAAAAGTAGCTACAAAATTAGCGATTGGTTATACTTTAGATGAATTAGAAAACGGAATTACAAAATCTACATCTGCTTTATTTGAGCCAACTTTAGATTATGTAATTGTAAAAATACCACGTTGGAATTTTGATAAATTCGAAGGTTCAGATAGAACTTTAGGTTTACAAATGAAATCTGTTGGAGAAGTAATGGGAATTGGACGTTCTTTCCAAGAAGCATTGCACAAAGCAACACAGTCTTTAGAGATTAAAAGAAATGGTTTAGGTGCAGACGGAAAAGGGTATACAGATTATAACCAAATTATAGAAAAATTAACCAATGCAAGTTGGGATCGTGTGTTTGCAATTTACGATGCCATTGCTATGGGAATTCCTTTAACTCAGATTTACGATATCACAAAAATAGACATGTGGTATTTAAAACAATATGAAGAGTTATTTCAACTTCAAAAAGAAATTTCTACCTACAAAATTGATACTTTAGGAAGAGATTTATTACTAGAAGCGAAGCAAAAAGGATACGGAGACAGGCAAATAGCGCACATGCTGGGTTGTTTAGAAAGTGAAGTATATACAAAAAGAGAAGAATTAAAAGTACAACGTGTTTTTAAATTAGTTGATACTTGTGCTGCAGAGTTTAAAGCAAAGACTCCTTATTACTATTCAACTTTCGAAAACGAGATTGAAACTGCAGACGGAGAAATTATTATTGCAAACGAAAGTATTGTAACTGATAAAAAGAAAATTATTGTTTTAGGATCTGGACCGAATAGAATTGGACAAGGAATTGAGTTCGATTACTGTTGTGTACATGGTGTTTTAGCAGCTGCGGAATGTGGTTACGAAACCATTATGATTAACTGTAACCCAGAAACGGTTTCTACAGATTTTGATACAGCTGATAAATTATATTTCGAACCTGTTTTTTGGGAACATATTTATGACATTATTCGTCATGAAAAACCAGAAGGAGTTATTGTACAGTTAGGTGGACAAACGGCTTTAAAGTTGGCTGAAAAGTTAACGAAATACGGAATTAAAATTATTGGTACTTCTTTTGAAGCACTAGATTTAGCGGAAGACAGAGGGCTTTTCTCTGAGTTGTTAAAAAGTAACAATATTCCTTACCCAGAATTTGGTATCGCAGAAACTGCGGATGAAGCTTTGGCTTTAGCGGATGAATTAGATTTCCCTATTTTAGTAAGACCTTCTTATGTATTAGGAGGACAAGGAATGAAAATTGTAATCAACAAAGAAGAGTTGGTAAAGCATGTTGTAGATTTATTAGGTAGAATGCCTGGTAATAAATTATTGTTAGATCATTATTTAGATGGAGCGATAGAAGCAGAAGCAGATGCAATTTGTGATGCAGATGGTAATGTGTACATTATTGGAATAATGGAGCATATTGAGCCTTGTGGAATTCATTCTGGAGATTCTAATGCTACTTTGCCTGTTTTTAATTTAGGCGATTTAGTTTTACAACAAATTAAAGACCATACTCGTACTATTGCTACAGAGTTAAAAACGGTAGGTTTGATTAATGTTCAGTTTGCAGTTAAAAATGATATTGTTTATATTATTGAAGCAAACCCAAGAGCATCTAGAACAGTACCATTTATAGCAAAAGCATACAAAGAACCGTATGTAAATTATGCAACAAAAGTAATGTTAGGTCATAATAAAGTAACAGATTTTAATTTTAACCCTCAATTAGAAGGGTATGCAATTAAGCAACCTGTATTTTCTTTTAACAAGTTCCCGAACGTTGATAAGAAACTAGGACCAGAAATGAAGTCTACTGGAGAGAGTATTTTGTTTATTGATAGTTTAAGAGACGATCAGTTTTATGATTTGTACGCAAGACGTAAAATGTATTTGAATAAGTAATTTTCAAGTAAAACTTTATATTAAGCATCTAAAAATATTGATTTTCAGTATTTTTGGATGCTTTTTTTATGCTTATACTTTAAGGTTTTATATTTATTAATGATAAAAAATTATTCTCTTTTAATAAATGAATGAACATTTATTCATAACTTTGTATTCGGAAAATAATTCTAAGTATGGCGCGTAAAATTGATGAAGATAAAATAGCAAGAATTAAAGATGCGATTATGCACACCATTGTAGAACATGGTATTGAAGCAACTACAATTGCAATGATTGCTAAAAAAGCAAACGTAAGTGGTGGGTATTTGTATAGAACTTATACAGGTAAACAAGATTTAATAAATGAACTTTATCATGATAAGGTAGATTCTTTATATAAAGAGCTAGAATATTTATTAACCATAAACTCAAATACTATTAAACCACTTATAGAAGAGTTTATTAGAAATAGAGTAACTTACTTTTTAGATGAGCCAAATGCATCTAAGTTTTTTTATCAATTGCTACATAATGAAAACTTTTTTGCATCAGAAATCATTAAAGAAAAAAGTGCTGAATTAATGAACAGCATCAAAAAAATTGGAGTGAAATCTGGAGAGATTTCTAAAGAAACAACGGTGTATCAATTGCATTATCACATTTTAGTCTATGCCGTGGATTATATCAATTTTACAAGAAAAAATATTTTTGGAGAACAAGAAGTTACTATAGATGATGTAGATAAACTAACTGACAATATTTTAAATATTTTAAAATAAGTGAATATCAATTTAAAAAATAAATCAATGAAATTGAATAGAATAGGAGTGTTTTTCTCTGTTGTATTAGGTTTTATAACAACATTTACAAACGCCCAAGATATTACTTTAAGGCAAGCGTATGACTTAATGTTGTCTAAAAACGGAGATGCAAAAGCCTCTAGCTTTGAAGTAAAAGCGATGGAAGAAGAGCACAAAGCTACAAAAGGATTGCGTTTACCAACGGTAGGTGTTTCTGGTACTTATATGCATTTAGATAAAGATATTTCGGCTGATTTAAATGAGCAAAGAAATATGGTAGGTGGTTTGTTAGGAATTACAGATCCTGCATCGGTTTTAGGAAGTTGGGATTTTACGCTGCAAGAAAAAAATATGGGGTTTGCCACTGCAGACATATCGATGCCAATTTATGCAGGTGGAAAAATTAATGCTGCCAATAAAGCATCAGAAATAAAATTAGCATTGTCAGAAACCAAGCATAAAATTAAAGAAGATGCATTAACGATTCAGTTAATCAATTACTTTTTTAAGTTAAAGTTAGCGCAAGAAGCAGTGCAGTTAAGACAAGAAGTATATGATGTTATTTTGTTACATAACAACCAAGCAACTAAGTTTTTCGAAAATGGTATTATTCCAGAAGTAGAAACTTTAAACGCTAAAGTAGCTTTGTCTAATGCAAATAGAGAGTTGTTAGGCGCTAAAAAAGATGTCGATTTGGCTACTACGGCTGTTCAGAATTTAATAGGAGTAAATTCAATTTCTGGTTTCAGTAGTGAATTTAAGGAACCCACCATTGTAAAACCTTTGCAAGAGTTTACCAATGATATGTTGACTGAAAATGAACAGTTAAAAATCATTGAAAAAAATCATGAGTTAGCAAAAGTAGGAGTACAAGTAGAAAAGAGCGATTATTTTCCGAAAGTAGGAGTTTCTGGAAAATACATCCTTTGGAAAGATAATTTGCCATTGGTAGATACAAAATGGTTTGTTGGTGTTGGTGTAGAATGGGAATTGTTTAATGGTTTTCAAAGAGAACATAAAATAAAAGCATCTAAATACAAAATTTCTCAAGTAGAAGAAATTGATAGACAAGCACGACTAAATTTAACGACGTACACAGAAAAATTGTACAATACCATGCAAAAGGAACTGGAGCAATACGAAAGTTTACATACAGATGAAGCATTGGCAAATAGACTAAAGTTTATGAGAACACGTGCTTTTGAAGAAGGAACAGGAACTTCACTAGAAGTGATGGACGCAACTCTAAAGTTATCAGAAATTAAATTACATAAAATAAAAGCCTTATATGAGTACAATGTAGCTTACGGAGAGTTAATGGTACTTACAGGAAAAACAGCTTCTTTCTTAAATCAAAATTAATAATAAAATTAAAATGAGAAATCCAAAATTTATAAAATCATTAATAGGTGTTGTAATTATTTCAATTATAGTTCTTACAGGTGTGTGGTTTTTAACGAAACCTAAATCGGTTGTTTTACAAGGTAGAATTGAAGCAAAAGAAATTTATTTGTCTTCTAAAATACCTACACGTATCAATTCTTTTGAAGTAAAAGAGGGAGCAAGTGTAAAAAAAGGACAATTGATAGCAACGCTTTTAAGTCCAGAAATTATGGCTAAAGAGCAACAAGCGTTAGCTTTAAGAGATGCTGCAAATGCTCAAAAAAATAAAGCACAAAATGGAGCAAGGTCAGAAGAAATTAGAGCTGCAAAAAGTGTCTATGAAAAAGCAACAGCAGCAGCCAATGTAATGAATAAGACATATACTCGTATGGCAAACTTATTTAAAGACGGTGTAATTTCTGAACAAAAACGAGATGAAATATTTGCTAAAAAAGAAGTTGCCTTAAAAGACCAAGAAGCTGCATTAAGCATGTATCAAATGGCAAAAAAAGGTGCTAGGAACGAAGATATAGATGCTGCTACAGCAATGGTAAAACAAGCAGATGGCGCTTTAATTGAGTTAGAGGGTTATAAAAATGAGCGTAATATTATTGCACCTATAGATGCAGAAGTTCTTGATTTTTTACCAGAAGAAGGAGAATTAATAGGAGCAGGTTATCCTGTGGCTCATTTGGTTGATCTAACAAATAGTTACGCTATCTTAAATATTAAAGAAACGAGTCTTTTCAATTTTAAAAAAGAAAGTGTTTTTGAAGCAACGATTCCTGCTTTAAACAATAAAAAAGTACAATTTAAAATTTATTACGTGGCTGCTTTAGGAGATTATGCTACTTGGAGTGCAACAAAAGCTACTGGAGATTTTGATATTAGAACTTTTGAAATTAAGGCGATGCCTGTTGAAAAAGAAGTAGAGTTAAGACCTGGAATGAGTATTTTAATTGATTATTCTCAATTTAATGAGTAAAATGAAACCCTCTTTACGGATTGCAAAAAGAGAGATCGCACTGTTATTTAACAGTAAGTCGACTTTTGTTCTTGCAGTAATATTGCCTTTTGTGTCCATTTTGTTTTTCAATACGCTTTTAAGTGAAGGTGTTGCTAGAGATTTACCTGTTGCTGTGGTAGATTTAGATCATACTGCAACCTCAAGAAATATAATTGCTCAGTTAGATGCTGCGCCAGATATTAAAATTGGTTTTTTTCCTATAAATCAGCAAAAAGGAGAAGAATTAATTAGCTTGGGAAAAGCGTATGGTGTCGTTACAATTCCTCAAAATTTTGAAGCCGATTTAAAAAGTGGAAAACAAGTAAACATCATCAACCAGTACAATAGTAATTTGTTATTGGCTGGTGGATTAGAATACAAAGCATTTCGAAAAGTAATAGGAACAATTTCGGCTGGTGTAAACATAGAAAAGCAACGTAAAAAAGGAGTTTCAAAGCATCAAGCATTGGTTAATTATCAACCTATAAAAGCAAATAATCATGTATTGTCTAATCCGTATACAAATTACTCTTATTACTTAAATACCGGGTTTTTAACGATGTTTTTCCAATTATTTGTCATGCTAACCACTATTTATTGTTTTGGAGCAGATTTAAAATATAGCAAAGGAAATAAGTTATTGAGCATTACAAACGGAAGTTTATCTGCTATTATTTTAGGAAAAGTTTTACCTTATACTATTTGGTTTTTATTTGTAGGCATTATTACACTATTAAGTATGTACGTATGGCAAGATTTTCCTTTTTTTGGTAGTAAAACAACCGTTTTAGCTGGTTTACTTTTATTGATATTAGCAAATCAATCATTTGCATTATTCTTTATTGCTATTAGTGGTAGTTTTAGAGAAGCCTTAACAATTGGTTCTGGTTTTGGTGCTGTAAGTCTTTCTTTTTCAGGAATTACATTTCCAATTTTCGGAATGCCAGAAATACTGCAATGGTTGAGTCAGGTTTTTCCGTTTACCCATTTCTTTGAATTATTATTAGATCAATCGCAACGAGGGTTTCCTGTATTTTACTCTTTAAAGGCAATCATTATCTTAGTTGTTCTGTGTATTGTACCAATTTCAATAAGTTGGTTTAAGTTAAAAAGATTGTTTTTAAAAGGAAAGTTTAATCACAGTATTTAAAATGAAGAATTTATATAAATTATTTTACAAAGGCATCATCTCATTTAAGAATACATTCCGTACCGAATGGAATTCAATTAAATCGGATAAAGCGGTGGCGAGTACTTTTTTATCTGTTACCCTTATTATTTTGGTGGTGTATACCTATATATATTCAAATCAAATAATAAAAGAAGTTCCGGTAGCAATTGTAAATCAAGATGGTACCAGAATGAGTAGAGATTACATTGCTATGTTAGCGGCTACAGAAGGTACAAAAACAATAACATCATTTGCAGATTTAGAAGCAGCAAAAGTAGCCTACTATTCCAGAGAAGTGCAAGGTATCGTTATGATTCCAAAGAATTTTGAAAAGAATATTAGAAGTGGTAGACAAACTACCATTACTACTTTTTCTGACGCTGCAAATATGTTGTTTTACAAACGTGTTTTAGGAGATGTTACTGCGGTTAACGGATATTTTAGTGCAGGAATTTCAATAAAAAAAGAAATGGCTAAAGGTGTTTCTTTTGATGCTGCTCAGAAAAATTATACGCCTATAAAAGCAATATCAACCAGTTTGTTTAACATAAATTCTGGGTATGCAACTTATTTAATTCCCATGTTAACAGCTTTAATTATTCAATTAGTATTGTTGATGGGAATTGGTCTTTTAAGTGGTTCTCGACGAGAAAATATTTCTACGCATAAAGAATTTCCAAGAATATTAAGTAGAGGAGGCGTAATCTCTGTTTTACTAGCAAAAGCCTGTTTATATACTTTAATTTATATCGTTATTATTCCTGTTCAAGTTGGCGTTGTGTACACGCTATTTGGAATTCCGGTGCGTTCCTCATTATTATCAATTTACGTATTTATAATTCCGTATATATTTTCTGTGGTATTTTTAGGAATATCCATCAGTTCTTTTTTTAAAAGAAGAGAAGATTCTATTGTGTTTTTAGTGTTGCTTTCTATTCCGTCTTTAATGTTAAGCGGCTTGTCTTTTCCTGTTGAAGGTTTTTCTAAGTTTTATAAATTTATTTCAGACATAATACCATCAACACCTGGTATGAATGGTTTTGTTAAATTAACACAAATGGAGGCTTCATTTTTAGATGTTTTAAAAGAATGGAATCATTTATGGTTGTTGACAATCATTTATTTTGTCATTGCTGCTATCTCTTTAAAATTAAGAGCAAAAAAGGAAGTGATCTTAAAAAAAGGATTAGAGGTAAATAGTTAATTATATAGATTATAAGAGTCGAAAACTATTTTAGTAATCAATTAGTTCTCAACTGTGCTCTAACGGACAAAAATAAATTTAGTAGCTACTGTAAAGTAATCAGTTAAGGTAAATAAAAAGTAGGTTTTTATGTACTGATATCTAAAAGCAGTTATAAAATCTATACATCGCTTTTTTTTGATTTGAATACCTTGAAAATCCTAAGCTTTTCTTAATCTTTCTCAAATTTCTATTATCTTCGTTTTTCTAAAAAAAGAGACAGAAAATGAGTAGAAATATAAAGGACTATTTAATTATTGGTTTAAAAGGAATGGGAATGGGGGCAGCAGATGTAGTGCCTGGAGTTTCTGGTGGTACAATTGCTTTTATTTCTGGTATTTATGAAGAACTATTAGGTTCTATTAGCAACGTAAATCTAGACTTATTTAAAACGTTAAAAAAAGACGGATTAAAAGCCGCTTGGACACAATTAAATGGTAATTTTTTAGCTTCATTATTTATAGGGATTTTTATAAGTATAATTTCATTAGCAAAAGTCATTAAATACTTATTAGAGAATGAACCTATTTTATTATGGTCGTTCTTTTTTGGTTTGGTATTGGCTAGTATCATTTACATCGCTAAGCAAATTACAAAATGGAATGTTATTTCTGTAATAGTCTTAGTTTTAGGAGCCTTTTTAGCATATTATATTACGACTCTAAATCCTTTAGTTTCAGAAAATTCTTCTCCGTTATTTATATTTCTTGCAGGAGCAATTGCTATTTGCGCAATGATTTTACCCGGAATTTCAGGTTCTTTTATTTTAGTGTTATTAGGTGCATATAAACCTGTTTTAGATGCTTTAAATAATAGAGATTTTAAAACGATTTTAGTTTTTATGGCTGGTGCAATTATTGGTCTATTAACATTTTCTAGAGTTTTAAAATGGTTGTTTAAACATTATAAAAATATAACGTTAGCTGCTTTAACTGGTTTTATAATTGGTTCTTTAAATAAAATTTGGCCTTGGAAAGAAACCTTAACATGGCGAACAAATTCTCATGGCGTAAAAGTGGCATTTAACGAACAAAGTATAAGTCCTTTTTCTTTTAATGGAGATGCAGAGTTAACCATGGCAATTGTATTGGCGGTTATTGGTTTTGTAATTATTCTAGGAATGGAAAAATTAGCAGTAGAGAAAAAATAAATGTTAATAGAAAGAACTTTTTTACAGAAATTAATCCTTTTCTTAAAAGGGTTGGCAATGGGCGCTGCAAATAAGGTTCCTGGTGTTTCTGGTGGAACGGTTTCTTTCGTTTTTGGCTTTTATGAAGAATTAATTTACTCGTTTAGAAAGGTAAACTTAAAAGCATTTAGGTTGCTGCTAAATGGTCGGTTTAAAAGTTTTTATAGCTACATAAATGGCTCGTTTCTGCTTTTAGTTATGGGCGGAAGTGTCTTTAGTTATTTTAGTATTTCTTTAGTTTTAGATTATTTTTTAGTAAACTTTGAACTCTATGTTTGGAGTTGGTTTTTTGGAATGATTATAGGCTCTATTTATTATATTGGTAAAGATTTTGGCGAATGGAATTTTAAAAATATACTATCTCTAATTATTGGAGCTTCTATAGGAATTGGAATTAGTTTTTTAACACCAGCTACAGAAAACGACAATCTTTGGTTTGTTTTTGTTTGTGGAATTATTGGTGTTTCTGGTATGACGCTTCCAGGGCTTTCTGGGTCTTTTATCTTAATCCTTTTAGGTAATTATGTGTTGTTATTGGTAGACTCTGTAAATGTATTATTCAATGTAATTACAAGTCTTTTATCGGGAGATTTTAAAGTTTTATCCGATCCTATAAAAGTACGTTATTTAAAAATAATTAGTGTTTTTACGGCAGGTTCTGCTTTTGGCTTGGTTTCTATTAGTCATGTTTTAGGCTATGTTTTAAAACGGTGGAATCAAATTGTAAATGCAGTTATTATCGGTTTTATTACGGGATCATTAGGGATTGTTTGGCCTTGGAAAAAAGCAGTGTATTTACAAGAACAAGGCAACTTTTTAATTGATCAAAAAGGAAATAAGATTGTTGAAAATTACGAACGTTTTGTTCCTGATTTTTCAAATTTAGAAACCTGGACCGCTGTATTTTATATTGTGTTAGGTATTTTGTTAATTTTAGTAATAGATTTTTATGGGAGAAAGAAAAAATAAAGTTTTTGGATTATTAGGAAAAGATATTGAGTATTCTTTTTCTCGTGGGTATTTTACAGAAAAGTTTGAAAAATTAGATTTACAAAAATGTAAGTACGTTAATTTTGATATTCAAAAAATAGAAGATTTTACTGCTGTAATAAAAGAAGGAGGAGATAGTTTAGGCGGAATAAATGTTACCATTCCTTATAAGGAAGAAGTAATGAAATACTTAGATCAATTAGATGAAACAGCAAAGGCTATTGGAGCTGTAAATACTATTAAATTTACTAAAAGAGGAAATTTAAAAGGTTATAATTCTGATGTTGTTGGTTTTGAGAAATCAATATTTCCATTGATAAAAAAACATCATAAAAGAGCTTTAATTTTAGGGACTGGTGGTGCTTCTAAAGCAATTGCCTATGCCTTAAAAAAGAATGACATTAAGTTTAAATTTGTTTCTAGAAAACCAGAAGGTAAAAAAGAAATTTCTTATCAAGATTTAACGGAAGAAATCATGGAGAAATATCAAGTTATTATTAATTCTTCTCCAGTTGGTACATCTCCTAATACAGATAGGTGTCCGGATATTCCGTATCAGTTTATTACCGAAAATCATTTGTTGTACGATTTAATTTACAATCCAGAAGTCACAACTTTTTTAGCCAAAGGAAAAGCACAAGGAGCAACAATTAAAAACGGATATGAAATGTTGCAATTACAAGCAGAGGAATCTTGGAGAATTTGGAATAAAGCATAATTAGAATGCTATTATTTATTTTGTATTAAAAGAGTAGTTGGCAAGTTAGCGTAGCGCGTTAGGGATTGAATTGGAAATCCTTTTTATGAAGTATGAATAAAAAGATTGTAAAAGAAAGCCCGACCTGCAAGGGAACGCCCAAAAGTAAATTATCTATGTTATTTTATAGTTAGATAGTTTGTAGATTTAGTAAGTTGTCAGTATCTTTATAAGATATATAATAGTATTATTATAGTAGACCTTAAACATTGTAGATATGTTAGAAAAAAATGAAGTAAACGTTGATAAGACGGAAAAGAAAGTAGAAGAAGTTTTAAATGAAACTAAAAAAGTTGAAGCTGTAGAAAATCTTGAAAAAACAGATGATACTGTTGATGCTGTTGATGAAATAGAGAAGTCTATTGCTAAGGATGCAGAAAAAAATAGTGACAAAGAAGAAGAATCTGATGTTGTAGATTACACAAAATTATCTTTAGAAGATTTAGTTTTAGAACTAAAAAAAACACTTTCTGACAATCCTGTTCAAAAAATAAAAACTCAAGTTGAAGGTATTAAAAGTGCTTTCAATCAGAAATTTGGTGCTCTTTTAGCAGAAAAGAAAGCCGCTTTTTTAGAAGAAGGAGGTAATTCTATCGATTTTCAATTTTCTAGCCCTATAAAAACGGATTATAATACGCTGTTGTCTGATTATAAAAAACAACGTGATGCACATTATAATGATTTAGATAAGCAACTTTCTTCTAATTTAGATAAAAGACTTTCTGTTATTGAGCAATTAAAAGATTTAATTGAAAATGCAGATACTGCAACGATGTATAAGAGTTTTAGAGAATTGCAAGATTCTTGGAAAACTATTGGACCTGTTTCTAAGAACCATTATAATGATACTTGGAAAACGTACCATCATCATGTAGAGCGTTTTTATGATTTATTACATTTAAGCAATGATTTTAGAGATTTAGACTTTAAACATAATTTAGAGGAAAAATTAAAAATTATAGAAAAAGCAAACGCATTGGCAGAAGTTGCTGATATAAATATTGCATTTAAAGAATTACAAGATTTACATAAAATCTGGAAAGAAGATATTGGACCCGTTTCTCAGGAAATGAGAGAAGATGTTTGGGGAAAATTTAGTGAGGCTACTAAAAAGATTCATGACAGAAGACATGATCACTTTAGAGAAATGCGTTCTAAACACCAAGAAATTATAGAAAATAAATTAGTAGTGGTAGAAAAGCTAAATGCTTATGATACGGCTAATAATAAAACGCATAACGATTGGCAAAAAAGTATTAAAGATATAGAAGAGTTAAGGCAAGAGTATTTTAATGCTGGTAAACTTCCGTATTCTAAAAGTGAAGAAGTTTGGCAAAAATTTAAAGCAGCTACAAAGAAATTTAACAGTGCTAAGAATGTTTTTTACAAACACGAAAAGAACGATCAGCAAGATAATTTAAAGAAGAAAATGGCCTTAATTGAGCTTGCAGAGTCTTTAAAAGAAAGTGATGATTGGGAGTCTTCGACGAATACTTTAAAGAAAATACAAGCAGATTGGAAAAAAATTGGTCATGTTCCTCGTAAATTTTCTGATGATATTTGGAAGCGTTTTAAAGCGGCTTGTAACCATTATTTTGATAGATACCACGATCAGAAAAACTCTTTAAATAAAGAGCAACAAGAGGTTGTAGATGCTAAAAAAGAATTTTTAGAAACAGTTAAAGAATTAAAAGATCCTACCAAAGAAGGTATTTTCGAAATTATAAGTAACTGGAGAAGTTTAGGTGCATTGCCAAGAAATGCAAGACATATAGATGGTAAATTTAACAAGTTAATAGATAGAGCCTTAAGTGGTTTAGATCTAGACAAGAATGAAGTTGCTATGTTAAAATTTACACATGTTGTAGATAGCCTTGCAGCAGATAACGATGTTAGAAAGTTAGATTCTGAGCAAATGTTTGTTAGAAAGAAAATTGATGAAGTTGTTAAAGAAATTCAGCAATTAGAAAATAATTTAGGTTTCTTTTCTAACGCAACAGATGATAATCCTTTAGTATTAAATGTAAAAAATAGAGTAAATGAGTTTAAAGTAGATTTGGCTATTTGGAAAGAAAAGTTAAGTTACATTAAGAAACTAGATTACTAATTTACTTATAAAGTATTTATATTCTTAAATAATCGATACAGATTTATAAAGGATAAAATTTTAAAATAAAAAAACTGAACAATGTCGTCATTGTTCAGTTTTTTTTATTTGTATGTTTTTATATGCGTTTCACTTAAGCATTTTTGATTTTTAGATCTATATTACCCTAGTAAGCAGTAGGTAAAAACTATAGTTTTTCTAAATTACTCTTGATATTGATGGATTACTTTGGTGGCAATTTTTTTTTATTTGAATACCATGTCTAGGTGATACTTTAACTTAAGTCAGCTCACCAAGTTTTATTTCTTGTGAAATTGGAAGTTTAAAAGAAGTTGAGTAGTCTTTTTGTGAATGTTTTAAAAACTCATTTTTTAATATATTTCATTACACTATTGCTTAAGTCCTTGGTTATTTGAGCCCTTCGTTATTTAAGTGTAGAGTTTTTTTTGTTTTATATAAATTCTATTTACTCTTATAAAGAACTTGCACTAAAGGTATCACCTTGGTTAACATCACCTGTGTCAAAACCTTTTTTAAACCAACGCATTCTTTGTGCAGAAGTTCCGTGTGTAAAAGAATCAGGAACCACTCTTCCTGTAGATTGTTTTTGTAAACGATCGTCTCCAATAGCATTTGCAGCATTTAAGGCTTCTTCTAAATCATTGTCATCTAAAATTAAATTATCTTTTTGAGAATGATGCGCCCAAACACCAGCGTAAAAATCTGCTTGTAATTCTAACATAACAGAGTATTTGTTGTATTCAGTTTGACTCACTTTACCACGTAAAGCTTGTACTTTTTTACTGATACCTGTTATGGTTTGAATGTGATGGCCAACTTCGTGCGCAATTACATACGCTTGTGCAAAATCTCCGGGCGCATTTAAATTTCTTTCCATTTCTTCAAAAAAACTTAAATCTATGTATAGTTTTTCATCACCAGGACAATAAAAAGGACCAGTTGCGCTAGAAGCACTTCCGCATGCAGAATTCACAGAACCTGTAAAAAGAACTAAAGTCGGTTCTCTATAATCTTGTATAATTGTATTCCAAACATCTTCTGTACTTCTTAAAACTTGGTTACTAAATTCTGCCAACTCATTTTCTTTAGCTGTTCCTTTGTAAGTAGTTGAAGATTCTATTTGGTTACCAGTATTTCCTGTAATAAAGTTTAAGGGATTGTTTCCTGTAAAATACATGACAGCCAAAACAATACCTACAATAATTAATCCTTTTTTAGAAGTCACTAATTTTAGTAGAAGCCCAATTATCATAGGACTTAAACTGCCTAAACCACCAGAACTACCACCCGAAGAAGCGCCTCTTCTATCTTCTACATTAGAACTTTTTCTATTTCCTTTCCACTTCATAAAATATCATTTTAAAAAGATAAATTTACTGTTTATTTTTATTTAATTCTTCTAGACTGTGTGGTAAAAGATAAACCTTGTTGACCTTTAGTAGAATTCATGATTCCTTCGAATAAAGGTTCTGGGCAATCTTTTGGTATTTTCCATTCGAAAATAAAATTAGAACCCGTTTCTCCATTTTTTTCTACTTCGTCTATGATTATTTCTGCAGTTTCTAAAGGAGCTAGAAAGATTGTTTTATCAAAATAAGAGTGAACAGACTTTCCTTTGGTATCGTAATATTCTGCTTTTAACAAATAGATGGTGTCTGTATCACTTGTATTCCGCAAACTAACCATAGCAGTTAAACTGTGGGTTTTGTGTTCTGAAACACTGTAAATTTGAGAATATACAGATAAATAAGATTTGCCGTGTTCTAAAGAATCTTTGGTATTGATTGCTAAGTGTCTTTTAGACCAATTTTTAAAATCTACAGAGCTGACTTCTTTCTCTTTATTACAGCTTAAAAGTAATAGACTTAGGATGATTAGTAAAGTGTATTTTTTCATTTTTTTTTGGAGAAATGGAAGTAGTTTGTTTGACCTGTTTGTGGATTGAAAGTTTCGTGTTAAGTGAATGGTTATTTTCCGCAGGAAAATTGTTGTTTACAAAAATGCAACTGACTTTGATAAAGCACTAATATAGCAAATTTTAATACACGGTATTGGGCACTGTTTTACCAATCTAAAAGTTCATTCTTTACTTTTTTAGAATCTGTTTTATTAAGTTCTTTCAGCTTATTTAAAGCTTCGTCAAAGTTGAAACAAAAATCACTCATTATTAGGTCGTTAGTGGTTTCGAATACGTTTTCTTGATTTAATATATTTGATTTTTTATCGTCTAATTGATAAACAGAATCTTCTTGAAGAGATGATGTTAGTTCTTTTAAATGAATTTTATGACCTTTGTATTCAGCTAATTTTGGATGAGTTACACTAATCAAATCTATTAAAGTGTTTTTTGCAGAATTAACTCCAATATAAGATAATGAAACAACCATAGGTTTTTCAAAATAATTAAAAGTTGTATGATTTGAATTATTTGTTGAATATTTAGTTTTTACTTTTTTTCTATAATAATTATGTACATCTCTATTTTTTTTGTCACTAGAAGAACGTATAGTTTCAAAATCTTCTTTTTTTGTAATCGCTATGACGCATGATTTGTTATAGTGATTTTCAATTCTTGTTTTTACACGTTTTTCTTTTTTGTCCCAATCTTCATAATTTGTAGAAGCAAAAGTTTGAAAATCTGTTAATGCCCATTTTAAAATGGTGTTATCAAAACCGTTAGGGTCTAATTCATAATAAATAGTTAAAAGGTTATAAAACCGTTTTATTCTAGAATCGAAATACATTTTTTCAAGAATTGCTTGTTGAGATTCTTTCGAGTCAATCCAAATGAATTTTGCAGCGAAATAATCTTGAAGAGATTTATGCCCCCATTTATAATAATTTCCTTCTTTTTTGAAAATTGGAACAGTTTTAATTAAATCTTTTAAAAAATCGCTTGATCTAAATTTAAGGTCACTGATATGTTTTTTTGCTTTATCAATAAATTTAATTATGGTGTTTTTATCATATTCAACTTTGTTTTCAATTGAGGTGAAATAACCGATATGTCTTAATACTCTTTCAAAATCATCAATATGTAAATTGCTATATTTATCTCTTTTTAAATAACCTTCTTTCGATAGGTCATGTGTTTCAAAAAGAGCATCATAAACTTGCTGGTAAAATTGACTCTTTTTAATAGGTATATCTTTTTTGAATTCATAAGACTTATACAATAAGGAAACTAGAAATGGGTTACTTAAATATTCTTGAAGTGAATCATCAGGAGTATCATTTAATTGTTTAATTAAGTTTTTCGAAATTGGACGATAACTATACGAGTCATACTTATTTAATAAACTGTAGGCTTCTCCTTTTTCTAATGGTTTTACGTTAAATTTTTGAAAATCACCAAAAGAAGCTAAAGAGTCCTCAGGTCTTGATGTTATAAGAAAGAAATTGTAATTGGCTTTTTCAATGAATTTATGTAATTCTCTAATTACATATTCTCTATCATCCAGAGCTATTTCATCAAAACCGTCGAATAAAAAGATAAAATCACCTTCATTAATTAATTTTAATATAAAATCTTGACTCAGTTTTTTTCCGATTGGAGAAAGTTGATTTTGAATTTCTTTAAGTATATTGTTTTTATTATTTATTTGACTTAATTCAATGAGAATAGGTATACCTTTTTTTTCTAGAATTATTGATTGAAATAATTTTTTTGTAATCGTGGATTTACCCATGCCTGCGGTATCTTCTATAATTACTCTGATGTATTCAGGAATTAAGTTCTCAGGGTAATTATTTATCTTTATTTCTATTTGAGTGTTCTTATTTCCATCCTGACAGCTTAATGTTAAAGGCTGATATAGTATTTCTAATAGAGTTTGTTTATTAGGAAATACGAGCGTGTCAATTGTTAGAAATTTTTCATAGCGTTGAGTAAGATAACTATCAAAATTTTCTTCAACCTTATTTGGTGTTGTATTCGTTATAGCAAATTTACTGAAAACAGTTTGAATTTTCGGCAAAAGAATGTCTTTCACAATCGGTAAAATTAAATTTGAAATTATAAGTTCTTCAGGTTTATTCATGTGTTTTGTTTAATTGTGCACAACTATTTTGATAAAATAAATTTCAATTCATTTATCAGAAGTCGAACGAATTTACCCTTTTTTCTTGACAAAATCAAACAAAAAACCTCTCTGAATGAATAGTGAGGTTTGTGGTTTTTAGCAGCAGTAAAAAAAGTTAAGTTTAGTTACAGTTTTAACCAGAAAAAATGACTTTGAATTTACAAAGTGGAATTTTAAAGCAGCTTTATGATGGTTACGAAAACGTATTTTAAAAAGCTAAAAGGAATCTTTAAATTTAGTCTGCTAGTCTGTTGCAATTCCAAAATAAACCCATGTTACATTTTCTAAAAAAGGATTATTCATGGAGTGGAATTCTCCTTGTTCAATAGTGATACAATCTCCAGGAACTACAATCATTTTTTTGTCATTCACAATAAACTCTGCTTTACCAGATTGTATATAAAAAACTTCGTACATGGTATCATGTCTATGCGTTTCTACAGTTTGTCCGGGTGTAAAAGTTGCAGAACCAAACATCATTAATTGAGGAATTTCTCCTCTTTCTATAAATACTTTTTTCTTGACATTTTCATCGTGACTTGTGCCTATTTCTGGTAATGTATTTGTGTGTATTAATTTCATTGTACATATTAATTCTGATTCCTAAAATACAAAAACATTCAAATTATCAAAAGAAAAAATACTGTTTGATATTTTAGTGTTATAAAAAGGAATGAGAGGTTTTGCTTTATATTTTCTGATAAAAAAAGGACAAATAAAAAACCTCCCTGAATACACAGAGAGGTTTTTGTATTATAAGTCATTGCGAGGTATGAAGCAATCTGTAAATTTAAAGAAACAGATTACTTCATTCGTTCCTCATTCGTAATGACGTTTTATTACTTAATTAACGCGTAAGAACGTTTTATGAAGTTTGTTAACTCTTCACCATGTAAAAGGTTTTGAGATAATTTAGCTAAATCAAAAGCTTGAGAAATTAAACCTTTCTGAGCCGCTTCATCTTTATTATTTAAAATATCAGCAACTAATGGGCTGTTTGTATTTACCACTAAGTTATACATGTCTGGGAAATTACCCATTCCCATCATTCCACCACCACCAGAAGCTTGCATTTCTTTCATTCTACGCATAAATTCTGGCACTGTAATCATAAACGGAGAAGAAGCAGAATCCATCGCTTCTAATTGAACTGTATATGTTTTAGAATTTACTGCACCTTCAATAATTGGTTTTAAAGTTGCAATTTCATCTTCAGATAATTTAGAAATTACGTTATCGTCTTTCTTAATTAAATTATCTACGTGATCTGCATCAACTCTAGAGAATTTTACTTTAGCATCACCACCTTCTAATTTCTGCATTAAATGAGAAATAATAGGAGAATCTAATAACAATACTTCATATCCTTTAGCTGTTGCATCCTGGATATAACTGTGTTGTGCTTCTTTGTTTGATGTATATAAAAGAACGTGATTTCCTTCTTTATCAGTCTGAGAATCTTTTGTTTTTTCAATTAATTCATCAAATGTAAAATACGTATCTGCAACTGTTGGGTACAATGCAAATTTCTTCGCTTTGTCAAAGAATTTATCTTCAGACAACATTCCGTACTCAATAATTACTTTAATATCGTTCCATTTTGTTTCAAAATCAGCTCTGTCTTTTTTGAAGATAGAAGATAATTTGTCTGCTACTTTTTTAGTAATGTAGCCAGAAATTTTCTTTACAGCTCCGTCTGCCTGTAAACCAGAACGAGAAACGTTTAAAGGAATGTCTGGAGAATCAATTACACCTTTTAACATTTGTAAGAAATCAGGAACAATTCCTTCTACATTATCTGTAACAAAAACTTGGTTTTGGTATAATTGAATTTTGTCCTTTTGCATATCCATTGATGTAGATAACTTAGGGAAAAATAAAATACCTGTTAAGTTAAAAGGATAATCAACATTTAAATGAATGTGGAATAAAGACTCTTCAAATTGCATTGGATACAATTCTCTGTAGAAGTTTTCATAATCTTCATCACTTAAATCTGCAGGTGCTTTTGTCCAAGCAGGTTCTGTGTTGTTGATAATATTATCAACTGTAATTTTTTTATGAGGCTCTGTAGTTTCTTTACCTTCAGCATCTGTTGTAGTTGCAGGTGTAAACTCAGGATCGTTAATTTCTTCTGTTCCAAATTTAATTGGCACTTGGTTAAAACGGTTGTATTTGTTTAATAAACCACCAATTTTACTTTCTTCTAAAAAGTCTAAAGAATCTTCTGCAACGTGCAAAATAATTTCTGTACCTCTGTCTGCTTTATCACTTTCTACTAATGTAAACTCTGGAGAACCATCACAAGTCCAATGTGCAGCAGGTTCGTCTTTAAAAGACTTTGTAATTAATTCTACTTTTTCTGCAACCATAAAAGCAGAGTAAAAACCTAGTCCGAAATGACCAATAATTCCTGCTTCGTTGTCTTTATATTTATCTAAAAATTCTTCAGCTCCAGAAAACGCAATTTGGTTGATGTATTTTTCAACTTCATCTGCAGTCATTCCTAAACCTTGATCTTTAATAGTAATTGTCTTAGCATCTTTATCTATGCTGATTTCAATTTTAGCATCACCTAATTCAGTTTTAGCTTCACCAATAGCAATTAAATGCTTTAGTTTAGAAGTTGCATCTGTTCCGTTAGAAATTAATTCACGTAAAAAGATTTCATGATCTGAATACAAGAATTTTTTAATTAGTGGAAAAATATTTTCTACTGATACATTAATATTTCCTTTTGCCATTTTATGTTTATTTTATTAATTTATTATTCTGATAAAGGTTATTCAAAAAAAATACCAAAGAGAATTTTATGACAAGATGACATAAATATTATTTTAATGTCAACTCTTTCGTTTATTTTTATAAATTAGTACTTTTACGTATTAAGAGTTTGCAAAAAATCAAAAAAACAATATATAATTATGTATAATTCAAAAATAACGGGACTTGGGTATTATGTTCCAGAGAATGTTGTTACCAATAACGACTTAAAAGAGTTCATGGAAACTTCAGATGAATGGATTCAAGAACGAACAGGAATTAAGGAAAGACGTTGGATAGACCCAAAAACAGAAGACACAACGGCAGTTATGGGCGCAAAAGCATCTAGAATTGCAATTGAAAGAGCTGGGTTAACAAAAGATGATATCGATTTTATTGTATTTGCAACTTTAAGTCCGGATATGTATTTTCCTGGAGGTGGAGTTCAAGTACAAGAAATGTTAGATATGGGAACAATTCCGGCTTTAGATGTACGTAACCAATGTTCTGGTTTTATTTATGCAATGTCTGTTGCAGACCAATTTATTAAAACAGGAATGTATAAAAATGTTTTGGTTATTGGAGCAGAAAATCATTCAGGAGGATTAGACAAATCTACAAGAGGAAGAAATATTTCGGTGATTTTTGGAGATGGAGCAGGAGCTGCTGTACTTTCTAGAAGTGAAGAAGCAGGAAAAGGAATTTTATCTTCTCATTTACATTCGGAAGGTAAACATGCAAAAGAATTGGTTTTAGAAGGACCGTCTACCGGAAAATGGGTTCCAGGAATTATAGAAAGAAATGACCCGGATGATGTTTCTTATTTCCCTTATATGAATGGTCAGTTTGTTTTTAAGCACGCCATAACACGTTTTTCTGAAGCAATTGTAGAAGGTTTAGCAACAAACAAATTAGAGAAAGAAGACATTGATATGTTAATTCCGCATCAAGCAAATTTACGTATCGCACAATTTATACAAAAGAAGTTTAAGTTGTCTGATGATAGGGTTTTTAATAATATTCAAAAATACGGAAACACAACAGCAGCTTCTGTAATTATTGCTTTAACCGAAGCTTGGGAAGAAGGAAAAATAAAAGACAACGATTTAGTTGTTTTAGCTGCCTTTGGAAGTGGATTTACTTGGGGAAGTGTAATTATTAGATGGTAAAAAGAAGAGGGTTGACATTCGTTTGTTAAATTGTTCTTTTGGAATGATTGGTGAAAAATGTGATTTTAAACTAAAATATAGTCAAGTTAAAATGGAAACCCAATTTAAATTCTAAATATCACACAGAGCTTGTCGAAGTGTAACCTAAAATGGTCTTCGACAGGCTCAGACTGACATTCGTTTTCTAAATTGTTCTTTTAGAATGATTGGCGAAAAAGGTGATTTTAAACTAAGATTTAGTCAAGTTAAAACGTAAACCCAATTAAAACTCTAAATGTCACACAGAGCTTGTCGAAGTGCAGTAAAATGGTCTTCGACAAGCTCAGACTGACATTTGTTTGTTAAATTGTTTTTTTTGAATGATTGGTTAAAAATGTGATTTTAAACAAAAATATTGTCAAGTTAAAACGTAACCCAATTAAAACTCTAAATGTCACACAGAGCTTGTCGAAGTGTAAAAAATAGTCTTCGACAAGCTCAGACTGACATGCGATTGTTAAATTGTTTTTTTGTAATGATTGGTTAAAATGTGAGTTTAAACTAAAAACTTTCAAGTTAAAACGTAAACCCAATTCAAACTCTAAATGTCACACTGAGCTTGTCGAAGTGCATTATCCAAAAACTAAATTATGAGAATTTATTATGTCTACATTTTACTATGCTCTGATAATTCTTATTACACAGGAATGACAAATAATTTAGAAAGAAGATTGTTTGAACATAAGTCAGGGAAAAGTAAAGACTCCTATACTTTTTCTAGGCTACCAATTGAATTAAAATGGTATTTAGAGTGTTCAGATTCGAGAGATGCAATTCAATATGAAAAGAAAATTAAAGGCTGGTCTCACAGAAAAAAGAAAGCTTTGATTGATGAAAATTGGAGTGATTTAGTAAAGTTTTCTAAAAACTATTCAGAAAATAAAGATTCTAAAATATAGTTGTTTTGTAATTTGAATTAAAATTTGTGAGTATATTTTATTTTTTTTAAACTCAATTTAAATTCAATATGTCACACAGAGCTTGTCGAAGTGCAGTTAAATGGTCTTCGACAGGCTCAGACTGACATTTGTTTTCTAAATTGTTTTTTTAGATTGATTGGAAAAAAGTAGAGTTTAAACTAGTATATTGTCCAGTTAAAACGTAAATCCAATTAAAACTCAAAATGTCACACAAATGGTCTTCGACAAGCTCAGATTGACATTTGTTTGTTAAATTGTTCTTTTAGAATGATTGGTAAATAGTGTGATTTTAAACTAAAGTATTATCAAGTTAAAACTAAAGCCAATTAAAACTCTAAATGTCACACAGAGCTTGTCGAAGTGTAAGTTAAATAGTCTTCGACAGGCTCAGACTGACACTCGTTTGCTAAATTGTTCTTTTAGAATGATTGGTGAAAAATGTGATTTTAAACTAAAATATTGTCCAGTTAAAACGTAAACTCAATTAAAATTCTAAATGTCACACTGAGCTTGTCGAAGTGCATCTAAATGGTCTTCGACAGGCTCTGACTGACATTCGTTTTCTAAATTGTTTTTTTGAGTGATTGGTAAAAAATGTGATTTTAAACAAAAATATTTTCCAGTTAAAATGGAAACCCAATTAAAACTCCAAATGTCACACAGAGCTTGTCGAAGTGCAGCTAAATGGGCTTCAATAGACTCAGACTGCCTTACACTTCCAAAACACTATTTAAAAACTAATTATTTACTAGCTTTTGGGTAATCTGTATAACCTTTAGCTCCTTGGCTGTAAAAAGTATCTTGATCCCACTCAGTTAATTCTAAATTGTTTTCAAAACGTTCTACTAAATCTGGGTTAGAAATAAAAGGTTTCCCATAAGCAACTAAATCTGCATCTCCATCTTCAAGTATTTTATTTCCTTTTTCTTTATCAAACGAAGTGTTAATCATTAGAGTTCCATTATATAACGGACGGAAATGTTTTGCTATTTCAGTTACTGCAAAAGGAACATCAGAAACATCTGTAAAAGGTTCTGAAAGATGAACGTATGCTAAATTGTAATCGTTTAGTTTTTTAATTATGTACTCGAATGTTGGTATTGTTTCTTCATCTAAATTGATGCCAAACAAACCGTTTAGAGAAGGATTGAAACGTACACCTATTTTTTCTTGAGGAATTACTTCTTTCATTGCGTCTAAAACTTCAAAAAAGAAACGCGTTTTGTTTTCAATACTTCCACCATAATTATCTGTTCTTGTATTAGAACAGCTCGTAAAAAATTGATGAAATAAATAACCGTTAGAAGAGTGAATTTCTACGCCATCAAAACCTGCTTTTACGGCATTTGCAGCAGCATTTTTAAAATCGTTAACCGTAGTTTTAATATCTTCAACCGTCATTTCTTTTGGTGTAACAGTATCTTTAAAACCTTCTGGCGTAAAAGATTGTGCATTTGGGTTTATTGCTGATGCAGAAAGTGGTAATTCTCCGTTATGAAAATCTGGGTGTGATATTCTACCAACATGCCATAATTGAATAAAGATTTTTCCTCCTTTGTCATGTACACGTTTGGTTACTTGTTTCCAACCTTCAACCTGTTCATCAGAATATATTCCTGCAGTATAAATGTAACCAACTGCATCTTTAGATACTTGTGCGCCTTCTGTTATAATTAAACCTGCAGATGCGCGTTGTTCGTAATACAAACCATGTAATTCGTTAGTAGGCACATTACCTTCGTTATCTGCTCTACTACGAGTCATGGGAGCCATTACGACCCTGTTTTTTAAATTAATATTTTTATTATATGGAGTTAATAATTGTTGCTTGCTCATTTAATGTTGACTTTTATATTGTTAAATCTACACAAAATTACAGGAATAGAAAGCTAATATTATTGACTTAGATCAATTAAGAAAGATTTAACCTTTCAGTTGTCGCCTTACGCGACTTAAGTTTTCTGGAGAAACACCTAAATAATTTGCAATGTCGTAATTAGGTACTCTATCTTCTATATTTGGGTATGAGGAGCAAAATTCTAGATAACGTTCTTGGGTATTTTTTTCTAATGTAGATAAAATTCTTTTTCGCTGCGCGATGAATGCCTTTGTGGTTAAAATTCTAAAGTAACGTTCAAAAATAGGCGCTTCATCATAAATTTTTTGAAGATTGTCATAGCTTATAGATAATAATTTAGAGTCTTCTATAGCTTCTATATGTAATATGGAAGGTGTTTGATTGTAAAATGCATCAAAATCTCCTACCCACCAATTTTCTATAGCAAATTGTATGATATGTCTATTCCCCTTATCATCCATATAATAAGCTTTTAAACAGCCCTTTATTACAAAGTATTCGTGTTTTACAATGGCGCCTGGTAATAGTAAAAACTGACCTTTAGGTATAGAGGTTTCCGTTAGAATGGCATTAAACAATTGCAAATCAATAGTTGTTGGAGTAATATGATTATTGATATGATTTGTTATAGATTGATACATGTTACAAAGATGCTAAAAATGATTACTTAATTAAAGTGAAACTTTCTCTTTTTATTTTGATATGAAAGTATTTTTTAAGGTGAAATAAAAACCTCATTATAAGTAATGAGATCTCTAGTTATTTTATATTTCTTTTTAATTAATATTTCATTTACTGTTTTTGTATTTTTAAAAAAATGAAATTAAATAGGTATATTGGATTTCTAATATTACTAGCTTTTATTAATCGATTGGTTTATATTTGTTATGATATTAAATTTGTTTAACGTAAATTAACAGAATGAAAAATGTAACATTAGTTCTTGGCGCATCAACAAATCCTAACAAATATTCTAATATTGCTATAAAAAGACTCGTAGATAAAGAAATACCAGTTGCTGCTTTAGGCATAAGAAAAGGAACCGTTTTAGGTGTTGTCATTGAAACCGAAAAAAAAGAGTTTGAAAATATTGATACGGTTACTTTGTATCTAAATCCAAAAAATCAAGAAGAATACTATAACTATATAATTGGATTAAAACCTAGAAGGGTAATTTTTAATCCTGGGTCTGAAAATGGAGAATTTGTAAAACTTTTAGAAGAGAATTCTATTGAGACAGAAGTTGCTTGTACATTAGTAATGCTGAGCATGAATCAATATTAAAAAGTAAATTGAATTGGTAAAGTTAAACTTCCCTTTTCAAAATATTTTATTTTCTAATAAATTTAGAAAAACCAATTCAATTTACTTATTAATTATATTTTAAATACTTTACCAGGTTCGGCTAAGTGCGTGTGTTTAAATATTTCTTGTGCTTCCGCTCTAAAAACGTTAATATCTTTATATCTGCCAGAATAATGCCCAATTATTAATTGTTTAGCGTTGGCTTGTTTTGCTATTTCAGCAGCTTGTTTTGTTGTTGCGTGTTTGGTCTTTTTTGCCAAATCTTCTCTATCTGCTAAAAAAGTAGCTTCGTGGTATAATAGATCTACATCTTTTATAATAGGTACAATGTCTGGTTTATAGCAAGTATCGCTACAAAAGGCAAAACTTAAAGGTTTGTCTGCCGGAATTGTTAATTCTAAATTAGAAACAACTTCTCCAGAAGGTAAAACAACATCTTTACCTGCTTTTATATTTAAATAATCAGCTTTATCAATATCTGGATATCCGCTAATATTTAACATGTTTAATTTTCTTGGTTTTTGCTTTTCTGTAAACAAATAACCATTTGTATAAACTCTGTGGTTTAAAGGAATTGTAGTTACAGAAACTTTATCATCTTCAAAAATAAGCTCACTTTCTTTTGAGGTTAATTCATGAAAAATCATTTTATATTTTGCGTGAGATTGAGAAACTCTCAATTGTAATAAAGTAACTTCTTTAATACCTTTTGGTCCATAAATATGGAGTTCTTTTTCTCTATTTAATATTCCGAAAGTAGCTAATAATCCAACTAAACCATAAAAATGATCGCCATGTAAATGCGTAATAAAAATATGATTTATTTTAGAGAAACCTACTTTATATTTTCTCATTTGACGCTGCGTACCTTCTCCACAATCAATCAAAAAATGACTGTTGTTAATTTCTAAATATTGAGAAGTAGGAAAAGCGTTTTTTCTAGGAGTTGCAGAATGGCATCCTAAAATAGTTAGTGCTATACTCATCTAATCACAAATCGTTTAGAGATGGTTCTTTTATTGTCTTGAATACTATAAATGTACATACCTGTAGCTAAATTATCTTTATAAAAAGGAATGTTATTTTTACCAGATTTAATCTGAATACTTTTTCTATATACTGTTTTTCCTAGAACATTTTTAACCGTAAAATAAATGGTCTTGTTAGCGTCTGATGAAAAACTAATTTTGGTAGAATTGGTAAATGGATTTGGAGCAGCAGATAAACCATCAATAGAGTTTTCTTGAGAAAAACCAATTGAAGTGTAACATAAAAATAAAATAAAAAGTAGTTTTTTTACCATTTGCTTCTTGTTTAAAATCCTAGTTCTCTTTCCATAGCTTCCATTTCTATTACATCTATTGCTTCTTGTACAGTAGGAGTAATGTTAAAGTTTTCTGGAAAATCGTCTATATTAATACTAGAATTTACTAATACAAATGATGTGCCATTTTCCTTTTTTTGAGCTGCTATTCTCAAAAATAGTAAAAAATCTTTTATTGAAGCGTTAATGTTGTCTGAAATTTGTATAATAATATGCTCTTTAGATCTTTTTTCTTCTTCAATTAAGAAAGAATTGTAGAATTCAGAGAATGACTTTTCATCACTTGAAATAAGTGTATATGTATCTTTTTTTAATATTTTCATTATTTTAATTCGCTTTTGTACAAATAACATTTAAGATGTAAACTACTTCTTTTTCATAAGAATAGATTCGTTTATAATCTCTAAAAATTATTCTTCGGTATTCTGGTAAAATGTCATCTTTTTGAAATTGTTCAGCAAACTGAATTTCTTTTGAAGCTCTAATAATATCTTTTCTTACAATTTTTCTTGCTGATGGCGATTTAGTATACCTATATTCTAAGATTAAGAGTAAAGATTCTTGAGCTTTTCTTGTCCAAACAACTTTAGTAATCTTATTATTCATTTTCAAGTTCCTCAACAGAAATATAATCTCCCTCTTTTACTTGGTTATTTGCTGTTTCAATATCCGTAATATAATTATTTTTGGTCATTGGTTTTCCGTCAGGGTAAAATGCAACGATTTCATCTTGATAATAATTTTCAAAAACGCCGTTAACAATTTTTAATACTTTGTCATCTGCGTTTTCTAAAAAATATTGAATTTTATTTTTTAATTCAGCTGTACTCATCTTTCCCAAATATAAGAAATTTATCGCTTAACTTGTTGTGCTAATAAATAAATAACTGCCATTCTTACGGCAACTCCGTTTTCTACTTGGTTTAGAATAATAGATTGATTAGAGTCGGCAACTTCACTTGTAATTTCTACACCACGGTTTATAGGTCCTGGATGCATGATTACAATTTTCTTGTCGAGACTATCTAAAATCTCTTGATTTATACCAAAAAGTTGCGTGTATTCTCTGGTAGAAGGAAAGTACTTAAGATCCATTCTTTCATTTTGAACACGTAAAACATTGGCAACATCACACCATTCTAAAGCTTTTTTTAGATTGGTTTCTACTTCTACACCCAAACTAGAAATGTATTTAGGAATAAGTGTTGTAGGGCCACAAACCTTTACTTTGGCACCTTGTAATTGCAGTGCAAAAATATTAGATAATGCAACTCTAGAGTGTAAAATATCTCCTACAATAACTATTTTTTTGCCCTTTACACTGCCCAATTTTTCTCTAATAGAATAAGAGTCTAATAGAGCTTGAGTCGGGTGTTCATGCGTTCCGTCTCCAGCATTAATAATTTTAGCATCTACATGTTTAGATAGGAAAACGCCAGCTCCAACACTTGCATGTCGCATAACAACAATATCAACTTTCATTGCTAAAATATTGTTTACGGTATCAATTAGAGTTTCTCCTTTTTTTACAGAAGATTGTCCTGCAGAAAAGTTAATTACATCTGCAGAAAGTCTTTTTTCTGCCAATTCGAAACTTAATTTTGTACGCGTACTGTTTTCAAAAAACAAGTTAGCAATAGTAATATCTCTAAGAGAAGGAACTTTTTTAATAGGTCTGTTAATTACCTCTTTAAAATGATCTGCAGTTCTAAAAATAAGATCAATATCAGTTTCTTTTAGATACTTTATTCCTAATAAATGTTCTACACTTAATTCTGACATAATTATTTTGATTCTATGTAAACTGCGTCTTTTTTGTGTGTTTCTTTCCAGGTAACTAATACCTTTTCATGGTTAATAGCATCTACTTGACGGCCTCTATAATTTGGCTGAATTGGTAAATGTCTACTAAAACGTCTGTCTATTAATACTAATAGCTCAATATTATCTGGTCTGCCGTAGGCTTGCATTGCAGTTAATGCAGCTCTAATGCTTCTACCAGAAAACAAAACATCGTCAATAATTACTACATTTTTACCTTCAATTATAAAGTCCATTTTAGTCGCTGTAGCTGCTAAAGGTGCATCTCTTCTTCTAAAATCATCTCTGTAAAAGGTAATATCTAATAATCCTAATTTTAAGTCTTTAACGTTGTAAGTGTTTTTTAATAAATCGGCTAATCTATTAGCCAAAAAACTACCCCTTGGTTGCAAACCAATTAATACGGTATTAGAAAAATCGTTATGATTTTCGATTAACTGACAAGCCAATCGATGTAAAATTATTTCAATATCCTTTGAGTTAAGTAAGTTTTTTTTGCTCATAAGAAAGCTATCAATTTAGCTTGATAGTTATTGAAAATCAAAATTACTGTAAATAAATGTATGTGCAAAATTTATAGCAACTAAAAACGAAATCACTTTAATGTTAACTAAATTGTTAAAAAAAAAATAACCTAAATTAAATGGGAACTCGTAGTTATAGTACCTTTAATATACTAATTCAAAACTAATAGTTATGTCCCTCTTAAAGTTTGAATCCATGCTTAAAACCAACGCAGTTTATTTTTTTGATCTGGTTGAGTTTGAAGAAATAATTGTACATTATTTAGATGCTGGTAAACATGCTTTGGCTAAAAAAGCCGTAAAATTAGGGTTGCAACAACACCCTGCTTCTGTAGAGTTAAAATTACTACAAGTAGAAATTTATGTTTTTGAAAATGAGTTAGATAAAGCATCCATATTATTAAAAATAATTGAGCGTTTAGAGCCTAATAATGATGAAGTTTTTATACAAAAAGCAACCATCAGTTCTAAACAAGGAAACCATAAAGAAGCTATAGAATTATTAAAAAAAGCGTTGACTTTTACAGATGATAAAGTAGATGTTTGGTCTCTTTTAGGAATGGAATATTTGTATTTAGACGACTTTAATAATGCACGTTCTACGTTTATAAAGTGTGTAGAAGTCGATTTTGAAGATTATTCTGCCTTGTATAATGTAGTGTATTGTTTCGATATGGAAGCTAAACATGAAGAAGCAATAACGTATTTAAATGCTTATGTAGAAAGAAATCCATATTGTGAGGTTGCTTGGCATCAATTAGGAAGGCAATATTTTATTTTAGAAATGTTTGAAAAGGCTTTAATGTCTTTTGAATATGCTGTTTTAATTGATGAATCTTTTATTGGAGGTTATTTAGAAAAAGCAAAAACCTTAGAGCAATTAGGGCGTTATAAAGAAGCGATCGATAATTATTTAATTACGTTAGAATTAGATGATGCAACTGCTTTTGTATGTCTTAGGGTAGGAGAGTGCTATGAAAAATTATTAAATTTAGATGAAGCTATTTCATTTTATAAAAAAGCGGTACATGAAGATCCTTTGTTAGATAAAGGTTGGGTGTCACTCGCTAATTTATATTTTTTAGATGAAAACTATCAGAAAGCTGCTTATTATATTTCTAAGGCGTTAAAAATTGAAGAGGATAATTTTTTGTATTGGAGACGATATGCTGAAATTAATTTAAGACTTAACTTCTATGAAGAAGCGGTAGTTGGTTATGTAAAATGTTTAAGTTTAAATGATACCGACTTAGAGGTTTTTATAGGTTTAACGGATGTATTATCTTTTTTAGGCGAATTTAACGATGCTATGAGTACTCTAGTTAAAGCACAAAAATTTTACAAAGATGCTGCTGAAATAGAATATAGATTAGCAGGCTTATTTTTTATTCTGAATAAAGAAAAATACGGATTTGATCACTTAATTACTGCTTTAACAATAGATTACGATTATCATATTATTTTAAAAGAATTGTACCCAATTGTCTATGACGATAAAAAAGTGCAAAAACTTTTAGTTGATTATAAAAAAGCAACGGAATAAGTTCTAAAATTAAAAACCTCACAATTTTGTGAGGTTTTTCTTAATTTTTTATTGACTAAAACGTATTACTTGCCAGCTTTATCAACAACTAACCTTGTTGCTCTATTGGCAACTTCCCATGCTGTATGAAAAACCAAACGAGTTCTTTTTTCTAGTAATTCATATTCAATTTTATCAGGAGTATCAGAAGGTTTATGGTAATCTTCATGTGTTCCGTTAAAATAAAAGATTACAGGAATATTGTGTTTAGCAAAGTTATAATGATCAGATCTATAGTAAAAACGATTTGGGTCATTTTCATCATTATAAGTATAATCTAAATTAATATTGGTGTATTTAGTGTTAGCGTTTTCAGAAACTTGGTGAAGCTCTGTGCTCAATTTATCTGCTCCAATTAAATAGATGTAGTTCGTGTCTGTTTTGTGTGCGTCATCAATTCTGCCAATCATATCAATATTTAAATTACAAACAGTATTTGCTAATGGAAATATTGGGTTTTCAGTATAATATTTAGAACCTAATAATCCTTTTTCTTCACCGGTAACATGTAAAAATAATATCGATCTTTTAGGGCCTTTTCCTGCTTTTTCTGCTTCTTTAAAAGCTTTTGCAATTTCTAAAATAGCTACAGAACCAGAACCATCATCATCTGCACCGTTATAAATTTCACCATTTTTTACACCTTCGTGATCTAAATGAGCAGAAATAACTACAATTTCATCTGGTTTTTCTGATCCTTTTATAAATGCTAAAACATTTTCTGAATCTTTATATTTACCACGACGTGTATTTTTATTAATCCATTCAGCAGGTACTTCTTGATAATAATTATCGCCTCCTAAACCAGAAGAGATTCCTTTAGAAACATAGAAGTTTTTTAAAAATTCAATCGCTTTTTTCTGTCCAGGTTCTCCGGTATTTCTACCTTCAAATTCATCCGAAGCAAAAATATATAAATTAGTTTTTAAATCTTCAGCTGTAATTGATGCAGCATATTGAGCAGCATAATCGATGTTTGAATCTTCTTTTGTAGCATTTTTACTAGAGCTACATGCTATTAAAAAAAATAGTCCAAATGTATAAAGGATGTTTTTCATGAATTGTGTTGAATAAAATTATATTGAAAATAAAATAAAGCTCAAACTTAACTTTTGTTAATCACAAATTGTTGTAACGTTTTGTTAAAATTAACAAGTTCTTTAGGGAAAAGTGTGTCAAAAGCATTAATTGTTATTAATTCTGTAGGTGTACCGAAGTGTACTGTGTTTTCTGTTAAAAGCATTACTTCATCTGCTAATTGAATAGATAGGTTTATTTCGTGTGAAGAAATTATAATTGTTTTATTAGTATCTGCAACTAATTTTTTTAATAATGAAAATATCTTAATGGTATGATGCATGTCTAAATGGGCTGTTGGCTCATCTAAAATAATAATTTCGGTGTCTTGCGCTAATGCTCGTGCAATTAAAACTCTTTGCAGCTGACCATCACTTAATTCATAAAAACGGTTGTTTTTAAGTTGTTCTATTTCTGTTTGATTAATAGCTGTATCTACTTTTTCGATGTCTTTGCTAGAAAGTTTATCAATCCAATTGGTGTAAGGCTGTCTGCCTAATGCAATTAATTCGTAAACCGTTAACTGGCTTTCTGGTAAACGTTCTGTTAATACCAAACTTAATTGAGTAGAAAGTGCTTTTTCTGTGAAGTTTTGTAAATTTTTCTGATGAATGAAGATTTCTCCAGAAATAGGTTTTTGAACCTTAGAAAGTGTTCTTAATAAAGTAGACTTTCCGATTCCGTTTTTACCCAAAACCGTTATTAATTTTCCTTTTTCAATTTCTAAATTAATGTTAGATGCAATAATTTTAGAGTTCTTTTTTTGCTGATAACCTATCGATAGATTTTCAGTTTTAAGGATGATATGTTTATTTTTTATTTTCAAAGTTTCAAAGGTTTAGAGTTACAAAGGTTTAGAGTTACAAAGTTCAGCTTCTGTGCTTATAGATTTTTAAGGATGTAACTTTGTCACTACTTTTAACTTTGCTACTTAATTATACAAACAATCTCTTTTTTCTAATTAGCAGCCAAATAACAATTGGTGCACCAAATAAAGATGTAATTGCATTAATAGGTAATGTAAATTCGCTTGTAGGCATTTGTGCAATAGCATCGCAAATTAATAAAACAATGGCACCAATAATAGCTACTGCGGGTAATAAAATTTTATGATTAGAGCTAGAAAACAACATTCGTGCTATGTGCGGAACTGCTAATCCTACAAAGGCAATTGGCCCAGAAAAGGCTGTAATTACTCCAGTTAAAATACTGGTAATTAGTAAAATAATATTTCTACTTTTTTTTACATTAACACCTAAACTCTTAGCATAGTTTTCACCTAATAAAAAACTGTTTAAAGGTTTTATAACGGTGATGGTTCCTAATATTCCGATACAGTAAATAATAACAAAAACGGTAATTTCATTCCAAGTTAAATTACCCAAACTACCAAAACTCCAAAATAAATATTGTTGAATTTGAGCTGCTTCACTAAAATATGCTAAAACACTTATAACTGCAGATGTTAAGGAACCAAACATCAATCCGATGATTAAAATGGACATGGTATTTCTTACTCTATTTGCTGCAATAATTACGGCAGATAAAACTAAAAAAGCACCTAGACTTGCAGCAATAGGCAAAGACCAGTTAGAGACTGAACTTGCAAGAAAAAAACCTCCAAAAACCGAAGAACCCAATATTAAAATAGCAACACCTAAACTTGCTCCAGAAGAAATACCAAGTACAAAAGGACCCGCCAAAGGATTTCTAAATAAGGTTTGCATTAATAAACCACAAATAGACAAGCCAGAACCTACTAAAACAGCAGTTATAGCTTTGGGTACTCTAAAATTGATAATAATAGTTTCCCAACTTTCCTTGGTTACATTACCACCAAAAAGGCTGTTAAAAATATCTTTAAACGGAATTGAAACAGACCCAAAACTGATGTTCAAAAAGAACAAAACGACTAGTGAAATTGATAATAAAAAGAAGTGTTTTGTGTATGATTTGTTTTCCATTGATGGTTGTCTGGTTGTGCGCAGTCTAAACTTATTTTTAAACTTCTCTAAAGCTGCGTTATATCTTCAAGTTAAAATCCTTTTAACTTGAAGATAATGTTTTAGAGTTTGATTTTAATAATTATATTTTGATAAAAATTTTACTAATTTCTGAATTGCAATTCCTCTATGAGAAATGGTGTTTTTTTCTTCCGAAGTCATTTCAGCAAAAGATTTTTCAAAACCTTTTGGTTTAAAAATTGGATCATATCCAAAACCTTTTTCTCCGTGTTTTTTTTCTAAAATATCTCCTTTACAAATTCCTTCGAAAAGAAAATTTTCGTCATTTAAGTTTAAAGCAACTGCGGTTCTAAATTGTGCTTTTCTGTTTTCAGCAGGTTTTAAATCTACCAATAATTTTTGCATATTGTTTTCAGAATTAGAAGGCTCGCCAGCAAAACGTGCAGAATATACACCTGGTTTTCCTTCTAAGGTTTCTACTTCTAAACCTGTATCATCTGCAAAACAATTATAACCAAATTTTTTGGAAATATAATCTGCTTTTAATTTAGCGTTTCCCTCTAAAGTGGTTTCTGTTTCTTCTATTTCGTCAAAACAGTTAATATCTCTTAAACTCAATAATTGTATTGAGTCTGGTAACATTTCCTGAACTTCACTAAGTTTGTTAAGGTTGTTTGTTGCAAATACTAATTTCATTAAAAATAAATTGATTTTTAAACAAATGTAATCAATTTATATATGCTACTTTATTTTTTAGTTTACTTAAATAACAAAAAATAACTGTAAATTGCAAAAATAATTAAAACGCTGTATCCATTACTATTATTGGTTTGTCGTGTAAATGTCGGGTTAAAATCAACAAAAATGTACCTCCAAAATATAAATCTAAATTAACATTGTATGATAAATAAAAATATACATACAATGAAGCAACCAGAATTAGGTAAACGTATTTTTGAACTGCGAAAAAGAAATGGATTAACTCAAGAAGAGTTGGTAGAACAATGCAATATTAATGTTAGAACAATTCAGCGAATTGAAGCAGGAGAAGTAAACCCTAGAAGTTATACTATAAAAATTATTCTTGAAGTATTAGGGGAAGATTTGCAAAACATAAACGAGAGTTCTTTAGATGAAAAAAATGTAATTAATTGGACTAATACAGAATTAAAATCCTTGAATAAAAGTTGGGTTTTTGGTGTTTTTTATTCAATTATTACGTTGATAGGTATTTTAATGGAGGTATATTTTACAACTCATAAAGTATCAGGTTTTTGGCTCTTGGTTTTTAGAATACCGTATGTAATTCTATTTTTCCTTTTTGTAATTCCATTTCTTAAGGGTTATAAGATTATTGCTCAAAAGTTTAATAATACCTTATTAATAAAAGCAATTTACATTTATTTTGGTATAGCTATACTTATTTCATTTGCTACTTTTTTTATGAAGAGTAACGGTTTTATAGGTGCATTGGAAATAGCAATAGGTGTGTTTTTAATGATGATTTTTGGTGTTGGAGAATTAATTATGGGATTAGGGATTTTAGGGTTAAAAGAAAATTTAGGTTCGTTTGCTCAAGTTACGGGTATTGTAAAAATTGTAAACGGAATTATGGCCATTACTTTAATACTATGGCCTGTTGCCTTATTTTTGATTATTCCAATATTAATACTTGAAACCTTCTTTTTAAACGATACTTTTAAAACCTGTAAAGATTCGATTATTCATGATGATACGGCTCATTCTTTAAAATAGTAAAACCTCTGTACAACTGTTCTACAATAAAAAGGCGAATCATTTGGTGAGAAAATGTCATTTTAGATAAAGATATTTTTCCGACAGACTTTTTATAAACCGCATCAGAAAAACCATAAGGTCCGCCAATTACTAAGACTAATTGTTTAATACCAGCGTTCATTTTTTTCTGTAAATATTTAGAAAACTCAATAGAGGTAAAGTGTTTGCCTTTATCGTCTAACAAAACTAAATTATCGGTGTTCTGTAGTTTAGACAAAATCAATTCACCTTCTTTTTCTTTTTGTTGAATTTCGCTAAGATTTTTTACATTCTTAATATCAGGAATTATTTCTAACTCAAACTTTATATAATGTTTTAACCTATTTTGATATTCATCAATTAACAGCATTAATTGTTTATTATCTGTTTTACCTATAGCGAGTAATTTAATTTTCATATTTTTTGTTTGGTCGGGCTTAGGCGAAACCTAAATTTTATGATTAATTCCTTTTTTAAAACTCATACTTACTGTGTAGCAGACAAACTTTAAAAAAAGAAAACAAATTTATAAGATTTAAAACATAAATTGGACAGAACAGACCAAAAGTTGAAAATCATTGTTATTTTTACATCAGAATTAATGAATTATGATATCAAAAGAACAATTTCAAAAAGAATTAGATTTAATTATAAAAAATGCCATTCGAGAAGATATTGGTGATGGAGACCATACATCACTTTCTTGTATTCCTGCCGATGCACAAGGAAAGGCAAAATTGTTGGTAAAAGAAGACGGAATTATTGCCGGAGTAGAATTTTCAAAACAAGTTTTTTCTTACGTTGATGAAGATTTAGAAATAGAAACATTTATAAACGATGGTGATGATGTAAAATATGGAGATATTGTTTTTCATGTTTCTGGGAAATCTCAATCTATTTTAATGGCAGAACGTTTGGTTTTAAATGCCATGCAAAGAATGTCTGCAATTGCAACCAAGACAGCTTTTTTTGCTAATTTATTAAAAGGAACAAAAACAAAAGTTTTAGATACTAGAAAAACCACACCAGGAATTAGAGTTATTGAAAAATGGGCTGTTAAAATTGGAGGTGGAGAAAATCACCGTTTTGCCTTGTATGATATGGTGATGATTAAAGACAATCACATCGATTTTGCTGGCGGAATTACAGCAGCCATTACCAAAACAAAGAAATATTTAGCAGAAAAGAATATCGATATTAAAATTATTGTGGAAGCTAGAAGTTTAGAAGAAATTAAAGAAATTTTGTCTAACGATGGTGTTTACAGAATTTTAATAGACAACTTTAATTATGAAGATACTAAAAAAGCGGTAGCTCTAATTGGTGATACTTGCTTAACAGAATCTTCTGGAGGGATTAATGAAGAAACGATTAGAAAATATGCAGAATGTGGTGTAGATTTTATTTCTTCTGGTGCATTAACACATTCGGTTTATAATTTAGATTTAAGTTTGAAAGCGTTTTAAGAATGTTAAAAAGTCTGACTTTCTTACTCTGTAACTACTTTTAACTTTGTAACTAAAATAAAAAAAATGAAAAAATATATAACAATTGCAGCTTCTTTAATGTTGGTGATTTCTTGCAACACTAAGGAAACTAAAAAAGAAAACACGATGGATATTTCTAAAAATCCTTTATTGATAAAAAGTACTTTAGAGTATGGAACGCCAGATTTTACTAAAATAAAGTCGAAACATTTTTTACCGGCTATTTTAGAAGGTATGAAATTACAAAACGAGGCAATTGTAAAAATTACAGAGAACACAGATGATCCAACTTTTGAAAACACTATTTTAGCTTTAGAAGAAAGTAGCAAAAAATTAGATGACGTAAATGCAGTTTTTTATGGATTGGCAGGCGCGCATACCAATGATACGATTAAAGAAAATCAAAAAGAATTAGCACCAAAGTTTTCTAAACACAACGATGATATTTTACTAAACACACAATTATTTGCAAAAGTAAAATCGGTTTATGAGAATCTTTCTGAAGCTAATCTAGATGCGGAATCTAAACATTTAGTTGGTGAGTATTTTAAGAATTTTTCTAAAGCAGGCGCAAATTTATCCGAAGAAAAAAAGGAGAAATTAAAAGAAATCAATTCAGAAATAGCGAGTTTGTCTAATGATTTTGGAAAGAAATTATTAGATGCAAGTAAAAAAGGCGGAATTACAGTTACTAATAAAGAAGATTTAAAAGGTTTTTCTGATGAAAAAATAAAGTCTTTAGAAAAAGATGGTGCCTATGAAATTCAGTTAGTAAATACAACGCAACAAGCTTCTTTACAAACCTTAGAAAATAGAGAAGTAAGAAAGGAATTGTTTGAAAAATCGATTCATAGAGCAGATGCTGGTGAATACGATACGAGTGATCTTGTTTTAAAAATGACAAAGTTAAGAGCAGAAAAAGCTCAGATTTTAGGTTTTGACAACTATGCTAGTTGGAGTTTACAAGGAACCATGGCTGCAACACCAGACAAGGTTTTTAATATGTTTGAAAACTTAATTCCTGGCTCATTAGAAAAGGCAGCATCAGAAATAAAAGAGATTCAGGCAGAAATTAATAAAGAAGGAAAAGATTTTAAATTAGCGCCTTATGACTGGAATCATTATGCAGAAAAAGTACGTAAGTCTAAATATAACTTAAACGAAGATGACGTAAAACCTTATTTTGAAATGACAAACGTTTTAGAAAAAGGAGTTTTTTACGCTGCTACAAAGTTATACGGAATTACATTTAAAAAACGTACAGATATTCCTACTTATCACCCAGATGTTGTGGTGTATGAGTTGTTTGAAGAGGACGGTTCTAAATTAGGATTATTCTTTGGAGATTATTTTGCAAGAGATAGCAAACGTGGTGGTGCTTGGATGAGTAATTTTGTAAAACAATCTAAATTACGTAACCAAAAACCGGTAATTTATAATGTTTGTAATTCATCTAAACCAGCAGAAGGAGAACCTGCATTAATCAGTTTTGATGAAGTAGAAACCATGTTTCATGAGTTTGGCCATGCATTACACGGTTTCTTCGGAAATCAACAATATACGTCTATTTCTGGTACAAGTACAGCAAGAGATTTTGTAGAATTTCCTTCTCAGTTTAACGAGAACTGGGCAACGCATCCAGAAATTTTAAATAATTACGCGATACATTATAAAACAGGAGAAGTGATTCCTGTAGAATTATTACAAAAAATTAAAGATGCAGGTACCTTTAATCAAGGATATTCTATGATAGAGAATTTATGTTCTTCTAGTTTAGATATGAAATGGCATACAATTTCTGCAAATGATACTATTGAAGATGTCGCTAATTTTGAAGCAGAAGCTTTAAAAAGTATGAAATTAAATTTGGATGAAATTCCACCAAGATATCGCTCTACTTATTTTGCACACATTTTTAGTGGTGGTTATGCAGCAGGTTATTATTCTTATTTATGGACAGAAATGTTGAGTCATGATGCGTATGATTGGTTTAAAGACAATGGCTTGTTAACTCGTGAAAACGGACAAAAATTCCGTGAGCAAGTTTTATCTAAAGGAAACACAATGGATTATGCAGAAATGTATAAAACATTTGCAGGTAGAGATCCTAAAGCAGCACCAATGTTAGAAGCAAGAGGTTTAAAATAATTAATAAAATGAAACATATTATAAAAGTTATAGCAATAGTTTGTATTCTATTTTCAGCATGTAAAAATAACACACCACAAGATGTCTCTGGTGTTTATATTGGCGAATTTCCATGTGCAAGTTGTACGGGAATCGATAATACAATGACCTTAAATTCAGATGGAACTTTTGTGTTAGAGAGCGTGTATAAAGGACAAGGTGATGATGCTGTTTTTACGAAAACGGGAAATTATTCCGTTGAAAACGGAAAAGTAATTTTAGCCTTAGAAACGAGTCCATTTAAATATGAAATTGGTGACAATTACATTGAAATGCTAGATATTGATGGTAATAAAATTGAAAGTGAGTTAAATTATAAATTAACAAAACAAGAATAAGTTTAGATGACAGATACTTATTTTGATAGTGAGGAATTTACTAAAATTGATTTTAAGAAAACTAAGATAAACAAAGGAGAGTATGACAATTGTACATTCACTAATTGTAATTTTGAGAATGTACATGCATCAAATATTCAGTTTGTAGAATGCGATTTTATAGATTGTAATTTTAGCAATGCAATTGTAGATAATACGGCTTTTAAAGAGGTTACTTTTATCAATTGTAAAATGATAGGTGTAAAATTTAATGAATGCGATTCGTTTTTATTACAATTTAGTTTTAAAGATTGTCAATTAAGTTTTTCGTCTTTTTATCAATTAAAAATTCCGAATACAAAATTTAGTAATTGTAACTTACAAGAAGTAGATTTTACAGAAGCCGTTTTAACCAATTCCATTTTTGATAATTGTGACTTTAATGGAGCCATTTTTGGTGAAACTAATTTAGAAAAGTCAGACTTTAGAACAGCTTTTAACTTTAATATCAGTCCGGAAAAGAATCGTTTAAAAGGAGGGAAGTTTAGTAAAGACAATGTTATTGGGCTTTTATCAGAATATAGAGTTGTAGTTGATTGAAAAGTTACAAAGTAGCAAAGTTACAGAGTTGCAGAGTAACAAGCTAAACTTTGTAACTTTGAAACTATTTTTAACTTTGCCACTAATAAAAAAAAGATATGAAAACATTTAGAGATTTGTTAGTCTGGCAAAAGTCGATGAACTTTGTTACTGAAATTTATAAAGTATCTAAATCATTTCCAAAAGAAGAAACATTTGGCCTAACTTCTCAATTAAGAAGGTCTGCAGTTTCAATACCTAGTAATATTTCTGAAGGTTATGGTAGAGAAGGAGTGAAAGATTATCTTCGTTTTTTAAATATTGCAATGGCATCTCTTTTTGAATTACAGACACAAGTGGAAATTGCTTTTAATTTAGAATATATCAATAAAGGTAAGTTTGAAAATTTATATGAATTATCAAGAGAAATAGAGAGAATGTTATCTAGTTTTATTAGAACTATAAAATCAAAAAGAAACTAATCTTACAGTTATTCAACTTTGTAGCTCTGCAGCTAATTTAAACTTTGCAACTTAATGTCAAGAGAAATAGAAGAAAAACTAGAAAAAATACCAGTTGTAAATTTCTTGGTACTATTTGGAAAAAGAATAAAAATTCCTGGTTTAGAAGGAATGTCTTTGTACGATGTAATAGAAATGTACATTATTGGTATTGTAAAAGGAGCCTTAACAACTAGAGCAGGAGGAATTGCATTCAGTTTTTTTATGGCTGTTTTTCCTTTTTTGCTGTTTATTTTAACGTTAATTCCATACATTCCAATAGAAGGCTTCCAAGAAGGCTTATTTTCATTTATAAAAGAGGTGTTACCGCCACAAACCTTCGAAGCTGTAGATGTTGTGTTAAAGGATATTATTAATAATCAATATGGAGGTTTGCTTTCTTTTGGTTTCTTACTGTCTATCTTTCTAATGACAAATGGTGTGAATGCTATCTTTGGTGGTTTTGAACATTCATACCATATAACTGATGTTAGAAATGTTTTTAGAGCCTATTTTGTCTCTTTAGGAGTCTCTTTATTAATGTCATTCTTTTTAATTATAGTAATAACTTCACTAATTTTATATCAATTTGCATTGTCTAAAATTGATGAAACAGGTTGGCTAGATACAACCGATTTAGATCTGTTTTATTATGGAAGAAGTCTCATTTTTCTAGTGATGATTTTCACCATAGTTTCGTTGCTTTTTAGATACGGAACAAAACAAGGAAAAGAAACAAAATTCTTTTCTGCAGGAGCACTTTTAACCACAGTTGTATCTTTATGTACGTTTTATTTATTCGGAATTTATGTAGTGAAATTTGCACAATACAATCAATTATACGGTTCTATTGGTACTCTTTTAATCTTGATGTTATTTGTATGGCTAAATGCAATTATCTTATTGTTAGGGTTTGAGTTAAATGCAGCTATTTACGCTTTAAGGTTCAGAAATAAAATTGATTCTATTTTATAACATTTCTAAGTTTTTCACGATATTTGCGCTCGCTAAAAGCAATTATCATTTAACAATTATCAGTAATCTAATCTGGTTTATTAAAAAATGATAAATGAACATTGATAACTGATTTATATGAAACCAAGTATTCCAAAAGGAACCAGAGATTTTTCGCCAACAGAAGTAGCTAATAGAACGTATATAATGAATACGATAAAAACTGCTTTTGAAACATTCGGATTTCAACCTATAGAAACACCAAGTTTCGAAAATTCATCAACCTTAATGGGGAAATATGGTGAAGAAGGAGATCGTTTGATTTTTAAAATTTTAAACTCTGGAGACTTTTTAAAGAAAGCCGATGAAGGTCTTTTATCAGAAAAAAATAGCTTAAAAGTTACCAGCCAAATTTCAGAAAAAGCATTACGTTATGACTTAACAGTGCCTTTTGCTCGTTACGTTGTGCAACATCAAAATGATATTACGTTTCCTTTTAAAAGATATCAAGTACAACCTGTTTGGAGGGCAGATAGACCACAAAAAGGACGTTTTAGAGAGTTTTTTCAGTGTGATGCAGATGTTGTTGGTAGTAAATCTTTATGGCAAGAAGTAGAATTTGTACAATTATATGATACCGTTTTTAGTAAACTTGGTTTAGCAGGAACGAATATCAAAATTAACAATAGAAAAATACTTTCTGGAATTGCAGAAGTTATTGGTGCACAAGATAAATTAATCGATTTTACTGTAGCTTTAGATAAGTTAGATAAAATTGGTAAAGACGGTGTTGTTAAAGAAATGTTGTCTAAAGGAATTACGGAGGACGCTATTGAAAAAGTACAACCTTTGTTCGATTTTTCTGGGTCTAATTTAGATAAATTAGCTTCATTAGAAAGTCTGTTATCAACTTCTGAAGAAGGAACAAATGGAGTAGAAGAGTTGCGTTTTGTAATTAATTCTGTTTCAGCATTAGGTTTAGAAACAGCAACTTTAGAAGTAGATGTTACTTTAGCAAGAGGATTAAATTATTACACAGGAGCAATTTTTGAAGTTGCTGCGCCAAAAGGTGTAAAAATGGGTTCTATTGGTGGTGGTGGTAGATATGACGATTTAACAGGAATCTTTGGTTTAAAAGATGTTTCTGGAGTTGGAATCTCTTTCGGATTAGACAGAATCTATTTAGTATTAGAAGAATTAGGGTTGTTTAAAGCTGTAGATTTACCAAAACCAAAGGTTATTTTCTTAAACTTTGATTCTAATTCGGATGTTTTAAAAATGAAAGCCATTAAGGTTTTAAGAGAAAATAATATAAAAAGTGAATTTTATCCTGATTTAGCAGAAAGTAATAAGGCACAAAAGCGACAATGGAAATATGTTAGTTCTAGAGAAATAGAATTTGTAGTTTCTAATGTTGTAAACGATGTTTTTACTTTAAAGAATATGAATTCTGGAGAGCAAAAAGATGGTAATTTATCAGAAATACTATCCTTACTAAAAGCATAAATTATAGTTTTATAATTTTTATTGATTCGTAAACTAAAATAATACGTTGCAAACACGTAAATTTGCACTATAATAAGAATGAAATGTTTGAATTGAGCAGCAAAATGAATGACGAAAGAATTGAAGAAATAGGAGAGAATCACGTTGGTACATCAGCCAAAACTCCATTAAGAGCAGATGCTTTTGATATAACTGATGAAGAAAAAATTGAAAGAATCCAACAGAGTGTTAAGGATATTTTAACCACTTTAGGTTTGGATTTAACAGACGATAGTTTACAAGGAACTCCTAAAAGAGTTGCTAAATCTTTTGTTAATGAACTTTTTATGGGATTAAACCCTAAAAATTTACCAAAAGCATCAACTTTTGATAATAATTACAATTATGGTGAAATGTTGGTAGAAAGAAATATCGTTGTATATTCTACCTGTGAACATCATTTATTGCCAATTATTGGTAGAGCACATGTTGCTTACATTTCTGATGGAAAAGTAATTGGACTTTCTAAAATGAATAGAATTGTAGAGTATTTTTCTAAGAGACCTCAAGTGCAAGAGCGTTTAACAATGCAAGTTGTACAAGCGATGCAAGAAGCTTTAGGTGTAGAAGATGTTGCTTGTGTTATTGATGCAAAGCACTTATGTGTTAACTCTAGAGGTATTAAAGATATCGAAAGCTCTACTGTTACTGCTGAGTTTGGAGGTAAATTTAAAGAAAAGGAAACGAAAAGAGAATTTTTAGAGTACCTAAAAATGAATACAAGTTTCGAATAAAACTATTATTTCTGTTTAAACAGAATTCTATAAATATTAAAAACCGTTTAGAGATTTTCTAAACGGTTTTTTGTGTTTAATATTTTTTAATTGATTCTAGAAATAATAAAAATGGAGGCTGTATTCTTAAAAATAAAAAAGTCCAAAGCTTTTAACTTTGGACTTCTTATTTATATACTAAAATAAATAGTTTATTTATTTACTACAACCCATTCTCCTTTTTCAATTAAAGGAATAGCTTGTTTAAATTTTACTTCTTTCTCTTCACCACTCATTACATTTTTAATTGTAACGCGCTCATTTCTTCCAACTTTAGGTTGTTCACGTACTATGGTTTCAACAGGTTCAGATTGTTTTTGACGAGAACTCTCTATAGCTTGTTCTGTAGAGTTTTGAACATCAGCTTTACTTGTATTTAAACTTTCTCTTTTTTGTTGACGTGCTTCTGAAATTTGATTCGCATCTTGACTAGGAAGCTCTCCTTTAAATAAGAAAGATAATACCTCTCTATTTATTTCATCAACAGTAGTTTTAAACAATTCAAAAGCTTCAAACTTGTAGATTAATAAAGGATCTTTTTGCTCATAAGATGCATTCTGAACAGATTGTTTTAAATCATCCATTTTACGTAAATGATCTTTCCAGTTTTCATCTATAATTGCTAACGTAATGTTTTTCTCGAAATCTGTAATTAAACTTTTTCCTTCACTTTCATAAGCATCTTTTAAGTTGGTTACAACTTGTAAAGATTTAGTACCGTCAGTAAAAGGAACTACAATACGCTCATAACGATCACCTTCATTTTCAAAAACATCTTTAATTACAGGGAATGCTAAAACGGCATTTCTTTCAATTTTGTTTTTGTAATGTTCTGTAACAAGATCGTATAATTTGTCTGTGATTTCTTTTTGTGAAAGTTTATCAAATTCTTCTTCTGTAAAAGGAGAAGTCATTGAAGAAAATTTAATCAATTCAAATTCAAAATTGTGGAAATTCTTAGCTGCTTTATTCGTATTCGTAATAGATTCGCAAGTGTCATAAATCATGTTTGCAATATCTACCTGTAAATGTTTACCATCTAATGCATGACGTCTTCTTTTATAAACAAACTCACGTTGAGCGTTCATAATATCATCATACTCTAACAAACGCTTACGAATACCGAAGTTATTTTCTTCTACTTTCTTTTGTGCTCTTTCAATAGATTTGGTAATCATAGAATGCTGAATTACTTCACCTTCTTTTAAGCCCATTCTATCCATCATTTTGGCAATTCTATCAGAACCAAAAAGACGCATTAAATTGTCATCTAAAGCAACATAAAATTGAGTAGACCCAACATCACCTTGTCTTCCTGCACGTCCACGTAACTGTCTATCTACTCGTCTAGAATCATGACGTTCTGTACCAATAATAGCTAAACCACCAGCATCTTTTACTTCTTTAGATAATTTAATATCGGTACCACGACCAGCCATGTTTGTTGCAATTGTAACAATACCAGGTTTACCAGCTTGCGCAACAACATCTGCTTCTCTTTTGTGTAATTTTGCATTTAAAATATTATGAGGAATCTTACGCATTTGTAACATTCTACCTAATAATTCTGAGATTTCTACAGAAGTTGTACCAACTAAAACAGGTCTATTTTGTTCAACTAGTTTTACGATATCTTCAATTACTGCATTGTATTTTTCACGCGCAGTTTTGTAAATTAAATCTTCCTTATCATCTCTTTGAATAGGTCTGTTTGTAGGGATTTCTACAACATCTAATTTGTATATTTCCCATAACTCACCAGCTTCCGTAATTGCTGTACCTGTCATACCAGACAGTTTTCTGTACATTCTAAAGTAATTCTGTAAGGTTACAGTAGCAAAAGTTTGAGTAGCATCTTCAATTTTTACATTTTCTTTTGCCTCAATTGCTTGGTGTAATCCGTCTGAATAACGACGACCATCCATGATACGACCTGTCTGCTCATCAACAATCATTACTTTGTTCTCCATAACCACATATTCAACATCTTTTTCAAAAACAGTGTATGCTTTTAAAAGTTGGTTCATGGTATGAATGCGTTCACTTTTTATGCTAAAGTCTTTATATAGTTCTTCTTTTTGAGCAGTTTTTTCTTCTTTACTACTTTCAGAATTATCTATTTCACCAATTTTTACTCCGATATCTGGTAATACAAAGAAGTTTTCATTTGCAGTTTTTTCTGATAAATCTGCGATTCCTTTGTCTGTTAAATCAATTTGATTATTTTTTTCTTCAACAACAAACCATAAGTCTTCATCTACTTGTGGCATTAATTTGTTGTTATCTTGCATGTAGTAGTTTTCTGTTTTCTGCAAGATTTGTTTATTTCCTTCTTGAGATAAAAACTTAATTAATGCTTTGTTTTTTGGTAAACCTCTGTAAACTCTTAATAATAAAAATCCTCCATCTTTATCGTTTCCTTCTGCGATTAATTTTTTAGCTTCAGCAAAAACACTAACTAAGTGATTTTTTTGTTTAGTAACGATTTCAGAAACTAAAGGTTTTAATTCGTTAAATTCATGTCTGTCTCCTTGTGGTACTGGTCCAGAAATAATTAACGGCGTTCTCGCGTCATCAATTAAAACAGAATCTACTTCATCAATAATTGCGTAGTTAGGTGCTCTTTGTACTAAATCGTCTTTAGAGCTAGCCATATTATCACGTAAATAATCGAAACCAAATTCGTTATTTGTACCATACGTAATGTCTGCATTATATGCTTTTCTACGCGCATCAGAATTTGGTTGATGATAATCGATACAGTCTGTTGTAAAACCATGAAACTCAAAAATTGGTCCCATCCACGCTTTATCACGTTTTGCTAAATAATCATTTACTGTTACTAAGTGAACTCCGTTACCAGTTAATGCATTTAAATAAACGGGAAGGGTAGAAACTAATGTTTTTCCCTCACCAGTCATCATTTCTGCAACTTTACCTTGGTGTAAAACAGATCCACCAATTAATTGAACATCATAATGAACCATGTCCCAAGTGACAGCTTTACCGGATGCATCCCAAGAATTTGCCCAAAAAGCTTTATCACCTTCTAAAGTAACGTTATCTCTTTCTGCAGATAATTCTCTATCAAAAGGAGATGCTGTAACTTCTACTTGCTCATTTTCTACAAAACGTTTTGCCGTTTCTTTTACTATAGCAAAAGCTTCTGGCATAATTTTAAGTAAAGTTTCTTCAGAAACTTTATATGCTTCATCTTTTAAAGCATCTATTTCAGTATAAATATCTTCTTGACGATCTATATCTGCTGTCTTAGCTTCTTCTTCTAATTCAGTAATTTTAGTATCAAACTCTTTTGTAGCAGTTTTTATCCTTTGCTTAAACTCGATGGTTTTGGCCCTTAAACCATCGTTAGAAAGTTTAGAAAATTCTATTTCGAATTTTTTTACATTTTCAACAACTGGTTGTAAAATTTTTAAATCTTTTTCTTGCTTATCACCAACAAAAAGTTTGATTACTGAATTTAAAATATTCATTTATTATGTTATTTTCAGTTAAATTAATAACTGCATTATAGTTCCGTATCAGGTTTTTTAAAAGCCTGAAAAATAGTTTTCTAGATTATAAGAAAACAAAAAAAAAGCCTCTTTAGAGACTTTTTATATTTAATTATTATGTTTAGTATTCATCCTCATTCCAAAGATAATCATCTTCGGTAGGATAATCTGGCCAAATTTCAACAATTGAGTCATACGCATCACCTTCATCTTCTATATCTTGTAGGTTTTCTACTACTTCTAAAGGAGATCCAGTTCTAATAGCGTAATCTATTAATTCGTCTTTGGTTGCTGGCCAAGGCGCATCTGCTAAATAAGATGCTAATTCTAATGTCCAATACATTTCTTAATGTTTAATTTTGTGCAAAAATAATTTTTTTACTGAATTATACAAGTCTTTTTTAAGAAATATATAGAGAAGTTATTCTTTCAATTTGTTAATATCTTAAAATTAATGCTTTAAGGATGAAATAAAATGAAAAACTTCTTTAAATCGATAAAAAAAGAACGTGTTAATTTTTTGTAGGAATCCATTTGATTTCCTCTACTGATAAGTCTTTGGACAACTTTCGTGCCAACGTAAAAAGGTAGTCAGAAAGTCGGTTTAAGTATTTTAGTATGTCAATATTAATGTTTTCTTGATCATTTAGTTCTACAACTAAGCGTTCTGCTCGTCTGCAAATACATCTTGCAATATGACAAAATGACACAGATTGATGTCCGCCAGGAAGAATAAAATGAGTCATTTGAGGGAGCTCTAAATCCATTTTATCAATTTCTTCTTCTAAAAACAGAATAGAAGCATCATCAATTTTTGGAATGTTGAGTCTCTCTTTTCCATTTTTTAAAGTTTCTTTTTCTGGAGGAGTTGCTAACATAGCACCCAAAGTAAATAATTCATTTTGAATTTTTAATAAAGATTCTTTAATAGAAACACTTATGTTTTGATCCTTTATTAATCCAATATAAGAATTTAGTTCGTCTACATTACCATAACTTTCTATACGTAAATTGTATTTTTTTACTCTAGTACCTCCAAAAAGAGCGGTTGTACCAGCATCACCAGTTTTTGTATATATTTTCATAATATTAGTTGCGGTTTTTCATTAAATCAAAGTTACAAAGTTTAAAAGGAGTGCTGTTTAAAATTAACACGATTTAACACTTTTAAAGAATTAGACTCTTATTTTAAAATGTTCTTTTTCCTGTTCTTTTCTGAAGAAAACAATTCCCCAGTAAAAAACATCAACGGTAACGGTTACTTTTTTGTGATTTTTAATTTCTGTCCAGGCTTCTTTCATTTCGTCACTCCAGTAAATATCATCAAAAATCCATACTGAATTATTAGTAACGGTATTTAAACAAGTATTAAAATAATGTAAGGTGTCTTTTTTTGTATGATTTCCATCAAAATAAATACAATCGAATTGTTGGTTTTTGACAGCTTTGGGTAAAGTTTCTTTAAAATCGCCAGTAATTATCTGAATGTTTTTATAATTATTTTTTAAAAATAAATTTTCAGCAATTTTACTAGTTTCTGGGCAACCTTCTAATGTTGTAATATTTGTTTTATTGTTTCCAATTTTAATTGCTGATGTACCTAAACCTAAAGAAGTACCAATTTCTAATAAATTATTATGTTTAAAATATTGAATTAAACGAATTAATAATTTAGCTTTTTTGTTTGATAAACCTGCAATTTTTGCAATTTTAGAAACTTGACGCTCATTATTTTTAAAAACTTTAGAACCTGCACCAAAATCTGTGACTTTTATCAAACTTTTGTTGTCTAATAGTTGTTGCTTCGTTTTATAAAATAATTGAACTAATATTGGGTCTGTTTTTTTGTAAAAACATTTGGTTATTAAATCATACACAAAAGGGGAGTGAACCCCATGTTGATTGGATGATTTTACGAGAAATTTTAAATATTTTGTTATCAAATAAATCATTTTTTATAAAAAACGAAAGTAAAATAAAATTATAGTAAACCACTTTTAAAAAGTATATTTGTGCATATTTATGATTAAAATTACAATGAGAAACCATTTTTTACTGCTCTTATTTATTCCTTTTCTTTTTTCGTGTATACCAGCTAAGGATATAATTTATCTACAAGGAGAGCCAATTGCAAAAAAAGAAATTAAAAGAATTAATAATATTCCTTACAAGTTACAGGTTGATGATATCTTAAATATAGATATAAAATCTAATGACGAGACTTTAGTATCCGTTTTTAAGAAACAATCTAGTAATTCTAATAATACAAATATAGATGAATCTCAAATATTTTTTAATGGTTATAGTATTGATAGTTATGGAAATATAAGAATGCCTACTTTAGGAGAAATTAATGTTTTAGGGTATACTGAGCTAGAGGTTCGAAAAAAAATAGAAAATGAATTAAAAAAATTCATTAAAACACAAGAAGAGCTTTTTGTTTCTGTAAAATTGGCTGGTATTAAGTATACAGCCATTGGAGAAATAGGAAATCCAGGTCCTAATATTATTTATCAAAATAAACTTTCCATTATAGATGCTATTTCTAGTTCTGGAGATATTACAGCTGTTGGTAATAGAAAAAGAGTTGAAATTATAAGAAACTCGATTACGGGGACAGAAAAATTCACAATTGATTTAACACAAATAAGCGCTTTTGATTCGGACGTATTTTATATCAAACCAAATGATATTATAAATGTTATTCCACTGAAACAAAAGACATGGGGAACAGGTACTACTGGTCTTGGAGCACTCACAACAATTGTTTCTTTATTTACATTAATAAGTACTACTTTTATTTTAGCAAGAAATTTATAGCGATTTATGGATAATTTTAATAAACTAGATAATAGTACTATTCAAAACAATATTGATGTTAAAGGTTATCTTTTTAAAGTTTTATCTTATTGGAAACTTTTTTTTGTAACTATTATTATTGCATTAATTGTTGCTAAATTTATGAATGACTATAAACCTAAAATTTATAGTCTTAACACAGTTATTTCTGTAAAAGAAGAAAATAATCCATTATTTTCTACCGGAACAAATATCGCTTTTAACTGGGGGGGAGCAAGTGATGCTGTAGAAACGATTAAAGTAGTCTTAACTTCTAGAACACATAATGAAAAAGTTGTTAAAAAATTAAATTTCTTTATAAATTATTTAAAAGAAGGAAGGTATAGGCTAGAAGATGTGTATGGACAGACACCTTTTATAGTTAATCTTAATACTAGCAAGCCTCAATTATATAATAAGCTTTTACAAGTAGAAATTACTGGAGAGAATACTTATAATTTGTCTTTTGATTTTAATGAATTAGGTACTAACCAATTAATTACATATGATTCTAGTGTAATAAGTAATTATAACTCTAATAAAACATCTTTTTCTAAAGAGTTTAAAATAGATGAAGAAGTAAATACTTCATTTTTAAATTTTTCACTTAAAAAAAATAATAAATTTAATATAGGAGAAAAATATTTTATTCAGTTTGTAAGTTTTGATGGCACCGTTGGGGCTAATAGGTCAATAAGTGTATCTGATATTACAAATGGGTCTTCGATGCTTCAGTTGTCTAAAGATGGTACAAATAAGAATAGAATTGTAGATTATTTAAACACAACCGTTTTTATTTTAGATAAAGACAAACAAGAGCAAAAGATTCTTTATGCTAAAAGAACAAAAGAATATATTGAAGTTTTATTTACAAAAGTAGAAGATAGTTTAAAGAGAATAGAGGAAGAGTTAGGGGTTTATAAAGAAAAAAATAATATTTACGATCTATCTGAAGAAGGGAGTGTTATTTTTGATCAAACAATTGACTTAGAAAAAGAAAAGAAAGGGATATTAGAATTTAATGACTATTTAAATAACTTAAGAAGTTATATAAGCTCACATGATTCTTTTGGAGAAAACGTACCTGTGCCTGCTTTAATATCTATTCAAGATATGAAAATTGCAGAAGAAATATCTATTCTTATACAGAAATCTAGCTTAAGAGAGAAATTAAGAGGTTCTGTAACAGATAGTCACCCAAGTATTGTAGTATTAAGCAATGAAATTAAGATTTCTAAAAATAATCTTTTAGAAAATATTTCAACATTAAAAGTAGTTAATAATAATAAACTTAATAAGTTAAGGTCTAATTTATCTAGTTATAAAAGTAAGTTAAAAAGATTACCTAAAACTGAACAAGGCTTATTAAAATTTGAGAAAAACTATGAAATTTCTGAAGCAAATTATAATTATTTGAAGCAAAAAAGTTATGAAGCTGGTACAGCGATAGCTGCAAATGTATCTGATGTTAAAATTATAGACACGGCTAAAGATTTAGGTAATGGACCTGTATACCCAATACCAAGTTTTAATTATTTAGTAGGATTAATGTTGGGAATTGTTTTTCCATTATTTTACATCATAACTAGAGAGGTTTTAGATAATAAAATTCACACAGCAGAAGATATTCAAAATAATTATGCAATTCCTGTTTTAGGTGTTGTAGGTAAAAACCATGGAAATAATAACCTAGCTGTTTTTAATAAACCAAAATCTTCTGTTTCAGAATCTTTCAGGGCGCTTAGATCTAATATTCAATTTTTGTTTAAGAATACAGATGCGGATAAATCAAAGACATTAGTTTTAACTTCTTCTGTAAGTGGAGAAGGGAAAACAATGATTTCTATAAATATGGCAACTGTTTTTGCTTTAAGCGGAAAGAAAACGGTATTAATAGGTTTAGATTTAAGAAAACCTAAAATTTATGATGATTTTGATTTAACCAATGACGTTGGTGTGGTAAATCATTTAATTAAGCAAAAGACATTAGATGAAATTATAATTAAGACTAAAGTACCAAACCTAGATCTTATTTTGTCTGGACCAATACCTCCAAATCCATCTGAATTATTACTGAATGAAACGGCAGATAAGATGATTAAAGATCTTCAAGAAAGATATGATTATGTTATTATTGATACACCGCCTGTTGGTTTAGTTTCAGATGCTTTAGAATTGTTTAAATATGGAGATGCTATTATTTATGTTATCCGTCAGGATTATTCCGAAAAGGGAATGATGAGAATGATAGATGATAAGTATAAAAATAAAGAAGTAACCAATATTAGTTATGTTTTAAACGACTTTTCTATAAAGAATAAATACGGTTATGGTTACGGCTATGGTTATGGCTACGGTTACGGCTATGGTTACGGAAAATACGGTAATGGCTATCATGAGGATGAAGACAATAAAGGCTTCTTCTCTAGAATATCTAGTTTATTTAAAAAGAATTAAAAATTCAAAAAGCATCGCTAATTCGATGCTTTTTTAGTTATATAAAAAAACTGAGAAGAAATTTCAGTTTTTTAGAGGAATTTAATAAGCTGTTTTATCTTGTTTTTCTGCCCATTTATTAAAAGGCTCTAATGCAATTTCTCTTCCTATTTGCTCAAAAGGAATACTTCTTTTCTCGTAAGGTAAAGGAATTTCTTTGTAGATAAATTCATCGTCAAAACCAATATTTGCAGCATCTTGCTGATTACTTCCATAAAAAACTTTGTCTGGTCTTGCCCAGTAAATCGCACCTAAACACATAGGACATGGCTCGCAAGAAGTATATATAATACAACCGTCTAACTGAAAAGAACCGATGTTTTTACAAGCATCTCTTATTGCAGTTACTTCTGCGTGTGCCGTTGGGTCGTTTGTAGAAGTTACTTTGTTGTTTCCACGACCAATTACTTTTCCGTCTTTTACAACAATACATCCAAAAGGACCTCCTTCGTTATTGTTCATTCCTTTTAAAGCCGCTTTTACAGCTTCGCTCATAAATTCTTCGTGTTTGTTCATCTTCATTTTCTTTTATTATGATTTACTTTGTTTAGCCAAAAAAAGCTGCATAAGTATGCAGCTTTTAGAGAATGTAAAATTAATATTTTTATTTTAAACCGCCAGTCATTTCTTCTGGTTTTACCCATTCGTCATATTGTTCTGGAGTTACATAGCCTAAACGAACAGCTTCTTCTTTTAAAGTTGTTCCGTTAGCGTGTGCTGTATTTGCAATTTCTGCAGATTTATAATACCCGATTTTAGTATTTAAAGCAGTAACTAACATTAAAGAATTATTTACCAATTCTGTAATTCTAGCATGATTTGGTTCTATACCAGCAGCACAATGTTCATCAAAAGATTTACAAACATCGCCAATTAATTGAGCCGATTGTAAAACATTAGCAGCCATTACAGGTTTAAAAACATTTAATTCATAATGTCCTTGAGCACCACCAATTGTTACGGCAACGTCATTACCCATAACTTGAGCAGCAACCATTGTCATAGCTTCACACTGTGTTGGGTTTACTTTACCAGGCATAATAGAAGAGCCTGGTTCGTTTGCAGGAATAATAATTTCTCCAATTCCAGATCTTGGTCCTGAAGCCATCATTCTAATATCGTTTGCAATTTTATTTAAAGAAACAGCAATTTGCTTTAACGCTCCATGCGTTTCTACTAAAGCATCATGTGCTGCTAAAGCTTCATATTTGTTTTCTGCTGTAATAAATGGCATTCCTGTAAATTGTGCAATATATTTTGCAACTAAAACATCATAACCTGCAGGTGTATTTAATCCTGTACCTACTGCTGTACCACCTAAAGCTAATTGAGATAAATGCTCTAATGTATTATTTAGCGCTTTTAAACCGAAGTTTAATTGTGCAACGTAACCAGAAAACTCTTGACCTAAAGTAAGTGGAGTAGCATCCATTAAATGTGTTCTACCAATTTTTACAACATCTTTAAAAGCTTCGGTTTTTGCTTTTAAAGTATCTCTTAATTGTGTAATTCCAGGAATAGTAGTTTCTATAATTTTTTTGTAAGCAGCAATGTGCATACCTGTAGGAAATGTATCGTTAGATGATTGCGATTTATTTACATCATCATTTGGCTGAATCACTTTTTCGCCTTCACCAATTACTTTTCCTGCAATTTCTTGCGCTCTGTTAGCAATTACTTCGTTCACATTCATGTTAGATTGTGTACCAGAACCTGTTTGCCAAATAACTAAAGGAAACTGGTCATCTAACTTTCCTTCTAAAATTTCATCACAAACTTGTGCGATTAAATCTCTTTTTTCTTCTGTTAAAACACCCAACTCTGTATTTGTATATGCAGCTGCTTTTTTTAGATATGCAAAACCATAAACAATTTCTAATGGCATAGAACCAGAAGCACCTATTTTAAAGTTGTTTCTAGAGCGTTCTGTTTGTGCACCCCAATATTTGTCTGCAGGAACTTCTACGTTTCCCATAGTGTCTTTTTCGATTCTATATTTCATAATTATAATGTAAATTTTAGATACACAAATTTACAAAAAACTATGATTACATAAAGTTGATATTTATCATTTTTAGATAACTAAAAAAAATGTTTTTTTGATGCCTATCTTTTAAAAATAAATATTATTTTTGCAATAATAATTTTACAAAATATACAAATGTTAGATTTTTCAGAATTTTCAGGATTGGTTTTATTTATGTTTATTTTTACAGCTGGTTTTTGGTTGTTAATATTCTTATTAACATTTGTGGTTCCTTACTGGATTGGTGGAACTATCTGGGAAAATATGAAGTTAAAGAAAGAAGCTAAAAAAGCTGCCGAAGGTAAGTAGTCTTTTTAAAACATATAATTAAAAAAAAACTCGTTCATTTATTTGAACGAGTTTTTTTTGGGCGTTACCACAAGGGGCGGGATTTCCGTTACAAGTCCTCGTTTTTTACAAAGGTAAAAACCTGTGGGCTTTTCACTAGAATCCCTAACGCGGGCAAACTTGCAAAACTTGTTGTAGTAACAAATAATTAGCAAATATGCCCGCGTTAGGGATTGAAGCAATTGTTTGAGCTCTTTTTTCTTTTTCAGAAAAAAAGCGAGTGCGGAAAGCCTGTTAAAACGCCCAAATACTTTTAAAATTCATCTCCGCCACCATCATCTTCTCTATTTCCAGCTGGTTTTCTATCTTTTTGGTTTTTACTCTGATTAAATCTGTAGGTAAAAGTTAAAGACACCTGGCGCATTCTTCTTTGAAATGTTTGGTCAGTAATATTTGTAGGGTTTTCTTTACTTGGAGCGTACCCAACAACTTGGTACTTTCTAGAGTTAAAAAGATCACTAACATTAAGTACTAAGGTACCTTTGTCTTTTAAAATATCTTTACTAAGTGCTATGTTTGTAGATAAAATACCTTCTCTCTCGCTTTGTGCATCGTTTTTTGGACCGTAATAAAAAACTCTTGTTTGAGATTGAATATCCCAAGGAAGTGTAATTTTAGCATCGAAACGCGTGAACCAAGAGTCATTTTTTGTATCAAAATTTTGAGTAATTGGTGTTAGGTTGCCATTATTAGGGTCTGTAACGTTGTAAGTGTATTCTCCTTCTGTTTCGAATTGATAGTAGTTAAAACTACCAGAAAAACGTACTTTTCTACTAGCGTTATAATTTGCTGTAAATTCGAAACCAGATCTGTCTTCTGAAGCTAAATTAATAGGTTGTCTAATAATTACATTGGTTTCTTTTCCGTTTACAAATCTAACATCTTGACTGTTAACTCTCGAGATATTGTTTGTTGAATGTTGGTAATAAATAGAGGAGTTTAAAGTTAATTTCCCCCAAGTATTTAAGTAACCTAAATCGAAAGAGTTTGTATATGTAGGGTCTAAGTCTACGTTTCCTTTAGAAAAAATAACTTCACTTTCTCTACTTTCAAATGGATTTAAATAGCGAGAGCTTGGTCTTCTTAATCTTTTGCTATATCCTAAGGTAAAACTTTGATCATCGTTTAATTCATACCCAAAGTTTACGGTTGGAAACAAATCTGTATAATTTTTATTGTAATTTTCATTGTTATTCAATAATTGAATATCAATGTTTGTAATTTCTGCTCTTAAACCTAATAAATAAGAAAACTTGTTAATTTTACTTCCAAATTGTGTGTAAAAAGCATTTACATTTTGAATGAATTCTAAGTTATTAGAAGGGTTGTATGCTGGGTCTAAATTAGGAGCGACAACTAAGTAATTTGACGATAAGTCTTGGAAACTACCACGATAACCTGCTTCAAATTGTGAGTTTTCACCGATTGGTAAAACGTAATCTGCCTGCACTAAATTGTCTATAGAAAGTTCGTTTGTTGTATTTGTTTCTGGATTTGTATCTGTAATTATTGCAAATTCATTTTCTGAACTAGCACTATGTTGTAGGTCTACAGTTAATTTTTGACCTTTATCATCTAAATTATTTGTGTAATTTAAAGAGAATTGAAGTGTTTGATCTTTTTCTGATTCATCTTGTATACGTAAAGAATTATATAAGTTGTTTTCGCTAGTATCAAAAGAACTAATGTTGTTTATAGAAACATTATCATTATTAGAGTCTCTCACAAAAATAGTACCTGTAATAGAACTTTTTTTGTTTAAGTAATACTCTAAACCAAAATTAGCATTAAAGCCTTTTCTTAATCTTTCGTTGTCTCTATTTTCTACTCTTATACTATCTACAACATTACCTGTTAAATAAGTAATATCAGAATCGTAAATACCAGGGCTTCTACTATTATTATAACCAAGGTTAGAAAAAACATTTATTTTTTCTGTACGTAAATTTAAATTTACACCAGCTTGGTAATTTTTAGGATCTCCGGCAGTAACATTTACAGAACCGTTAAAACCAGAAGCTTTTCCTTTTCTTAAAATGATGTTTAAAATTCCTGCAGTTCCTTCAGAGTCATATCTTGCAGATGGAGATGTAATTACTTCAACTCTTTCAATAGCATCAGAAGGCAATTGTTTTAAAGCATCTGCACCGCTTAAACCAACTAAAGCAGATGGTTTTCCGTCTATTAAAATACGTACGTTTTCACTACCTCTTAAACTAACAATTCCTTCGGGATCTACATCTACAGAAGGTACGTTGTCTAAAACATCAGAAGCAGAACCACCTTTTACAGTCATGTCTTTACCAACGTTATATATTTTTTTATCTAAACGAATATCTACCGTAGATTTTTCTGCTATAAAAACCACTTCATCTAAACTACTTGTGTCTTCGTAAAGTTTGATTGTTCCTAAATTTTTGTTTGATAAAATTTCTTGAACTGGATACTTAATAGTTTTAAAAGAAATAAATTCTACACTAATTTCGTACGTTCCTATTGGGTTTTTAATATTGAAACTACCTGTTTGATCTGTAATTCCCCCAGAAACTACTTGCGTTTCAGTGTTTTTTAAAACTACAGTAGCATATTCTAATGGTTGATTGGTATTTGCATCTACAACTTTACCTGTAATAGAAATAGTTTCATTACTAGGTTTTTGAGCTAGCAAATAGGTTGATGTTAATAGGCAAAGTAATAAGAGTGTAATTTTCTTCATAATTGTCTTTGAATCTTGTTATTTTAAGACAGCAAAGTTCTCTCTAAGTTTAATTAGAAGTAGTTAAAGAAAAGTTAAACAAAACACAAAAAAGTTAAGGTTAAATTATGGATTTAATATTTTCTGGAGGTCTGCCGATAACTGCTTTGTTATTATTGATAACAATTGGGCGTTCTATTAACTTTGGATACTCTATCATTGCTTTGATAACCTCCTTGTCAGATAACTCTTTTCCTTTGTAGTTTTCTTTCCATATTTTTTCTGTTTTTCTAACTAACTGAATAGGAGAGATGTCTAACATTTTAATAATTTCTGTTAGTTCTTTTTCTGTTGGAATTTCTTCTAAATATTTTACTATTTCGAATTCTTTCTTAGAGTTTTCTAAAATTTCTACCCCTTGTCTAGATTTAGAACAACGTGGGTTGTGGTATATTTTAATCATTATTTTTAAGTTTCAAAGTTTCAAAGTTTCAAAGTTTTGCTATTCGTTTGCAAATTAGTTTAGCCCTGATTGAAATGGCATCCTTTTTTTATTTTTCTTAAAAAAAGATATAATCTTTCGACTTAGCTCAAGATAAATTCCTAGTAGGAAATAGCTTCTAATAATTGTAATTTAAATAATTAAAAATCTAATCGCTTTTTTGTCCATTTAACATTAAATAAGACTTTAAAAACGGATTTATATCGCCATTCATTACATTGTCTACATTACCTGTTTCGTGACCAGTTCTTACATCTTTTACCAACTTATAAGGATGCATTACATAGTTTCTAATTTGGCTTCCCCATTCTGTTTTTAGCTTCCCAGATTCAATCTCATCTCTTGTGGCTTGTTGTTTTTGCAATTCAATTTCATATAATTGAGATTTTAGCATTTTTAATGCTGTTGCTCTATTATCGTGCTGAGAACGCGAGTTTGAGCAAGAAATCTGAATTCCGGTTGGTTTGTGCGTTAACTGAACTTTGGTTTCAACTTTGTTTACATTTTGTCCGCCAGCACCACTAGAACGCGCGGTTATAATTTCTATATCTGCCGGATTGATTTCTATTTCTATAGAATCATCGGCAACAGGGAAAACATAGACAGAACCAAAAGTGGTATGACGTTTTCCGTTAGAATCGAAAGGTGAAATACGTACCAATCTGTGTACACCATTTTCTCCTTTTAGCCAACCAAAAGCATAATCACCATCTATTTCTATGGTTATGGTTTTAATACCAGCTACATCACCTGCTTGGTAATTAAGTGTCTTTAATTTATAACCTTGCTTTTCTGCCCACATGGTGTACATTCTAGACAACATTTCTACCCAATCGCAACTTTCTGTTCCACCTGCACCTGCATTAATTTGTATGGTAGCAGATAATACATCTCCTTCGTCGGATAACATATTTTTAAACTCTAAATCTTCTAAAAATGTACTTGCTTTTTCAAATTGTTCTACAACTTCTGCTTCTTCAACTTCTCCTTCTTTATAAAACTCGTATAAGACATTTACATCTTCACTTAAAGTGATGGTTTTGTGATAGTCTTCTACCCAATTTTTCTTTAAGCGAAGCTCTTTCATAAAAAGCTCTGCTTCTTTAGGGTTGTTCCAAAAATCTGGATCTACCGTTTTCTCTTCTTCATTGGCAATTTCAATCAGTTTTTTATCAATCTCTAAATAAGATTTTAACTTTTCAATTCTTTCGGCAATATCTTTAAGTTGTTCTTGTGTAATCATAGGTTGAACAAAAATAAATGAATTTTTAAGAATTCTTGTTTTAAAAGATGATAGTTATTTTATAGATTTATCAAAAATTAGAATAAGTAATGATAATAGACTTAATTTCCGATACTGTTACCAAGCCAACAAAGGGAATGTTGGATGCAATGATGAATGCAAGAGTTGGTGATGATGTTTTTAAAATGGATCCAACAACGAATGCTTTACAAGAAAAAGCAGCTGAAATATTTGGAATGGAAGATGCCTTGTTTTTTCCTTCTGGAACCATGGCAAACCAAACAGCTATAAAATTACATACCCAACCTGGAGATAAATTAATCTGTGATAAATATGCACATGTTTATAATTACGAAGGTGGAGGAGCAGCTTTCAATTCTGGAGTAACTTGTAAGTTAATTGATGGTCAAAGAGGAATGTTTACAGCAGCACAATTACAAGAAGCTATTGCAGAAGGATTTGGTATTCATACGCCATTTGCAAGTTTGGTTTGTATAGAAAATACTACAAATAAAGGAGGAGGAGCTTGTTGGGATTTTTCTGAATTAGAAAAATTACAGAAAATATCGAAAGAAAATAATTTAGCTTTTCATTTAGATGGAGCACGTTTATTTAATGCCATGGTTGCAAAAAATGAAACTCCAAAACAATATGGCGAATTATTTGACACAATTTCTATTTGTTTGTCTAAAGGATTAGGTGCACCGATTGGTTCTATTTTATTAGGCTCTAAAGCACATATAGCAAAAGCTTTGCGCATTAGAAAGTTATTGGGTGGTGCAATGAGACAAGTCGGTTTTTTAGCTGCAGCCGGAATTTATGCTTTAGACAATCATGTAGAAAGATTGGCTGAAGATCATAAAAGAGCAAAAGAAATAGGTGTTGTTTTAGAATCGGTTTCTTATGTTACTAAAGTAGAACCGATAGAAACTAATATTGTAATTTTCTATGTTGATGCAAAAATAGGAGCAGAGAAGTTTATTAAAAAAATGGAGTCAAAAAACATTCTTTTAACGCCAATGGGCGAAGGAAGAATTAGAATTGTTACGCATTTAGATTACACAGCGGAAATGCATGAAATTCTTTTAAGAGAATTGAAAAACTTTTAAAAGTAAAAACGGACAATTGGTGAAAAAGCAGAGGCATAAACGCTTCTGCTGTCGTATAAAACATCATATCTTATACCAACAGCAAAACGACCAGTATTATAAGCTGCACCTAAATATAAGGCAGGAAAACTTGTTGATGTACTATTTGAGTTTTCTGAAATATTTGCAAAAGATTGTTCAAATTCTCCAGAAAGCTGAATACCTATATTAGGTATTTGGTATAAAGAAATAATACTCGCTCCATAAACATTAGTTTTTGTTGTTTCGTATTTACTATATATATAGGTTAAACCAGTTCCTAAAGCAAAACCATTGTCAAAATTATAAATGGCACTCGGAGAAATACCAATGGTAGTTTGCGAACCAAAACTCATACTTACACCACCACCAAACTGTACATTGTCCCAAAAATCAGTGTTTTCTTGAGAAAACATTGTAAAAGAGCAACTTAAAAATAAAAAGAGAACATATTTTTTCATAATACAAATTAATTAGGCTCGTCTAATTTAGCTAATTCTTTGTAATTTCTGTTTAATTTTTTTAATAAAATTCCATATAGCAATTGATAAAAGAGCCATAAGACACCTAATATTACCAATGTAATAACTAGAGTTAAGAGAATTATTAAAAATATTTGCTTGGTTTCTAAATCTTCAAACTTAAAATTTATTTCTGCTACCATTACAATAATCATCATTAATGCCATGTAACCTAAGTTAAATATCACATAGTTTCTTACTGTTTTTCTAGTTTTAAGAATTTTTTTCATCAACTTTTTAGTTGAATCAATGGTAGAAATACTTTTGTAATTCTTATAGAACATTACTAAAAAATAGAACAAAATTATATATGCTAAAACTTGAGAATAATAAACAAAATTCATTAATCCAATTTTTTCATATTCTAAATATGCTTCTTCCATATCTAAGAAAAAGTACATAGAATTTAAAATTACAAATTCTAAAATACCAATAATAAAGATCCATTTTACAATAGATGATGACTTAGATTTAGCCATTTTGTAGATATCAACAGACGAAAATTTATTTCCTTCTTCTGGTTGATTTTCCCACGTTTTTTTATATTTATCTAATAAATCCATGCTGTTATGGCTTTAAAATGTTTTTTAATTTCTCTTTTGCTCTATTCATTTTTACTCTTGCATTTACAGATGAAATCCCCAATGTTTCAGAAATTTCTTTGTAAGGTTTGTCTTCAAGATATAAAAATATCAACGCCTTGTCAATATCATTCAATTGATGAATCGCTTGGTACAGTGCTTTTAATTGTACCTCTTCTGTATCATCATAATCCGTCGCTTTTATTTTATAAGCAAAATCACTAATATCTTGTGTTTTAACTCTTCTTGTAGATTTTCTATACAACGAAATTGCTGTATTTAAAGCTACTCTATACATCCAAGTGCTAAATTTTGAATCTCCTCTAAACTTTGGGTAGTTTTTCCAAAGCTGAATGGTTATCTCTTGAAATAAATCATTATGAGCACTTTGGTTTGTAGTGTAAATTCTACAAATTTTATGAGCAATATTTTGATTTTCTTCAAAGTCCAATAAAAAATTTTTCTCTAAATCTTTTTGCACTTGTGTAAATTAGTTAGTTACCTATTAGTAGGGTAAAAGTATAAATTGTTACATTTTAAATAAAAAATATTTTATTCTTTGTTTTTTCTTTAACTTTGTTGAACTAAAAATAAAATACATTGAACAATATTAAATTGGATTTTACCATTAAAGACCTTGAAAATATTTCAGGAATAAAAGCACATACAATCCGTATATGGGAAAAGAGGTACAATCTTTTAGAGCCAAAAAGAAGCGAAACAAATATTCGTTTTTATTCAAATGAAGATTTACAGAAACTTCTAAATATTGTTTTATTAAATAATAATGATATTAAGATTTCTAAGATTTCAAAAATGTCTGATGAAGAGTTAATTTTGCAAACTAGAGCATTAGCTTTTGAAACATCTTTAAATGACGAATCTATTAATGCTCTAAAACTATCGATGTTTCAGTTTGATAAACGCTTGTTTAACAATGTTTATGAAAAGCTTTTAGAAGAAAAAACTTTTCAAGAAATTTTTCAAGAAGTCTTTATTCCTTTTTTAAATGATGTAGGTTTATTGTGGCAAACGGATACTTTAAAACCAGCTCATGAACATTTTATTTCTAATTTAATTGTTCAGAAAATTCTTATAAATACAGAAAAACTACAGTTCGATATTTCTGAATCAAGTAAAACGTATGTGTTGTTTTTGCCAGAAAATGAAATTCATGAAATTGGACTTTTATATTTAAATTACGAACTTGTTTTAAGAGGAGCTCATACCATTTACTTAGGGCAAAGTTTGCCTTTAAACAATTTGGATTATTTTTTAGAAAGTGATAATGAAATTTGTTTTATTACTTCTTTAACTATTAAACCATATGATGATAAAATAGAAGATTATTTTAAAGAAATAGATGTTATGATACGTAATTCAGGTAAAACATTTGTAGCTATTGGTCAGAAAGTAAATCAGGTTAAACACCTAGATTTAAGTCCACAAATTCACCTACATAACACTATAACTGATTTGTTAAAGGTGATATAATTTTATATTTTCAATTTTATGTTTAATAAAATTGTATATTTGTTAAACAAAATTAAAAATGAAGAAGAAAATTTATATAATAGGATCGGGTTTTTCTGCTTTATCAGCTTCTTGTTATTTAGCAAAAGCAGGTTATGAAGTTATTATTTTAGAGAAAAACGATACTTTAGGAGGAAGAGCAAGACAGTATAAAAAAGATGGTTTTACTTTTGATATTGGGCCATCTTGGTATTGGATGCCAGATGTGTTTGAGCGTTTTTTTGCTGATTTTGATAAAAAACCATCTGATTATTATACGCTGGATAAATTAAATCCTGGTTACGAAGTTTATTTCGGAGAAAATTCATCCGTTAAAATAGCCAGCGAATTAAAAGAAATTTATCAACTTTTTGAAGATGAAGAAAAAGGAAGTGCTAAGCATTTAAAAACTTTTTTAGATTCAGCAAAATCTAATTATGATACTGCCATAAAAGATTTGGTATATCAACCAGGAGTTTCTCCTTTAGAATTGGTAAATACAACAACTATTGCAAGAGTTTCTCAGTTTTTTTCAACCATAAGAAAACAAGTTAGAAAAGATATAAAAAGTGAAAAATTAATTAAGATATTAGAATTTCCTGTTTTGTTTTTAGGAGCAAAGCCTAATAATACACCTGCATTTTATAATTTTATGAATTATGCAGATTTCGGATTAGGAACTTGGCACCCAAGAGGAGGGATGTATACCGTTATAGAAGGTATGGTTTCTTTGGCTAAAAGTTTAGGAGTAACGTTTAAAACGAATGCCAATGTTGAAAAAATTATAACTGATACTTCTAAAAATGTAACGGGTTTATTGGTAAATGGAAAAGAAATTAAAACGGATTTAGTTTTAAGTGGAGCAGATTATCATCATACTGAAACTTTGTTAGATAAAAATGTGAGACAGTATTCTGAGCGTTATTGGGAGAAAAAAACCTTTGCTCCATCTTCTTTATTGTTTTATGTTGGTTTTGATAAAAAAATTGAAAATGTTAGTCATCATACGCTGTTTTTTGATACCGATTTTGATGCTCACGCAAAAGAGATTTATGATGATCCGCAATGGCCAACAGATCCTCTCTTTTATGCAAATTTCACTTCTATTACAGATAAAACTTCTGCACCAGAAGGTAAAGAAGCTGGTTTTTTCTTAATTCCTTTAGCTCCCGGAATAGAAGATACAGAAGAACTAAGAGAAGAATATTTCCATAAAATTATGGATAGATTTGAGGCATTAACAAATCAAGAAGTAAAAAAATATGTGTTGTTTAAAAAGTCTTTTTGTGTAGATGATTTTAAAAGTGAATACAACTCTTACAAGGGAAATGCATACGGAATGGCAAATACACTTTTACAAACTGCTTTTTTAAGACCAAAAATAAAAAGTAGTAAAATAAAAAATTTGTATTTTACAGGGCAGTTAACTGTTCCAGGTCCTGGAGTTCCACCAGCTTTAATATCTGGAAAAATTGCATCAGAATTAATCTTTAAAAATCAACTATAATTATGAAAGAACTATTTGATAGCGTTTCTAGTGAATGCAGTAAGTTGGTTACAAAAAAATACAGCACTTCTTTTTCTTTGGCTGTAAATATGTTGTCTCCAAAAATTAGAACAGATATTTATAATATTTATGGTTTTGTACGTTTTGCAGATGAAATTGTAGATTCTTTTCATGATTATAATAAGGAACTTTTAATGGAACATTTTGAAAGAGATTATTATCTAGCAAAAGAGCTTGGTATTAGTCTAAATCCCATTTTAAATTCTTTTCAGCAAACGGTTCTTAAATATAAAATACCAGATGAAATGGTGCAAGCCTTTTTAAAAAGTATGAAAGCAGATTTGTTTAAAACAGAATATCAAACTAAAGAAGAATATGATGCGTATATTTATGGTTCTGCAGATGTAGTTGGGTTAATGTGCTTAAAGGTTTTTGTTGATGGTGATGATAAAAGATTTAATGAGTTAAAGGATGCTGCAATGCGTTTGGGGTCTGCTTTTCAAAAAGTAAATTTTTTACGTGATTTAAAAGATGATTTTGAAGTGTTGAATCGTTCTTATTTTCCTAATATAAATTTAGGGGAATTAGATGCATCTTCTAAACAGTTAATTATTGATGAAATAGAAGCAGATTTTGAATTTGCATACCAAAACGGAATTCTTAAATTACCAGTTGAAGCTAAGTTTGGTGTTTATATGGCATATCGATATTATAAAAGACTGCTTAAGAAGTTAAAAGATGTTCCGTCAGAAAAAATTATGGATACTAGAATTCGTATATCGAATCCGATGAAAATAAATTTGTTAGCTAGAAGTTACGTAAAATATAAATTAAACATTATTTAATGATCTTTGTTCTAATTACTTTGGGTGTTTTTCTTTTTATGGAATGCGTTACATGGGTTACTCATAAATTTGTGATGCATGGTTTTGGTTGGTATTTACACGCAGATCATCATCAGCCAAAATACCAAGGTGTATTCGAAAAAAACGATGCTTATTTTATTGTTTTTGCCATACCTAGTATTTTACTTTTTTACTTTGGTACGTATACAGAATATACGTTCTTGTTTTTTATTGGACTCGGAATTCTGTTTTACGGAATAGCCTACTTTTTAGTACACGATGTTTTAATTCACCAACGTTTTAAATGGTTTAAACATACTAATAATCGTTATTTAAGAGGTTTGAGAAAAGCGCATAAAATGCATCATAAGCATTTAGGAAAAGAAGAAGGAGAATGTTTTGGAATGTTATTTGTACCTTTTAAATATTTTAAAAAACCAAAACTTTAAGGTTTAAAAATTCACTAATTTCTTCAATTTTTACTAAACACACCATTATATCTCTATTTTGAATTATTACGACTACATAATTGTTGGAGGAGGAGCATCTGGACTAATGATGGCTTATAGGATGTCTAAAGATTCTTTTTTTGATGACAAATCTATATTGATTGTAGACGAAGTAAAAAAGCAAGTTAACGATAAAACTTGGTGTTATTGGGAAGAACAAGATGGAGAATGGAATGATATTTTAACTACTTCTTGGAAAAATATTGTGTTTAAGAGTGCTATTTATAACAAGGTAGAAAGTATTGCTCCTTATCAATATAAAATGATTCGTAGTAAAGATTTTTATCTAAAAATATGGAATCAAATAGCATTAAAAACAAATATTTCCTTTCTTGAAGAAAGTGTTATTAATATTAATCAACTATCCTCCGAGGCAGAAGTAATTACAGAAAATAAGGTTTTAAAAACACTAACTGTACTTAATAGTATTTTGAGTGATGATTATAAAAAACAGTCTAAATATCCTGTTTTAAGACAACATTTTGTTGGTTTTTTTATACAAACAGAAGAAGATTCTTTTGATGATAGTGCAGCAACTTTTATGGATTTTACGGTTGCACAAAAAGGAAATACACGTTTTATGTATATACTTCCTTACAGTAAAAAAGAAGCATTGTTTGAGTACACCTTGTTTTCTAAAGATTTATTAGCTTATAATATTTATAAAACTGAAATAGAAAAATATCTACAAAGTAAAAATATTATCAATTATAAAATTATTGAAACAGAGCAAGGTTTAATACCAATGACCTGTTATAAATTTTGGAATAAAAACTCTAAAAACATTATTCATATTGGTACTGCAGGTGGTTGGTCTAAAGCAAGTACAGGTTTTACTTTTAATAATATCAATAAAAAAACAATCCTTTTAACCAATCATTTAAAACAAAATAAACCATTACCAAAATTTCATAAAATAAATAAATTCTGGTTTTATGATTTATTGTTATTAGATATTTTAAGTGAAAAAAACCATATAGGATCTTTTCTTTTCTCAAATTTATTTAAACGTTCTTCACCTAAAAAAATATTAAAATTTTTAGATGAAGAAACTTCTGTTTTTGAAGATTTACAAGTGATACTTAAAATGCCTCCAAAACATTTTATCATAGCACTTTTTAAAAGAATTTTATAACTTAAGATCTATTTAAAACTTTTGTCGAACACTTCTTTCATTACAGAGTAAGAAGTAGATGCTCCTGGTGAAGCGCCTAAAAGAGCAGCAATTGTTTTATCTTCAGAAATTATTATTTCTGTTCCAAATTCTAATTTACCAAACCCTTTTTTATTTCTTTTTATAATTTGAACACGTTGTCCAGCAATTACAGTTTTCCAATCGTCATTATTTGCTTCAGGATAAAAAGCTCTTAATTCTTCCATTCTGTCTTTAAAAGATAATCTTACTTGTTTTATTAAGTATTTTACAAGTGGTAAATTTTGGTAACCAGCACCTAATAAACTCATAATATTATCAAACTCTACAGATCTAGGTAAATCGAACATAGAACCGTGTTTTAAGAATCTAGTTGTAAAGCCCGCAAAAGGACCAAATAACAATTCTTTTCTACCGTTAATCATTCTAGAATCCATGTGAGGAACAGACATTGGTGGTGCACCACGTCCTGCTTTACCGTATGCTTTTGCGTTATGCTTTTCTATAATTTCTGGATTGGTACAACGTAACCATAGACCACTTATAGGAAAACCTCCATAGCCTCTTGCTTCTTTTATATTTGCTTTCTCTAATAAAGGCAATGTACCTCCACCAGCTCCAATAAAAAGATATTTAGAGGCAAGCATCCAGCTTTTAACAACGTTTTGCCCTTTTATTGTTACTACCCAATTACGTCTTTTAGACTTTTGTATGTTGTTAACGTTACTATGATTTAATAACTCTACGTTGTCTTGTTTTTTTAAGTAACGAAATATTTGTTCTGCAATTTCACCAAAGTTAACATCATATCCTTTTTCAAAAAAGGTAGCAGCAATTTCTTCTTTATCTGCTCTTCCTTCCATCATTAAAGGGAGCCATTTTTTTACTTGTTCTTTATCTTTAGAGAAAAGCATTCCTTTAAATTGAGGGTTATCTTTTATAACCTCATAACGCTTTTCTAAAAAAGCAACGTCTTTTTTTCCTCTAACAAAACTAAGATGTGGAACTTCGCTTATACATTTTGATAAATTGTTGATATAGCCTTTTTCTTCACAGTCTTTCCAAAAATTATAAGTTTCTGTAAATTGCTCCGAAATACTGATGGCTTTTGTAATATCTACAACACCTTTTTTTTCTGGAGTGTAATTCAATTCACAATTCCCAGCATGTCCAGTACCTGCATTATTCCAAGCCTCAGAACTTTCTTGGGCTATTGTAGGTAGCTTTTCTATGATGGTTATTTTCTTCCCAGGAAATTTTTCAAAAAGTAAGATGGCTAATGTTGCAGACATGATACCACCTCCAATAAGTACAAATTCGGAATGTTTTACAGATGAAATTTTTGGCATTTTTTTTATTTTAAGAGCACAAAGATACTTGTTTCTTGAGGTTTTTAAAACTGATTTTTGTTGAGATTTTAGTAATTTTTATATAGTTAAATTATATAATACATAAATAAATCGCTTATATAAAAATATTTTGAAATTTATATTGAAGGTATGGGTTCTTTATAGTCCATTTTAAAGATTTAATAGTACGAAATTGAAAAATAAATGGACGCTCTTTTTTCCAAATAGAATAAAGCATTTAATTTTTCTAAATTATTAAAAAGAAATAATTTTCTTGTTCATTTTTAAAGTTGGAGTTTAAAAAATAATTTAAAGCTACATGGTTTTTAGCCAATCGTCTAATCTATCTAACCAAGTATGTAAATAACCTTTTTGATTTATTGCTAAAGAAAAACCGTGACCTCCATAAGGATAAATATGCATTTCTACTTTTACTTTTTTATCATTTAAAGCTTTGTAAAACTGTATACTGTTTTCTACAGGCACTGCATTGTCATTAGAAGAATGCACTAAAAAAGTAGGAGGTGTATTTTCTGTAACTTGTAACTCATTAGAGTATTGTTCTATTAATTCTTTGGTAGGTGTTTTGCCTATCAATTGATTTCGAGAACCTTTATGTGTATAATCATCCTTCATCGTAATTACGGGGTAAATTAAAGCCATAAAGTCTGGTCTTGCAGAAATGGTGTCTATAGATTCTTCTTTAAAATTATTATCAGTATCAAACTGAGTGCCCAAAGTTGAGGCTAAATGTCCGCCAGCAGAAAAACCGATTACCCCAATTTTATTTGGATTAATACCGAATTTATCAGCATTAAAACGAACCCATCTCATCGCTCTTTGAGCATCTTGCAAAGGAGCTTCATTGGGAGTTTTTTGAGACTTAGAATTTGGTAATCTATACTTTAGAACAAAAGCAGTAATTCCCTTGCTATTAAACCATTTTGCAATTTCAGTGCCTTCCCAATCATAGGCTAACATAGTATAACCTCCACCTGGATAAATAAGAACAGCCTTATCTGTTGCATTTCGTTTGGATGGAGCATAAATTTCTAATGTTGGTTTTTTAACTTTAGATATTTTAATAATATCTCCATGTTCTATAAATTCTTCTTCGCTAGTTTCTATGCTATTTGGGACGATTTTCCAAAGAGAGATAACTTCATTTTGTGCTTGTAATTGACCAAAGGATATTATCATAAATAAAAAAATAAGTCTTAGTTTCATATAGGTTATTTTAAAAATAGAGATTTACCATTGTACGCCAATAACATGCTCTATGGGCTTCTTCTTGCCATTCAAATAAGTGATGTGGAATTCCTTTTTCCTGTAAAATATTACATAGTTTATAGTTGCTTTCTAAAAAAACATCTTCTTTACCGACGGCTAATATAATATTCATTTTACTCAATTGATTAAGTAAATTTTGATCGTCTAAATTTTTTAAATATTGATTAGGCATGTTAAAGTACACAAAATCATTATGAAAACCACTTAACAAGTCTTTAAAGTAACCATTAGATTTCGTTAAATCATAACGTCCACTCATACCAACAACTTTAGAAAACAATGTTGGATGTCGCATGGCTATGTTTACCGCATGGTAAGCACCTAAACTGCAGCCTGCAGATACTATATTTTTATTTGAGTTTTGTAAATTGGCGAAAGGGAGCACTTCTTCTATAACGTAGTTTTCATATTGTATATGTCTATAAATTCTATAACCTGGATCTTTAAAACTGTTGTAAAAAGATTCTAAATCTACACTGTCTACACAATAAACTTGTAATTCTCCTTTTTTAATCTTTTGCTCTACAGAGGCAATAATTTTCCAGTTTTCATAATCATAAAAACGTCCCATTCTCGGTGGGAAAAACAAAACTTTTTCACCTGAAAATCCAAATACAAGGAGTTCCATTTCTTTTTCAAGATTTTGACTATACCATTTATGATATTCTCTTTTCATGAAAAATTAATTTTTCATTAAGATACTATTTTAAAATGTTTTTTCGAGTATTTTTTGAGGGAAAATTTTAGGATGTTTCTGGAGTGTTTTTTCTAATAAGTTGTACCCCTTAGAGTTAAAGTGTAATCCATCTTCTTCAAAATACTTGCTATTCGGTTCTCCTTTTTTATCTAATAAGGCATCATAAATATTTACAAAATGAAAATTATCGTCTTTAGACATTAACTTTTGAATGTTTTTATTTGTGTAATTGATGCTTTCTTGCAGATGACTACGTGCAATACTAGGTTTTATAGAAATACAAGTACATTTTATGTTACCGTATTTAGTTCTAATTTTAAATAGTAAGTTTTCTAAAAATAGAATAATTTCTTCTGGATGTCTGCCGTCTCCTAAATCATTGTCTCCTGCATAAATTACAATAGCATCTATATCTTTTATGTTTTCAAAAATACGATCAAAGAACCAAGTACAAGCAGCCAAGGTAGAGCCTCCAAATCCTAAATTTATTGGTTTATGTTCTTTAAAAGTAGTAGTTAAGTTATTCCATAGGGTTAATGTAGAACTTCCGTAAAAAATCGTTTTTGGATGATATTCTAATTCTTTAATTTGATTTTCTAATCGTTCTAAATCTGGATGATACCAAAACATGTATTTTTTTTTAGGGTTAATTTTTCAATATAGAATTAAAAAGTTAAATAGTATTAAAATGGTTATAAAATTAAGCGTTGTCCCTGCGTTTTTAAGGGATATCCCTACTAAAATACAAGTAGAATCACTTTTTATGTCTACAAAAGTGACTTTTTGGAGTTCAATTATCAATTCATAAAAGAAGTATGTATTGTTTTTTGGTAGTAAAACGACTAATTATATTATTTATTTAATTCGTGAATTTTGTTGTTTATGTGTTTGGTTTTTAAATGGTTATGTGTGTTTGTGTTTTTGAGATTATTTTTTATTTTACTTAATGTAAGTTTATGTTTTTAAGTCGTCTATTTATTGAATAAATTTGCATTAATTTATAAAACATAGGTAAAATAAATGAAATATATTAGAATATTAATACTAGGTCTTACACTCGTTTTTACAAGCTGTAAACATCCTTTTGAGTTTAGTGTTTATGAAGCAAACGTTAAAACCGAACAACAAAATACTACTGATAAAAATTTAAAATTATTAGAGAATATTACAGTAGACTCTAAAGAATTTAAATTCGCTTTTTTATCAGATGTACATTTTTTTTATGATCAACTTAGTACAGTAATTGATGATATCAATAAAAGAGATGACATTAAGTTTGTAATCTTTGGAGGTGATATTGCTGATCAAGCATTATTAAGAGAATATGAAATTTTTCATGATATCATGTCTAAATTAAAGAAACCTTATCTAACGGTTATTGGAAATCATGATTATAATATCAATGGAGGAATCATCTACAAGAAAATGTTTGGTGATTATAATTATTCTTTTGAATTTAACAATAACAAGTTTGTTCTTTTTGATAATGTAGTTTGGGAAAGTGAAAAGGAGTTAGATTTTGATTGGTTAACATCAGAATTAGAAGACAATACATCTTTTAATCAAGTATTTGTTATTGCTCATATTCCTCCTTATGGAGATCAGTTTGACGATGAATTAAAAGAAAAATACATGTCTACCATGTCAGAATACAATGTTCCATTATCTATTCATGGACATACGCATAGTTATTTATATGAAGAGGGTGATGTAAGTTATCTAACTGCGCCTGCAGTTAAAGAGAAAGCGTATAATATAGTATCTGTGAAGGATAAAGGGTTTAGTGTTGAATTGATCGAATTATAAAATAAATGAAAATTAGAAAAATATTTATAGTATCTATATTGTTGTTATTATTTAACAATGTTTATGCTCAAGAAACAGTTGTAGTTAAAGAGAAATCTTGGTATGTACCAGATTATGTAAAAGCTCAATTTGCAGGAAATATTGGTCTTGTTTCTGTGGGAGCTGGTTATCAATTATTTAATGATGTTTTGTATTCAGAATTATTATATGGTTTTGTGCCTGAATTTGCTTCTAGAGCAGATAATATTCATTTAATTACCATTAAGAACACGTTTCCTATTTATAGAAAAGTAATTGGAGAAAATTTAACAATAACACCTATAGCAGGTTTTACAACAACTTTAGACATAGGAACGAATTCTTTTACTACGCTTCCTAGTTTGTACCCTGATGGATATTATGTGCCTACAGCTGTTCATTTTACTTTTTTTGGAGGAGCTTTATTGCATAAGGATTTTAAAAAGCCAAAAATTTTTAAAGGAGTAGATTTTTATTTAGAATTCGGAACTGTAGAAACCTATTTATGGTATGCAATTACGTCTAAAGAGGTTGGTGTACTTGATGTTTTTAGTACTGCCGTTGGAGTGAATTTTTACTTTTAAACAATCTTTAAATTACTTAAAAAGTAAAAAGCCTTGTTTACAATTTGTAAACAAGGCTTTTTTTATGGAATAGATAATTTCTACTTCGGATATTTCTCAGCAATCTTATCCAAAGATAAATTGTGAATACTTCCAACATGTGTATGTTGTTTTCCTAAATCTGGTTTGTACGTTCCGGCTTGTACTTGTCCGCCAATTTGTTGATACGCTTCTCTAAAAGACATACCTTCCACCACTAAATTATTGATACTATCTACAGTAAATAAATATTGATACTTTTCATCATTCAAATCAATATCTTTTACAATTACTTGTTGAATAGAATAATTAAAGATGTCTAAAATATCTTTTACATCTTCAAAAGCAGCAATAATATTTTCTTTTAATAACTGAAAATCTCTGTGATAACCGGTTGGTAAATTATTAGTAATCATCACCATTTCTGTATGTAAAGCCTGTATTTTATTACATTTTCCACGGATCAATTCAAAAACATCAGGGTTTTTCTTGTGTGGCATAATGCTACTTCCTGTTGTTAATTCATCTGGAAAGGTGATAAACCCAAAATTCTGACTCATATACAAACAAACATCCATTGCAAAACGAGACATCGTGTTACACAATCCGCCTAAGGCGGAAGCAATAGAACGCTCACTTTTACCACGGCTTAATTGTGCTGCAACCACATTGTACTTCATGGTAGCAAATTCTAATTCTTTGGTGGTTAATTCTCTGTCTATAGGAAAAGAAGAACCGTAACCAGCAGCAGAACCTAATGGGTTTTGGTCTACAACTCTAGAAACAGCATTTAACATATATACATCATCAATTAACAATTCTGCATAGGCAGAAAACCACAACCCGAAAGAAGATGGCATGGCAACTTGTAGATGCGTATATCCAGGTAATAAGCTTTCTTTATGTGTTTCTGCTAAACTTAAAAGGGTATCAAATAAAGTTTTAGTTTTATCATTTATAACAGCTAAATTTTCTTTGTAATACAATTGTAAAGCAACTAAAACTTGATCATTTCTAGAACGAGCAGTATGGATTTTCTTACCAACTTCGCCTAACTTATTTGTTAATTCCCATTCAATTTTAGAGTGTACATCTTCAAAAGAAGCTTCAATAACAAAGGCTCCGTTTTCAATATCATCCGCTAATTCTTGCAATCCTCTTTTTAAATCTTTCAATTCATCCGCTGTAATAATACCTATAGATTCTAGCATTATTGCGTGTGCTAAAGAAGCCTGAACATCATATTTTGCAATATGCATGTCAATTTCTCTATCATTACCAACGGTAAATTTTTCTATTTGTTGATCTATTGAAAATCCTTTATCCCAAAGTTTCATATTTGTAAATTTTATTTTAAAATTTAGAATCAAGATACAAGACCGTTTCACTTTTAGAGTCAAGACTAAATCTATCAGTTCTAATTATTTTCTCTTCTTGCGTCTTGGTTCTTGTCTATATTTTCTACTCTCTTTTTTCTCTATTTAATTACTCTATTCAACAACTCAACATAAATTTGAATTCCTTCTTCAATTTCTGCAAGATAAATAAATTCATTGGCAGAATGAGAACGTGTACTGTCTCCAGGTCCTAATTTTAAAGATTGGCAAGTTAACACAGATTGATCGGATAGCGTAGGAGAACCGTAAGTTTCTCTTCCCATAGCAATTCCTGCTTTTACCAAGTCATGATTTGTAGAAATACAAGAGGAGTTTAATCGTAAACTTCTTGGTGTAATTGTAGTACAAGGTGCTTTTTCTTGTAATATTTCATTAATTTCTTTATTCGAATACGCATCATTTACACGAACATCTACCACTAAATCTACATGCGCTGGAACAACATTGTGTTGAGACCCTGCAGAAATTTGTGTAACGGTCATTTTTACATCACCTAAAGCCACAGAAGGTTTCTCAAACTTAAAATCTTTAAACCACTGTAAAACTTCAATAGTATTGTAAATTGAGTTGTTATTATTTGGATGTGCAGCATGACTCGGAGTTCCTGCTACAACAGCATCAAAAACAACTAAACCTTTTTCTGCGACCGCTAAATTCATTAAAGTAGGCTCGCCAACAATTGCCACATCAATATGTGGAATAATAGCTAACATACTATTCAATCCATTAGGACCACTATTTTCTTCTTCTGCAGATGCTACAATTACCAAATTGTATTTAAGGTTTTCTTGTGCGTAAAAATTAGTGAATGTAGCCATTAAGGAAACCAAACAACCACCAGCATCATTAGAACCTAAACCATATAATTTACCATCTTCTACTATGGCTTTTAAAGGATCATTGGTGTATGCCGAATTTGGATGTACGGTATCGTGATGAGAGTTTAACAATAAGGTAGGTTTGCTATCATCAAAATATTTGTTGGTTGCCCAAATATTATTTTTTGTTCTTTTAAAAGGTATTTCATTTTCTACAAACCAACCTTCTATCAATTTTGCTGTATTTTCTTCTTCTTGAGAAAATGATTGTGTTTCAATCAAGTTCTTTAAAAGAGAAATTGCGTTTTCTGTTAATTTTTCAATATTCATTTTTATAATGTTATTGTGGTAAAATTATCGTTTTCTTTAGTCAGCATAGAAGTGTTTCCAATATGTACTTTTGAAACTCCATTATTTAAAGCATCAAAACAGTTGTCTATTTTTGGAATCATTCCGTCTGTAATAATTTTAGCGTCTAATAATTCTTTATACGTATCCGTATCGATTTTTTTTACCACAGAATTTTTATCATTAAAATCTTTTAAAACACCATTTAATTCAAAACAATAATAAATATATGTTTCGTAGATTTCACTCATTCCAACTGCAATAGTACTCGCAATTGTATCTGCATTGGTATTTAATAATTGTCCGTTTCCATCGTGTGTAATTGCACAAAAAACAGGTGTAAAATTGGCTTTAATTAATTTGTCTATAGAATTAGAAGCTACTTGTTTTACATCTCCTACAAAACCAAAATCGACTTCCTTAACAGGTCTTTTTTCTGATTTTATACTGTTAATATCTGCCCCGGTTAAACCAATAGCATCTATTTGTAATGCTTGTAACTTTGCTACTATATTTTTATTAACCAAACCACCATAAACCATGGTAATTACTTCTAGCGTTTCTGCATCTGTAATACGTCTACCATTTACCATTTTAGATTCTATGCCTAGTTTTGATGCAATATGCGTGGCACGTTTTCCTCCTCCATGAACCAAAATTTTGTTTCCGTCTAAGTTAGAAAATAATTTTAGAAAAGCATTTAAAGAAGTTTCATCTTCAATGATGTTTCCTCCAATTTTTATGATTGATAGTTTTTCCATTTTTGTTTCTGTGTTTACTCGATTGCCCTCGAGGTGTTAACAAGTTATCAACTGCGTTCGACCTGACAAATGTTATAAATTTTCTAATATTTTCTTTAATACCAATTGTGCTGCATAGGTTCTGTTGTTTGCTTGTGCTATAACTAAAGAACTATCAGAATCTAAAACAGCATCTTCTACTACAACATTTCTTCTAACCGGTAAACAGTGCATAAATTTTGCATCACCAATTTTTTCTTTGGTAATCATCCAATCTAAATCTGTTTTTAATATTTTTCCGTAGTCATCGTAAGAACTCCAGTTCTTTGTATAGATAAAATCTGCATCTTTAAAAGCTTCTTCTTGATTATGATAAATAGGAGTGTCCTTGGTAATTTCTGAACTTAAATTATAGCCCTCAGGATTTGTAATTACAAATTCAACATCCATTTTTTGCATTGCTTGTGTAAAGCTGTTAGCAACAGCGTGTGGCAAAGCCTTTACGTGTGGAGCCCAACTTAATACTACTTTTGGTTTCTTTTTTGTAGTATTTTCAGAAATAGTAATTGCGTCTGTTAAACCTTGCAAAGGATGACCAGTAGCACTTTCCATACTTACAACAGGTACAGAAGCAAATTTTACAAAAGATTCTAAAACTTCTTCAGATTCGTCTTTTTCTTTGTCTGTTAATGTAGGAAAAGCTCTTACAGCAATAATATCACAATATTGAGAAATTACAGCAGCACCTTCTTTTATATGTTCTGCAGTGGTACCGTTCATAACCGTTCCATCTCCAAATTCAATTCCCCAAGCATCTCCGGTTACATTCATTACAATAGGATCCATACCTAAGTTTAACGCTGCTTTTTGTGTACTTAAACGCGTACGTAAGCTAGAATTGAAAAACAACAATCCTAAGGTTTTGTTTTTCCCTAAAAGATTGTTATTTAATGGTTTTCTTTTCAATTCTTTGGCTTCTTGAATCCAATTGTCAATATGTTCTATGTCTTTTATGGAGGTGTAATTTTTCATTGTATTTTTTTTTGCAAGAGGTTTAAACCTCTTGTATTGTGTGTATTATTTTATTTTTGTAAACGGTACAATATTATTCATGGCGTTGGTAATAAAATTATCTTCTAATCCATTTACAATCCATGTTTCTATATTTGCATTTTTGGTTAGTTCCGCAGCTTCAATTTTAGAAGCCATTCCACCAGTACCATGAGATGATTTAGAACTCACAACTTCACCTTTTAATTCTTCAAAATTAGCTACTTCCAAAATAGTTTCTGGTGTATTATTTTTAAAGGACTCTTTGGTATAAATTCCGTTTGTGTTTGTTGCAATGATCAATAAATCTACATTAAGCAAGGTAGCTGTTAAAGCTGCTAGTTTATCATTATCACCAAACTGAATTTCGTCGGTTGCAACGGTGTCATTTTCGTTGATAATAGGAATGTAATTGTTATTTACAAGTACATTAATAGTATTTACAATATTGCTTTTACTTTGTTGTTTTTCAAAATCTGAGTAGGAGAGGAGACATTGAGAACTCAATAATCCATACTCTCTAAATATTTCTTGATAAATTCTTATTAAATGTGGCTGACCAATAGAAGCCAAAGCTTGTTTTACAAAAACTTCTTCGTGTTTACTCTCTAGTTTTACAAACTGTTTTGCAACGGCAATTGCTCCAGAACTTACAATTATAAACTCGCAAGTATCTTGTAATTTTGCAATCTGATTCGCAATATCTTCAATTTTTCCTCTAGAAATATTATCGGTTTCTTTGGTAAGCGTGTTAGAGCCTATTTTTAATAAAATACGTTTCTTTTTTTGCATTGTGTTTAATTACGAGTTTTACTTCTTAATTTCTCTATTTATATTTTATTGATAGTAGCTAATTGTGATAGTTCTTACTGACAACTAACTGTCACTGTAAAACTGTTAACTTCTTAATTGTCCATTTCCATGAACATACCATTTATTGGTAACCAAATGTTGTAAACCGATTGGCCCACGTTGGTGTAATTTGTCTGTACTAATTGCCAATTCACCACCCAAACCTAATTGACCACCATCTGTAAAACGAGTAGAAGCATTATGATAGACAACTGCGGTATCTACGTTTTCCATAAATACTTTAGCTTTCTCAATTTCTTTGGTGATAATAACAGATGAGTGTCCGCCACCATATTTGTTTATCATGGCAATTGCATTAGCATTTGAAGCAATTTCTCCAATTACAATTTTGTAATCTAAAAACTCTTCGTACCAAACTTCGTTTGATGAAATTTCTTCTAACTGATGATTTTTAGCAACAGTTACATCACCTAAAACTTCAATTTTAGATTCATTTAATTTTGATATTAATTTATTGATGAATACTTCTTTATTAGTAAGATTAGCATCAATTAAAACTTTATCAACGGCATTACAAGCAGATATTTTTGATTTTCCGTTGATGATCACATCGATTGCAATATCTAAATCAGCATCATTACTTACATACACAAAGTTGTTTCCTCGTCCGCTAATTATAACAGGACAGGTAGCGTGTTTTTTTACAAACGCAATTAAACGTTCGCCACCACGAGGAACAATTAAATCTACCTTTTGTGTTGGTTTTTCTAAAAAAGCCTGTGTTTCTGTTCTGTTGAATTGTAAATATTCTACCCAATCTGTAGCAGCATCGTGCTGTTTTAAAGATTTGTGCCATAATTCTACAATTTTTAAATTGGAATTTAACGACTCTTTTCCTCCTTTTAATAATATTTTATTTCCGGATTTAAAAGCAATTCCTGCAGCTTCCACAGTAACATCTGGTCTCGATTCATAAATAATCAGAATCGTTCCAAAGGAAGCCGTTTTATTGTAGACTTGCATTCCGTTATCATGCTTAAAACTAAAACGCTCTACACCAACCGGATCTTCTTGTGAAGCCAAATGTTTGGCAGCAGCAATCATTTCATCCACTTTTTTATCATCTGCTTTTAAGCGATCGAACATAGAAATATCATCTCCTTTATAAGCTTCTAAATCTTTTTTGTTAATGCTGATAATGCCTGCTCTTTCTTTCTCAAGAAGTTCTGCCATTGTAAGTAAAACAGCATTTCTAGTTTCAATTGATAACAACGTATTCATTTTTTTGTATTCTTTATGGTTACAAATTTTCAGAGTAGCAAAGTTACAAAGTGAACACTCAAACTCACTTTGCAACTTTGTCGCTTTGCGCCTTTTTTTAAAACTAATTATTCCCCTAAAGCATCAACCAAAGCTTCAAAAAACTGATTGATATGCTCTTTCTTTAAAGTTAAAGGAGGTAGTATTCTTAAAAGGTTTTTATTCATAGCTCCACCTGTAAAAATATGATAGTCGTAAATTAATTTCTTACGTAAATCTCCAACCTCAAAGTCGAATTCTAAACCAAGCATTAACCCTTTTCCTTTAATATTTTTTATTTCAGGAATTGTCTTTGCAATTTTCATGAAATAGCAAGACATTTCATTTACATTGTCTATAAGGTTTTCTTCTTCAATTACCTTTAATACAGATAAACCAGCAGCACAAGCTAAGTGATTTCCTCCAAAAGTAGTCCCTAACATTCCGAATTTAGCTTCAATATCTGGGTGGATTAAAATTCCTCCAATCGGGAAACCATTTCCCATTCCTTTTGCTATAGAAATAACATCTGGAGTTACATTATAATGTTGATAAGCAAAAAACTTTCCAGATCTTCCGTATCCAGACTGAACTTCATCAGCAATAAAAAACGTGTTGTTTGCTTTACAAAGAACATCTACTTGTTCAAAAAACTCAGCAGTTGCTTGGTCTAATCCACCAACACCTTGTATAAACTCTACAATAACTGCACAAACATCACCTTTTTCTAGTTCTGTTTTTACAGCATCAATATCATTTAAATCTAAAATAGTAACCTTTTGTTGTGCGTTAATTGGTGCAATAATATTTTTATTATCTGTTGCAGCAACGGCTGCAGAAGTTCTACCATGAAAACCATTTTTAAAGGCAATAACTCTAGATTTATTGGTTTTAAAAGAAGCTAATTTTAACGCATTTTCATTTGCTTCTGCACCAGAATTACATAAAAATAATTCGTAGTCTTTACAACCTGAAAGTGCTTCTAATTTATCTGCTAATTGAACTTGTAAAGGATTCTGAATAGCATTCGAATAAAAACCTAGTTTTTCAACCTGATTAGTTATCGCTTTTACGTATTTAGGATGTGCATGACCTATAGAAATTACAGCATGTCCACCATATAAATCTAAATATTCCGTTTTGTTTTCGTCATAAACATAAACTCCTTTAGCTTTTACAGGAGTAACATTGTACAGTGGATAAACGTTAAATAATGGCATAATGATAGTTTTTAGTAACAATGGGTTTACACCCGTTGATTAGTTTTTAATTTGGTTAATTTTATCAAAAGATTTGTTGATTCCTTTAATTAAAGAAGAGCTTAAACCTTGGTGTTCCATTTCGTTTAATCCTTCAATTGTACAACCACCAGGAGTGGTAACTCTGTCTATTTCTGCTTCTGGATGATTGCCTGATTCTTTTAATAAACTAGCCGCACCAAAACAAGTTTGCATGGCTAATTTATGTGCTTCATCGGCTTCAAAACCTAACTGAATTGCGCCTTGTGTAGTGGCACGAATTAAGCGCATCCAAAAAGCAATTCCGCTTGCACAAATAACTGTTGCCGCTTGTAATTGTTCTTCCGGAATTTCCATAGACTGACCTAAGCTATTAAAAATAGTTTTGGCTAATTCCACTTTTTCTTTTCCTTTAGTATTTGGTGAAAGACAAGTCATAGATTGGCCAACAGCAGCTGCAGTATTTGGCATAGAGCGAATAATAAATTTATCGGCTCCAATAATAGCTTCTATTTTTTCTATAGAAAAACCTGTAATTACTGTAATGATCACATGGTTTTCTTTTAAAAGAGGTTTTAAATCTTTTAAAATCTTATCTAAATGTCTTGGTTGAACGGCAAATATTAGAATGTCAGAATTTTTAACAGCTTCTTCATTATCAGTAGTTAAAACTACTTCATTATAGGTATTAAAACTTGCTATTGAATTTGTATTTCGTTTTGTTAAATACAAAGAACTCACCACCTTGTTTTTTAATAAACCTTTGGCAATAGACTGTCCTAAACTTCCTGCTCCAATAATTGCTGCTTTCATAATTAATATTTTTTTGCGTTCCTAAAGGTTGCGCTTTACACTATATCTTATTTTGTTCTCGATACAAATTTTTTCAAACTGACACCAAAAAAGATGGAGCTTGTCTTGAGCGCAGTCGAAAGGTTTCAATTGCTAACGCAAGCTAGTGATTACTAGAAATAATTCGCTTTTAAATTTAAACCTAATGTTTCTTCAAAACCATGCATTAAGTTTAAATTCTGAATTGCTGCACCAGAAGCACCTTTTAATAAATTATCTATAGTAGTTGTAATTAATAATTTATTACCGTGTTTTTCCAATTGTACCAAACACTTGTTGGTGTTTACAACTTGTTTCATAAAAATGCTTTCATCAGAAACAAAGGTAAAAGCGGCATCTTTATAATATGCTTTATACATTTCTTTTGCTTCTTCAAGAGTGCCATCATACTTTGTGTACGTAGTTGCAAAAATTCCTCTAGAAAAATCACCACGATTTGGCATAAAATTAATTTCAGAATTAAAACTTGGTTGTAATTGGTTTACCGTTTGGTTGTATTCTCCTAAATGCTGATGATTAAATGCTTTATAATGAGAAAAATTATTATCTCTCCACGTAAAATGTGTGGTTGCAGATAAAGATGTTCCTGCACCAGTTGCACCTGTAACAGCATTCACATGTATATCATTTTGTAACAATCCGTTTGCGGCTAGAGGTAAAACTGCCAATTGTATAGCCGTAGCAAAACAACCAGGATTTGCAATATATTTAGCTGTTTTTATAATTTCTTTGTCTAATTCTGGTAAACCATAGACAAAATCTTTTCCTTCGAAATTCTTGTCTGCAAGTAATCTAAAATCGTTACTTAAATCAATGATTTTCGTGTTATCAGAAAAGCTATTTTTTTGTAAAAATGCAGTAGAATTTCCATGACCCAAACATAAAAATAAGACATCTACATCAGCATTTATTTCACTTGTAAAACTAATTTCGGTATCACCAATTAAATCTTGATGCACTTTATACAATTTGTTACCAGCATTAGAAGTACTGTATACAAAATTGATATTTGTCTTTGGATGATTTAATAATAATCTAATTAATTCACCAGCAGTATAACCAGCTCCTCCTATAATTCCTACTTCTAATTTTTTCATACTTTTGAAAATGTTTAACTGTGTAATTGTTTAATCGTGTAATTGTTATGTTGTGTAATCGTTGTGAAAATAACCACTTAAACAATTACAAGGTTAAAAAAGTGTAACTGTTTAATTATTTAATCGTGTAAACTCAGTTACACATTTAAACAATTACACGATTCAACATTATTTGTTATTTACTTGTCTGTATATTTTATTCTGATTTCCTAAAATTTTAATAAAACCTTTTGCATCATCTGCTGTCCATGCTTTATTTTCTTCACCATATGTACTAAATGCGCTAGACATTAAATCATGATCAGAAATAATTCCATCTAAAGAAAAATGATAAGGCTTTAAAGAAACCACAACATTACCAGAAACCATTTTTTGAGAACTTTGTAAAAAAGCTTCCGTATCTCTCATTACAGGATCTAAATATTGACCTTCATGTAAATGCATTCCGTAAAAACTAGATAAATACTCTTTGTGTTGTAATTGCCATTTTGTTAAGTTGTGTTTTTCTAACAAATGGTGTGCTTTTACTGTAATTAAAGCTGCTGCAGCTTCAAAACCAACTCTTCCTTTTGTACCAACAATAGTATCTCCTACATGAATATCTCTACCAATTGCATACGCAGAAGCGATGTCATTTAATTTTTCAATATTTACTTCTGGTGCATTTTCTTGTCCGTTTAAAGCAACAAATTCACCATTTTTAAAAGTCAATGTAACTTTTTCTTCACCTTCTTTTTCTAATTGAGAAGGATATGCTTCACTAGGTAAAGGTAATTCAGATTTTAAAGTCTCAACACCACCAACACTAGTTCCCCAAAGACCTTTGTTTACAGAATATTTAGATTTCTCCCAAGGCATATCAATACCTTCAGATTTTAAATAATCGATTTCTTCTTGTCTTGTTAATTTTTGATCTCTAATTGGAGTAATAATTTTGATGCCAGGAGCCAAGGTTTGAAAAATCATATCAAAACGAACTTGGTCGTTTCCTGCACCTGTACTTCCGTGTGCAATATATTCTGCGCCAATACTCTTTGCATATTCTACAATTTCTATTGCCTGAATAATTCTTTCTGCACTTACAGATAAAGGATATGTAGCGTTTTTTAATACGTTACCAAAAATTAAATACTTTACTACTTTGTTGTAGAATGTAGCAACTGCATCAATATTTTTGTATGTAGAAACACCCATTTTATAGGCGTTACTTTCAATGTGTTTTATCTCTTCTTTTGTAAATCCGCCTGTGTTAACACTTACGGCGTGTACATCATATTCTTTTGATAAACTTACTGCACAATAAGATGTGTCTAAACCTCCACTATAAGCTATTACTAATTTTTTCATAATATTATTCTTTATTTTTTTTAAGAAACAATGCTTGTTTTATTCGTTTTAATCTTTGAAATGTTTTTTCTTTAAAAGGAGTTTTCTCTTCTTTCTTTATTTTTGCAGGATCAAAAAGCATCCCCGTACACAAACACATTTTTCTGTCTGTTCTTGTTAAAACATCGTAGTTTCTACAAGTTTGGCAGCCATCCCAAAAGGATTGATCGTCTGTTAACTCAGAAAAAGGTACAGGTTTGTAGCCTAAATCGCTATTTAATTTCATTACAGCAAAACCCGTTGTAATACTAAAAACTTTTGCATCTGGAAATTTAGTTCTAGAATGCTCAAATATCTTTTGTTTTATTTTTTTTGATAACCCAATATTTCTATAATTAGGGTGTACAATTAAACCAGAGTTGGCAACAAATTTTCCATGTCCCCATTGTTCTATATAGCAAAACCCTGCAAATTCTCCATTTTCTAGGGCAATTACAGCATTACCGTTTTCCATTTTTGTGGCAACGTATTCTGGTTTTCTTTTTGCGATACCAGTACCTCTTACTTGTGCAGCATCTTCTATAGTTTTGCAGATGATTTCTGCGTAAACAATATGTGACTTGTTAGCAATTACAATTTCCATTGCATTGTGTTTTTTATTTTATTAAAGTTGTTGTTTGTTCTTTTTGAATGTAGAATCGGACTCACCTAAACTCTATAATTATCTAAACACCCAAAGGGCGAAAAGAAAAACTACGTCGTAAATTGTTATTGTTTAAAATAACGAAAGATTGTAAGTAAGTTTTGTAAGAATTGTTCACGATAAAATAAATAAATGGATAAATACTATAATAAGTAGACTTGTAGCTAAAGTAGAATATTAGCGACGGCGGTTGCGCAAGCGCAAGCTGGGACTTATTGTAGTACATAAATTATTTATTCTTGTAGTAATCATACTGCTAAAGTAAATATTTTTTAAAAAGTATGGTCAAAAATATACCGCTTTTTTATCAGTTTTATCAAATTTAAACAAATTTATAGTTTGCGTTAAAAATTAATCAACAGATATCTTAAATAATCTTTTTTTCATAATTTTTATGGTATTTAAATTAGTGCTTTTTATTTATTACTTATTATTTTATGTGAAAACTACAATTCATCTTTAAAAAATTACAACTCGGTATTCTAAAATTTATAGAACTAAGGTAGTGTTGCATCTTTGTATCATAATTAATCACTTAAAACAACTTATTATGAAACTTATCTTAGCAATTTTAACAACGGCAATGTTATGTGTAACAAACTTCGTAACGGCTCAAAACAAAACAATTACAGCAACTGTTGTAAATATAACTTCAGATTCTGGTAAAGTAGGTTTTGCTTTATATGACAAAACTAATTTTAGATTGAAACCAATACAAAGTACTAATGCTACAATTGAAGCAGGGAAAAGTACAATGATCTTTGAAGACGTAGAAGCAGGCGAATATGCAATTATTTGTTATCATGATAAAAATGATAATGATAAAATGGATTTTAAAGCGAATGGAATGCCTTTAGAAGACTATGGTGCTTCTAACAATAACATGACTTTTGGTCCGCCAAGATTTGAAGATGCAAAATTTAAGGTTAACGATAAAAATGTATCTTTAGAAATTAAATTTTAGTACGTATTTTTTACAAGAACAATTTCCCAAAATGAAGACACCTACCAACCATATTTATAATAAAATTAAAAATGATTTTATACTTTGTACAAAATTGACCATAGTTATAGGGATCGTTTTTATAATTATAAACCAACAATTTAGTTTTAAAGGTGCAGGTATAACTTTTTTAATTTCGGGAATGTATTCTTTTACTTTAGGACTTGGAAATGGAATTATTAATGAATATCTAAATACCAAATGGGATTGGGTTAAAGAAACTAACAAAAGAGTTTGGGCAGGAATTATAACTACCGTAATTTATACAATACTTGCCGTTTTAATCATTCATTTTATACAATATATATTACTTTTTGGGTATAAAGTAGAAAACTTCTTTCAAGGATATTTAGTTTGGGTCCATTTATTTGCAATCATATTTTCATTAGGAGTCGCTGCTTTTTTTCATGCCAAAGGTTTTATGGTGAACTGGAAATCTGCCATGACCCAAGAAACTACCAAACAAGAAATTGTAGCAAAAACAGAAACAGCAAAATTTGAGTCTCTAAAAAATCAATTAGATCCACATTTTTTGTTCAATAGTTTAAATGTGTTAACGAGTTTGATTGGCGAAAATCCTGCGCAAGCAGAAAAATTTACAACTAAATTATCTAAGGTGTACAGATATGTTTTAGAGCAAAGAAACAAAGATTTAGTGCCTATTGAAGAAGAATTGAAATTTGCAAAAACGTATATGCAATTGTTAGAAATGCGTTTTGAAGATGCCGTGAAATTTAATATTCCGGATACCATAAGTAATAACGACTTAAAAATCGTGCCACTGTCTTTGCAACTTTTGTTAGAAAATGCGGTAAAACACAATGTGGTTTCATCGTCTAAACCTTTAACAGTTAGTATTTATGAAGAAGATACTTATTTAATTATAGAAAACAATGTAAATCCTAAAGAGGCAATAGGGAAAAGCACCAAAGTTGGGTTGCAGAATATTGCGGATAGATATGGATTGATCACTCAAAAAGGAGTAAAAATAGAAAACAATAACAAAACTTTTAAGGTGAGTTTACCTCTCTTATATAAAATGAACGACATTATGTACAACGACGATTTAGAAAACAGCAGATATGTAAAAGCAGTAGAAAGAGTAGAGAAACTGAAAGAATTTTATCAGAATTTAGCAGCTTACTGTATTGTAATTCCTTTTTTAATTTTTATCAATTTAAGGTTCTCTTCAGGATTTCACTGGTTTTGGTTTCCAATTTTTGGATGGGGAATGGGATTGGCATTTCACTTTTTAGAAGTAAATAATTACAATATTTTCTTAGGGAATAATTGGGAAGAAAGAAAGATAAAAGAAATGATGGAAAAGGAGAATCAGCATAAAAACAGAAGATAATGGAAAAGGACCTTACACAAGAACAAAAATATATTTTAGCAAAGAAAAGAGTTGAAAAGATTAGTAAATTTTATAAACACTTGGCGACTTATGTTATTGTAAACAGCTTTTTAAGTGCCATTTTTATAGTTGGAGACATGAATGATGGAGATACTTTTATGGAAGCTTTTTCTAATTATCATAATTATAAAATTTGGTTTTTTTGGGGAATCGGAATTGCTTTTCAGGCTTTAAATACTTTTGGATTGAGTTTGTTTATGAATAAAGATTGGGAGCAAAAGAAGATTCAGAAGTATATGGATGAACAAAATTATAGAAGATAATTATGGATACAGATATTAGTCAAAAACAACAATACATTAGAGCCCAGAAAAGACTAAAAAAGATAAAAGGGTTTTACACACATTTAAGTATTTATTGTATTGTAATACCGATTATCATTTTTGTGAATTTAAAATTCGAACCTCATTTTCATTGGTTTTGGTTTTCTGTTTGTGGCTGGGGAACAGGACTTTTCTTTCACTGGTTGTCCGTTTTTGGACTAAAGCTATTAGGTTTGGGAAATGATTGGGAAGAAAAGAAAATTAAAGAATTTATGAACCAAAAATAACTGTTATGGAAAGAGATTTTACAAAAGAACAAAATTATATTAAAGCTAAAAAACGTGTAAAAGCTATTAAAGGTTTTTATGTTCACTTAATGGTATTTGTTATTGTTAACATTTTTATAAGTGGAGTTGTTATATTTGGGCTGTTACAAAGTGATTATTCTTTTTATAATGCAATTACTAATTTTGGTGTGTATTCTACTTGGCTTTTCTGGGGAATCGGAATGTTTTTTCATTGGATGGGAGTTTTCGGATTCAAATCGATTGGGTTTGGTAAAGATTGGGAAGAGAAGAAAATTAAAGAATTTATGGAAAAGTAATGTTGTTACACAGAAATTCACGGAGAAAAAGAAGGGTTTCGCAGAGTTTTTTGACACAGAAGTTTTTGCTTTGCGCTCTTTTCGAAAATACTTTGTATTAACCTTTTTTCATATTATAAACCACTAAATACAATTTTATGAACGTATTAATAATTGAAGATGAAAAGCCTGCAGCAAGAAGGCTAAACAGAATGTTGGCAGCATTAGGTTTAGATGTTCAGCAAATGTTGCACTCGGTAGAAGAGTCTTTAAATTGGTTACAAAATAATGAACATCCAGATTTAATTTTTTTAGATATTCAGTTATCAGACGGATTATCATTTGAAATTTTTGAAGAAATTGAAGTGAAATCTGCCATTATTTTTACTACTGCCTATGATGAATATGCGTTAAAAGCATTCAAATTAAATAGTATTGATTATTTGCTAAAACCTTTAGATGAAGACGAACTGAAAGTTGCAGTAGATAAGTTTAAAGAATATCGGCCAAAAGAAACAGAAGTACAAGTAAACTTGGATGAAATTCGTAAACTATTGGTGAATCCCGTAGATAGAAAGTTTAAAAAGAGATTGACGATTAAGGTTGGTCAGCATATAAAAATTATAAATATTGATGAGGTTGAGTGTTTTTATAGTGAAAATAAATCTACTTATATTCATACTAAAGAAAACCGAAATTACTTGCTAGATAATTCTTTAGAAACTTGGCAAGAACAATTAGATCCAGAACATTTTTTTAGAGTCAACCGAACTTTTATTGTGCACATAAATGCGATAAAAGATATTATTGCCTATTCTAATTCTCGTTTAAAATTGATTTTACATTCTTATTCTGATAGTGAAATTATTGTGAGTAGGGATAGGGTTAAGGATTTTAAGAGTTGGATAGATTAGTATTAATTATAAAGTAAGTAAAATATGTAACTGGACTGTTTTCTGAATGATGAAGAAAACTAGTACTTTGCTAACTTAAGAATACAAAAACATTTTAAATTCTGATTTTAGAAAAATATTTGGATTAAAAAATACAATTTGCCAACAATGCACATGAAAACCAATCATCAAAATGAGTCGACTGATAAAAAGAATCAAACAAATCAACTTTTAGATACAGAGTCCAATCCCCAAGAGAATGAAGAATTGGCTGAAGAGAAACCTGCAAAACGAAAAAGAAGAAAAGCCACTGAAGAACAATTAAACAATCCGTTTCATGGAGTGAAATTAATCCAGGTTTTAGAACGTCTGGTTGCTCATTATGGTTGGGAGTATCTAGGGGAACGTGTAAATATTCGTTGTTTCAAAAATAACCCTACTATGAAATCAAGTCTCGGGTTTTTAAGAAGAACAACTTGGGCTCGAGAACATGTTGAGGACGTTTATTTGGAGATGCTAGAAGAGAAAAAGAACCAAATTGAATAGTGAAAAAGTAAAAGGGTTTTCAATGTAAAAAAAAACTACAAAAGATATTATTGTATATTCTAATTCTCATTTAAAATTAATTTTAAACTCTTATTCTGAAAGTGAAATTATTGTGAGCGGAGAACGTGTAAAAGATTTTAAAAACTGGATTGACTGACGCAGTCAGTTTTTTGTGTTTTAAAGTTTTAACGATTGTCATTCCGAACGAAGAATGAGGAGGAATCATACTCTCAGTTATTTTGATAAGATTTCTCAATCGCTGAAAAAGCTCATTTCGAAATGACAATTGACATATTAAGGAAATTAAACATATATTTGCAGTCGAAATGAAAAGATTGAACAACATATTACGCCTTCCTTTTTTCAGCACTTATTATTATCAAATAATAACTGCTCGGAATGGCTATGTATATACTTCAAGTAAAATCTGATAATAAATAACAATATAACATAACTATAAAGCCCGAGCATTTGCTCGGGCTTTTTTTATTTAAAAAAATATGGAAACAATTAATAAGTTAAAAGAAAATGTAGAAATTATTCTTCCTCAAAACGGACTGGAAGAAAAATTAGAATTAGCAAAAAAAGAGAACCGAAAGCTAATAATTAAGCTTGGTTTTGATCCGACAGCACCAGACTTACATTTGGGTCATGCTGTTGTTTTAAAGAAGTTAAAAGAGTTTCAAGATCTAGGTCACCAAATTGTAATTTTGGTTGGAAATTTTACTGCTCGAATAGGAGATCCTACAGGGAAAAATAAAAGTAGAAAACCTTTATCTTTAGAAGAGGTGCAGCACAATGCAGAAACCTACATTAATCAATTATCTAAAGTTATAGATGTTGATAAAGTTAAAATCGTTTTTAACTCAGAATGGTTAGACAAACTATCATTTACAGAGGTTATTCAGATTTTATCTAAAGTTACCGTTGCGCAGTTAATGCATAGAAACGACTTTAATAAAAGGTTTACGGAAAATACGCCAATTGCAATGCATGAATTAGTGTACCCGATACTTCAAGGATTTGATTCTGTAGAAATTAAAGCGGACATAGAAATGGGTGGTACAGACCAACTTTTTAATTGTACTATGGGGAGAAAGTTACAAGAAACTTTTGAAATGAGTCCACAAATAGTAATGTGTATGCCATTACTAAAAGGTCTAGATGGTAAAGAGAAAATGAGTAAATCTCTGCACAATATTATAGGGATTACAGATGAACCTAACGAAATGTTTGGTAAGACAATGTCTATTCCAGATAGTTTGATAGAAGAGTTTTTACAATTAACAACAGATTTTTCTTTAAGAGAAAAAGAGGCTATTAAAAATAAGTTAGCTAGCGGAGAAAATCCGATGGAAATAAAAAAGCTAATTGCTAAAAACATCATTACCCAATACCATAGTAGCAATCAAGCAGAAGAAGCAGAAGAATACTTTGCAAGTCAATTTCAAAGTAAAAAATTAGAAGAAAAAGAATTTAAATCTGTTTTCATTAAAGATTTTCAACATAAAGAAAATACAATTAGTTTAATAAACTTATGTGTTCACCTTAAAAAAGGACTTTCTAAATCTGCTTTACGAAGGTTAATTGAAAGTGGAGCTGTACAAATTGATAGCGTAAAAAATAAAGAGGTTTATGCGGAAATTGTTATCAAGGACGGTATGAAAGTAAAAATAGGGAAAAGAGCATTTTATGAATTAAAAGAATAAGATTGTTAGATATTTAAGAGCTAAATTAATTATTGTTTTGGGTTATGTTTAAAAGTAGACTAGTATTTTTACAACTAGTTTAAAACAATAATTACTTTATAGATATGAAAAGAACCTTATTAATACTTTTATTTCTATGCTCAAACATAAGTTTTGCGCAAAATAAATCAGTTTATAGTAAAAAATTATCTGCACAAGAAGTAGATACTATTTTTTCTGAAGACCTTAAAAATAAGCTTAAAATAGAATATTCTATAAATAAAGTTTATGAGTTTAATGATAATTTAGGAAAACACTATTTAGTCTTAACGCTAAAAGAAACAAAGTGTGGTAATGAGTATATTAATTGTAATAAGGCTATAAAAGCATATTGTATAGATTATAAAAATAATAACTATAATCTAAAATGGAATTTAAATGATTTTATACTTCCAAATGGAAATGAAGTGTCAGAAGAGTTTTCAATTTCATTTTGGACCAAATTTATTAATTTAAGTGATGTTGATGCTAATGGAATTATTGATCCGATAATTGTGTATGGTACAAAAGGCTTAAATGATTTTAGTGATGGTCGGGTTAAGATAGTAGTTTATAATAAAGGAAAAAAGGTTGTAATAAGACATCAAAATGGAATTTCAGATTATGAAAGAATTGCAAAAGTAGATGCTGGTTTTTATATGTTACCTTATAAAATTCAATTAAAAGTAAAAGAAATAATGAATAATATAGAGGAAAATAATTTTGGAATTTTCCCTTATAAATGGCAAAATAACATGAAGAGTAAGAAACTAATACTTGATGAATCTTAGTGCAAATTTTTAAAATAGAATTAAGAAAATAAAAAGTAATGTATTTATAATAAAAACTAGATTCGTTTTTACGCTCCACAATAATAAACTTAACTTTACAGCTTCTTAAAAAGATACAATTGCGATTATAAATGGCAATTACAAAAACACATTACATGAATATTTATAAAGAAATAGAGGCAGAAATTTTAGCGGCATCAAATATTGTTATTACAGCACATAAATCTGCAGACGGAGACTCAATCGGTTCATCTTTAGGTTTGCTTTATTTTATTGAAAAATTAGGTAAGAAGGCTGTGGTTTGTCATCCAGATAAAGCACCAGATTTTTTATATTGGTTAGATACTTCTGCTATTATTTTAATGGAAGAAAATCCAGAAGAAGTAACAGCACAAATGCAAAATGCAGATTTAATTTTCTGTTTAGATTACAATGCAACCAATAGAGTAGGACCAGAAATGCAAGAACTGTTAGAAGCAGCAACTTGCAAGAAAATAATGATAGATCATCATTTAAATCCGGAAGAATTTCCTACAATTACAGTTTCAGAAACGACAGCATCATCAACATCACAATTAATTGTAGATTTAATTGAAGAGTCTGGTCATTTAGAATTGTTAGACGAAAAAATAGGAACACCTTTATATTTAGGTATTTTAACAGATACAGGGAGTTTTAGATTCAATTCTGTAAAACCAAGAACACACGAGGTTTTAGGTAAGATTTTAGCAGCAGGAGTAGAGCATCATTTAATTCACGAAAAATTAAGCGATAATAATACAGAAACTCGTTTGCGTTTGCAAGGATATGCAATGAGTGAAAAATTAGAAATTTTATACGATTATAACGTTGCTATTATTTCTTTATCTAAAGAAGAACTTGCAAAATATCACTATAAGAAAGGAGATACAGATAGTTTAGCAAATTTAGTTTTATCTATAAAAGGGATGAAAGCAGCTATTGTATTTACAGAAAGAGACGGAATTATGAAAATTTCTTTCCGTTCTAAAGGAGCAGAAAATCCGGTTAATATGTTAGCAAAAGAACATTTTAACGGTGGAGGACATGCAAATGCTTCTGGAGGAATGAGTGATTTAACTGTTGATGAAACTTTAGAAAAATTAAAAGGATTGATTCCGGAATATTTTCAAAAACAGTAAGAATAGTCTTGTAAAATAGGTTAAAAATAAATACAAGACTCTGCATGAAAGAAATACTTTCACCAATAGAAGCCCAAAAGATAGTCTTGCTTTCTCAACGTGTTTTTCCTGGTAAGTTAAAAGGTACATCATTAGCTAATACACTTGCCTGTATTGAACATCTTGGTTATTTGCAGATAGATACTATTTCGGTTATTCAACGTGCCCATCATCATACGTTATGGAATAGGAATCCAGAATATCAACTTTCTGATATTGATACATTAATTGAAACCAAACAGGTTTTCGAATATTGGTCGCATGCGGCAGCATATCTGCCAATTCGAGACTTTAAATATTCACTTCCCCGTAAACATGCCATTCTAAAGAACGAACAAAGTCATTGGTTTCAGAAAGATGCGAAACTCATGGATGCTATACTAAAACGCATAGATAACGAAGGTCCTTTAATGGCAAAGGATTTTGCTCATACAGCTAAAGTTGGGGAATGGGAAAGTAAACCAGCAAAACAAGCTTTAGAGAATTTGTTTATGCAAGGAGATTTGATGATTTCCAGTCGTCAGAATTTTCATAAAGTATATGACCTTACGGAACGTGTTTTACCAGAGAATATTGATGCGAAATGCCCTACTCAACAAGAACATATTCGGTTTTTAATTACAAGTTATCTAAGAGCTAATGGTATTGGTCAAGCAAGTGAAATGGCATATTTACTTAAAAACACCAAAACACTTGTTTCTTCTAAATTGAAGGAGATGTCTTCTAACAATGAATTACTAGAAGTGCATGTTAACGGACAAATATATTACGCCTTGCCTAATGCTTTGAGTTTGTTAAGTAAGCCAATGAATAGTCAACTGAAAATTCTTTCTCCTTTTGATAATTTATTGATTCAGCGTAAACGCATACAGCACTTATTTAATTTTGATTACAAAATAGAATGTTATACTCCAGCTGTAAAACGGAAGTATGGTTATTTTTCATTACCAATTCTTTGGGATGGTAAATTAGTAGCAAGAATGGATTGTAAGGCAGATAAAAAAAGTGCTACGCTTCATATTCATCATTTATTTTTTGAAGAAAACTTTTCTTTTAATGAATCTTTTAAAGCAGCTTTTATTAAAGAGATAGAGGCGTTCAAAAGTTTTAATAATTGTTCAGGTGTAGAAGTACATAAAACAACACCAAGCTCATTATTAAATACCATTAAATCTATTTTTTAGCAAATATCAACGATTATTTTCTTGAGGTTGATTTTAATCTTTTTCAAAACTAGTTCAAAGAATTATTTACGTTCAATAAAACTTTGATTATTTTTATCAAAAATTATATAAACATGATGCAACATTACGAGTTTGTTAATAGAAAAGGCATAACAAAAAGAATTTTTAATCTGTTAGTAGTGGTTTCTTTTCTAACAATATTATTTTCTTGTAATAGTACCGATGATGATTTATTTAACGAGGAAGAAATTATACAAAAAGATGCTAAAATAGAAGATTTAGCGGGTGCTTGGTCTATTTATAAAGTAGCATCTAATGGAAATGAAGCTTCTGTACCTGCAACAACTGAAGAGTGTGGTAGAGATTTTTTTATTTACAATAGTTCTGGTACTTATGAAGAATTTCTGTATCAAGAATCTTTTACTTGTCAGCCCGTACAAAATAAATTAAAATGGACTTTAAATAATGGCATAATTACGTTAAGTACTATCGATAATAGCAATTCGGATATTATAAAAATTGTAAACTTAAGCAAAGATAATTTTGTTTTCATTGCCAGTTTAGACACAGATGGAGACGCTATTAAAGAGGAGTTTACTTTTACAGCCTATCAATATCTTGCGCCAAATGAAACAGATTTGTATTCTTCTACTTTTGAGAGAAAACATGAAGAACCTTTTGAAAATCACATAGAATTTGGTTGGGACGCTTATGACGGATACAATATGTTTGAAAAGTACGAGATTTATAGAAGTGGTAAAGATTGTAATATAGATTCAGCTACTTTATTAAAGACAATTACAGATGGTAATTTAAATACTTTTATAGATGAAGAACCTTTGCCTAATAGCGAAGCGTGTTATTTCTTAAAAATTTACACAAACAAAGGTCTTTTGGGAGAAAGTGATCCTAGATATATAAACCCTGAATTTATATTTCCAGAAAATGTTCTTTTTAAAAATGCCGAAGTAATTGAAAATGAGATTTCTTTATCTTGGGAAAAATATTCTGGTTATTATTTTTCTCATTATGAGATAAGAGTGCAAGATCAGAATGAAAATTCTGCACCTAAGATAGAAAGCGTTAAAATTATTACAGATATCAATACCACTACTTTTACAGATACGAATCCACCGTATGTAAATAACCCTATTTACTCCATTTATGTGTACAATATATTTGGAAATATTAGTAACTTAAATGATGAGAAATCTATTGTAGAAACAGCTTTTACAAGACCAGAATTGTTAGACGTTGATTATATTAAATATTTAAGTTTTGATGCTGAAGATCAATCTTTTTTCTTTTATTTAAGAAATACCAAAAACGAGCCGCGATTGGTAAAATATGATTATATCAAGCAAGAAATAACTGCAGAAGCTTTTAAACTACCAACGTCGTACACGGAAGTGGAAATGAAATTAATTAATTCAGAAAATGGAAAAGAACTAGTTTTTTCTCAAAGTGATGACCTTTTTATTTACGACGCAGAAACCTTAAATTATAAATATTCTTTAGCTGCATCCTATAGGGCAATGGGTAGTTTTGATTATTTTGATGATAATATCTGGGTTTTATCTGACAGTGATGATGTTTTTACTTACAAAAGAGATGGAGATCAATTTGTACAAATTGATAAAAAACCACATTTCCCCGATCATCAAGGAGGTCAGAATTATGAAATTACAAAATTAGATAAAAACAACTTCTTTTTAAGTCATAATAACGAGGGTAGAGCAATACATTACAGCATTAGTGATGCCGGAGAAATTACGAATAATGGAATAAAAGAAATTCCTTTAAAATTCAAGTATAATAGTGATGTATCAGTAAATACAAGAAGTTCTTATTTACTAAACAAAAAAAGAAATACGGTTTATTCTTTAGATGACTTTTCTAAAACGGTAACTTATTCTACTCCAATAGTTACATCAAATTTTAGTAAAAATGGCACTGAAATTTACGGGACAAATAATGATCCAGAAGTTTATGATAATCATAAAAATTTCAAAAAAGAAATTATAGTGTATAGCATTTTAAATAAAAATTTTAGAACAATTGCCACGAAAGGATTTCCGCTATATGTTACAGAAGATAATTTTGGAAACATCATTAGTCTGTCTTCTGGTTTTCCTAGAGATTCTTATTATGATGGTTATAATGGCAATGTAGCAGATATGTTTGTAGAAATTATCAAATAAGTAAAACAAACTCTTTAAATAATTTTTAAACTCTTAAACTTTGATTATTTTTATCGAAATTTAGTTTTAAATGAGTCAGAAAGAAGAGTTTTTCGAGTACATAAATAATGGTTACAAAACAAAAGGTGATTTTATAGCATTAGGTGCCGCCATGTTAGGTGAAGAAACCATTACAGATGCCATTGTAAAAGTACCTTTAAAAACTTTAAATAGACACGGTTTAATTGCTGGAGCTACAGGAACAGGAAAAACCAAAACGCTACAGATTTTAGCTGAAAACTTATCTGAAAAAGGAGTTCCGGTTTTGTTAATGGATATTAAAGGTGATTTATCTGGCTTGGCACAACCAGGAGCAGATCATCCAAAAATTGACGAACGTCATGCAAAAATTGGTTTTCCGTTTACGGCACAAAAATTTCCTATAGAAGTTTTAACCATTTCTGAACAAGACGGAACAAGAATGCGTGCTACGATTTCAGAATTCGGACCTGTTTTATTATCAAGAATTTTAGACTTAACAGAAACTCAAAGCGGAATTGTTGCCATCATTTTTAAGTATTGTGATGACAATAAATTTGCTCTTTTAGATATTAAAGATTTCAAAAAAGTTTTACAATATGTTACCAATGAAGGTAAAGAAGAAATTCAAGCTGAATATGGACGAATTTCATCTTCATCTACTGGAGCAATTTTACGTAAAATTGTAGAAATAGAACAACAAGGCGGAGATTTATTCTTTGGAGAAAGATCTTTTGAAGTAGAAGATTTAACAAGAGTAGATGAAGACGGAAAAGGAATTATTTCTGTATTGCGTTTAACAGATATTCAAGACAAGCCTAAGTTGTTTTCAACATTTATGTTGCAATTATTAGCTGAGGTGTATGAAACTTTTCCAGAGCAAGGAGATAGTGACAAACCAGAGTTAATTATTTTTATTGACGAAGCACATTTGGTGTTTGAAGAAGCTTCTAAGGCTTTATTAAATCAGATAGAAAGTATTGTAAAATTAATTCGTTCTAAAGGAATCGGATTGTATTTTGTTACGCAAAACCCTAAAGATGTGCCAGAAGATATTTTAGCACAATTAGGTTTAAAAATTCAACATGCGTTAAGAGCATTTACTGCAAAAGATAGAAAAGCTATTAAGCTGGCGGCAGAAAATTATCCTTCTTCAGAGTATTATGATACCAAAGAAGTTTTAACACAATTAGGAATTGGAGAAGCATTTGTATCCGTTTTAAACGAAAAAGGAATTCCAACTCCTTTGGCAAGAACTATGTTACGTGCGCCAATGAGTAGAATGGATGTTCTAACTGATAAAGAGTTAAAAAGCGTAATTAATAACTCACGTCTTTTTTATAAATACAACGAAAATTTAGATAGAGAAAGTGCGTACGAATTGTTGAATGAAAAGATAGAAAAGGTTAATATTGCAGAAGCCGATGAAAAGGAAAGAGTAAAAATAGCAAAAGCAAGAGAGAAGGAAAGAATAAGAGAAGAAAGAGCAGCTAGAAGTACTACCAGACGCAGAAGTACGGCACAAAACCCGTTAATAAAAGTATTAACAAGTGCAACTTTTATTAGAGCGGCATTTGGTATCTTAAAAAAAGTATTAAAATAAGAAATAAATAAAAAGAACATTTAAATAACAAACATACTATAATGATTAAAAAAAATATCCTTCCAATTATTGCAATCGCATTTTCACTATTTGTAATTAGCTGTGATAATACTAGTAAATTTAAAATAGAAAAAGGTAAAGTTGGCGCGCTTACAACCACAACTACAATAAAAGAATTAAGTACTATTTTTAAAAACGATTCTATTGTTAAAAATTTAAGTGAAGGTGCACAAGGAGATAATTATTTTCAAGAAGACGATGAATATTTTATTTTTGAAAAAGGAGGAAAGTTGTTACTTACAATTTTGCCAAAACAACAATTAGATTCTACTTCTACCATAAAAAGTATAGAAATTAATGATGTGCGTTATACAACTGCATCTGGAATTAATTTAAATTCTAGTTTCTCAGAAATAAATGCCAATAACAATATTAACAGAATAGAGACTACTTTAACGTCTGCAACGCTTTTTTTAAACGACTTAAATGCAACAGTTGCTATAGATAAAGAAGAGTTAGGTCTAAAAGAATTGATTACTCAAAAAGTAACAAAAGAGCAAATTCCAGATTTAGCAAAAATGAAATCTTTTATCGTTTGGTTTAATTAAATTTTAGGGCAAATTTTGTCGCTTTATTTTTTTAACAAAACCGCGCTTGAAATTTATCTTGAGCGAAGTCGAAAGGCTATATCTTTTTATGTAGAAATAAATTGATATTTTAAAAACTCCTATTTAATAAATAATATTTTGTTATATTTATTAAATAGGAGTTTTTACATAAAAAGGATGCCGTTTCAATCGCTTTCGCAAAACCAATATTTATGAAGAAAAAATATACCATTCAAAAAGCACCCTTTGTGGTTCCAACCACAGACGGTAAAGTAATAGAAGAACATTTCGGACAAGCAACCGATGGAAACTCTCAAATAAGTATTGCACACATGATTGCGCCTTCTGGTTGGAGTGAACCTTTTCAAACGCCAGAATTTGAAGAATACACGTACATTATCAAAGGAAAAAAACAATTTATAATAGATGGAGAAACTATTATTTTATCTGCTGGAGAATCTATTAAAATAGAAAAAAATACGAGAGTTCAATATTCAAATCCTTTTATAGAACCATGTGAATATATGGCAGTTTGTTTGCCTGCTTTTTCTATAGATTTGGTACATAGAGAAGAGGTCTAAATTACATTTGTGTTAATTTCTAAATTGATTGTTATAATATTAACATTACATTATTCCTAAATTGCGATAAACTACTAACTATGAAAGATACTATTGCACCAAGAATAATAAGACAAATATTTGTTTTATTACTTATTTTATTTATTTTAATTCTAATTTTCAGGGAGTTAATCCCATACTTATCAGGTGTTTTAGGGGCAATAACTATTTTTGTTTTATTAAGAAAAGCAATGCTTTTTTTGGTTAATAAAAATTGGAAACCAAATATTGCCGCAGCTTTTTTAATCGTAGTTTCCTTTATAGGTATACTTTTACCAATTTCGGGTATTTTATTAATGTTGGCAAATAAAGTGCGTGATGTAGTTGGAAATTCAGAAGAGGTTGTATCAAAGTTTAAAACACAAATGACTTCTTTAGAAAGTAAAGTAGGTTATAATTTTACAGATAGTATAGACGCGGAAGAAGTGTCTAGTTGGATAACAGATAACTTACAAGGTTTTGTAGGTAGTACCTTTAATATATTTATATCCATTGGTTTAATGTACTTCTTATTATACTTTATGTTGGTAAATGAAAAAATCTTAAGACAATCTTTATACAAATATCTACCAATAAACGAAGTGAATTTAAAGATAATAGGATCTGAAGCGAAGTCTATGGTTCGTTCTAATACCATAGGAATTCCTTTAGTAGCTATTGCACAAGGTATTATTGCATTAATAGGTTTTCTAATTTTCGATATCAATAACCCATTCTTTTGGTTTACAATTGTTACAGTAGGTTCTATGATTCCTTTTATAGGAACCTTTGTAGGTATATTACCTGTTTTTATTTTAACGTTAGCTTCTGGAGACAGTGTTGCTGCTTGGGGAATCTTAATTTATGGGATAGTTGTGGTTGGTTCTACAGATAATATTATAAGGCTTTTGGTATTAAAAAAATTAGATGATGTACACCCTTTAATTACCTTAATTGGTGTTATTGTTGGGGTACCTTTATTTGGGTTTATTGGTTTAATTTTCGGGCCATTATTAATCAGTTTATTTTTAGTAATTGTAAAAATTTACAGAAAAGAATTTGCAGAAAATAATATTTAATTAATACAATTTTAAGCAAAAAAAAGCGATGCATTTAATGCATCGCTTTTTTTTATACCTTATAAAAAATTAGCTTTTTCTTTGGCAAGCTAATAATGTGTTTTTTAATAACATGGCAATAGTCATTGGACCAACTCCACCAGGAACAGGAGTAATAAAATCAGATTTTTTAGAAACTTCATCAAAAGCGACATCTCCAACCAATCTAAATCCACTTTTTTTAGTAGCATCTTCTAAACGAGTAATACCAACATCAATTACAGTAACATGGTCTTTTATCATATCTGCTTTTAAAAACTCAGGAATACCAATTGCAGCAATAATAATATCTGCTTGTAAGGTTATTTCTTTTAAGTTTTTAGTTCTACTATGGCACATTGTTACCGTTGCGTTACCAACCTTTCTTTTTTGCGATAATAAAATACTCATTGGGCTACCAACAATATGACTTCTACCTAAAACAACTACGTGTTTTCCTGAAGTTTCAACTTTATATCTTTCTAATAGCTCTAAAATTCCAAAAGGAGTTGCAGAGATAAAAGTAGGTAAATTTAAAGCCATTTTTCCAACGTTCGTTGGATGAAAGCCGTCTACGTCCTTATCAGGGTTTATAGCCATTAATATTTTTTGCTCATCTATGTGTTTTGGTAACGGAAGTTGAACAATAAAACCATCAATATCTTTATCAATATTTAAAATAGCAATTTCATTTAATAAATCTTCTTCGTTAGTATCATCTGGTAATCTAATTAAAGTAGATTCGAAACCAACAAGCTCACAAGCTTTTACTTTTGCATTCACATAAGTGATACTTGCACCGTCGTCTCCAACGATTATCGCTGCTAAATGAGGCGTATCAGCTCCTTTACTTTTTAAATCTCTTACTTCTAAAGCAATTTCTTCTTTAATGTCTGCAGATGTTTTTTTTCCGTCTAATAAAATCATATTTTCAGTATTCAGTATTCAGTATTCAGTCGCAGTTTTCAGTCACAGTTTGTACGCTGTAAATTTAACGGCAAATATTTATTTTCTTTAATTTAATTAATTTCAACTCCAAATTTACCTGGATTATTAATCATATAATTTATTAATTTCCCAATCTCTTTACTTTGATTAGAAAAATTATTGTGATCATTATCGGAAATATATTTACAAGCTAATGCAAAATCTAACCAAGTATTTGTTTCTGAATTTTCACCATCAGAATCTGTAAGTTTACTTATAAAATGTTTCGGATATCTTCTTTTTCTATAGGCTTCAGCAATATTTGCACAAACAGAGCGTGAACTTCTTCTTACTTGATCTGTTAATGAATATTTTTCTTCTTTTGGAAAAGATTTAGACAATTCAAAGATTTTCATTGATAAATCAAATGCCTTTTTATAAGCCAATAATTCTTTAAAATCCATAATTTTACTGTGAACTGTTACTGAAAACTGAGACTAAAAAAATTACTTCATTCCTTTCATCATTTGCATCATCTTTTTGCCGCCGCCGCCTTGCATCATCTTCATCATTTTACTCATTTGGTTAAATTGCTTCATTAATTGATTAACTTCATTAACCGAAGTTCCAGAACCTTTTGCAATTCTCTTTTTTCTACTGGCATTTATTGTTGTTGGTGTACTTCTTTCTTCTGGCGTCATAGAATGAATAATAGCTTCGATACCTTTAAAAGCATCATCATCTATATCTACATCTTTCATTGCTTTACCAGCACCAGGAATCATACCAACTAAATCTTTCATGCTACCCATTTTTTTGATTTGTTGAATCTGACTTAAAAAGTCATCAAAACCAAATTGATTTTTAGCAATCTTTTTCTGTAATTTTCTAGCTTCTTCTTCATCGTATTGGTCTTGTGCTCTTTCTACTAAAGAAACAACATCTCCCATCCCTAAAATACGATCAGCCATTCTATCTGGATGGAATACATCTATTGCATCCATTTTTTCTCCAGTACCAATAAACTTAATAGGTTTATCAACAACAGATTTAATAGACAATGCAGCTCCACCACGAGTATCTCCATCTAATTTTGTAAGAACAACTCCATCAAAATTTAAGATATCATTAAAAGCTTTTGCAGTATTTACTGCATCTTGCCCTGTCATAGAATCTACTACAAATAAAGTTTCTTGTGGACTTACAGCTTTATGAATGTTAGAAATTTCATTCATCATTTCTGTATCCACAGCTAAACGACCAGCAGTATCAATAATAACTACGTTTTTACCGTTTGCTTTTGCATGTTTTATTGCGTTTTGTGAAATTTCAACAGGATTGTTGTTTCCAACTTCTGCATACACCTCAACACCAATTTGTTCTCCAACAACTTGTAATTGATTTATTGCAGCAGGTCTATAAACATCACAACCAACTAATAAAACTTGTTTAGATTTTTTATCCTTAAGAAAGTTAGCTAATTTTCCTGAAAAAGTAGTTTTACCAGAACCTTGTAAACCAGACATTAAAATTACAGTTGGCGAACCACCTAAATTAACACCTACAGTTTCTCCACCCATTAATTCTGTTAGTTCATCTTTAACTAACTTTACCATTAATTGCCCTGGGTTTAACGTAGTTAATACGTCTTGCCCTAAAGCTTTGGATTGAACTCTTTTAGTAAAATCTTTGGCAATTTTAAAGTTAACATCGGCGTCTAACAACGCTCTTCTAACTTCTTTTAATGTTTCTGCAACATTTACCTCTGTAATTTTACCATGACCTTTTAAGGTGTGTAAAGCTTTATCTAATTTATCGCTTAAATTATTAAACATAATTCGTCTTCTTTTTTAGGAAGCACAAATATATGAATTAGAATAGTTTTTTATTGAATCAGAATTAGAAAATATGTGGTTAAAGATATTTATTAATTGATTTGAGATCAATTAAAGGTAAATAGGTTAAGTAAAAACGAAGTTTCTTATTAAAATATTGAATAATATGAATTTAAAACTTGTGATTTTATTTTTATCACGAAGTAAAATTGGATAGTTTATACCCCAGTGAGGTTAGCAATAAGTCTCTTCACCATAATTCATTATTAATATTTTGGTATGATGTTCTGTGTGATATGCTGTCCACATAATAATTTCTCTAATAGTCATTTTACCCATTAAAGGATGCGGAAGTACCAACGTGTCTAAATTAACATCACTAATTTTTTTGATTTTAAATTGTAGTTTTTTACTCTGTATTTGCAGTTTTGTTAATAGACGTTCTCTATCTTTCAGTAATGGTTTTTTTAACTTTTGATTGTATTTCTTTGTTTTATCTTTATTGTCAACTAATTCTTGACAGTACTTACTTACAATCGTTTTGTAATCTCTAGGTTCTCTATTACACAACCCAAATTTGTATTTAAAAAAAAAGCGAGGATAACTTAAAGCGTTATTTAAAAGTTGTAAGCTGTTTACTAAATGCAATATTTGTTGTCCTACAGTCCATTTTCCATCGGGGCCTTTTTCCCAGTTTTCATTTGGTTGATCTTCTAACCATTTAAATAAAGTATTGTGATTTTCTTCTAATAAATCTGCAATTTCCTCTTTTTCCATCAATAATAAATTATGTAAGTAAGATACAAAAAAATACGTTATAAACTGTTGAGGCTTAATATGACTTTTAGTGTTTTTTAAGTGTGAATGGTTGTATATTTCAGCGAATACTCTCTCGTATTCTACAATAATAGATATCCTGAAAACTGTAAATGATTATAGCCAAATTAGCAAGTAAAATCGCTTTATAAAAGGATAAAGTGTTTCGTTTTCTTCTTAATTAATTTTTTCAATAGTTAACATAGTTCCTTCAGGGAGTATGCTTAAACTATCTGGAGTTCCACGATCACTTTCGTAAACTCTACCTTCAACTCCAATTTTATCATTTACAATTAAGTCTAAAATTTTTACCATTGTTACAGTACTTTTATTTACCAAACTACTTGTTTGATAGCTATAAGCTCTTGTATTATTTACCGATATCGTATTTTTTGTGAGCTGAAATTCTCCTCCAACTCGAACATTATTTATTGCTTCGGATGTAATTCTGTAAGTAATTTTATAACGTCCCGCTTTAAGCACAGTAATTCCATCTGAAGTATTAGTGTAGTCTGAAGAGTTGGGAGTAAAATTTTGAGATTGAAAGTTGATTGTTGTAAAATTGGAAGATTCTGCAATTGTTTGTATTGCATTTGGGTAGCGCTCGCTTACTGTAGGTATAAAAGTTTTTTTAGGTATATATTGAGATGAAGTATTATCATAAACTAATGTTTGTCCGTCTGTTGGAGATATGTTCGAAACATCTATGTTTTGTATTCTTTCAACGGTTGCTAAAGCTAAAGTTCCTGAAACATCACCTGTAATTTTTAATGCTGATAAATCTGTTTGTTTTGTTGTTTCTCCATCATTTTCTAATGAGATTTCTAAATTTTTACCATCTGCATTTAAAGTATAAATATTAATTTTTTGAGTATCCGTATTTACAGCAGAAGGATCTATCCAAATTGTTCCAGTATTGGTTGCTGATAAAATTTGTCCATAAGTGCCTGTTGAATTATTTTCATCTAGAATATGACCATCTAATTTTAATGTTTGTTTTATTGTTACAGTTGTATTATTAGATATTTCATCTATGTTTAGAGCTTCAATACCACCAACTGAAAAGCTAATTTCATCTGCGACAGGGCTGTACATTCCAGTATCTGTATCATTTTTAAATCTGTATGATGGTCGGCCTATAGTACCATCAGAGTTTAAAATGCCTTCCGTTCTCATGGCTCCCGTAACATGAAACTTATTTGTAGGAGAACTTGTTCCTATACCCAATCTATTATTGGTGCTATCCCAGAATAATTGAGTATTGTCTTCTGTAGGTATCCCAGTAGCACCTGCAAAAAATACAGATCCTTTCGTAGCTGTTGGCGATAATTTTTCCCAAGAAGTACCATTATAAATTTTAATAGTAGTGGGTGAGGAAGAAGTATCAAACCAAATATCGTTTTCTACTGGATTTGAATTACTCGTGTTAGCAGTTGTAACTGTATTATTTCTTATGTTAAGTATAGTTCCTTTGTTATTGATAACGCTAACTTCTTGCGCATATATACTAGTCACTAATAGTAGTAAAAAAGAGATAATATGTTGCTTTAGAAAGTGCTGCATTTTTTATTTATAAAATAGAGTTATAAAGTTATAAAGTTATAAAGTTAAAAAGTTAAGAAAGTTGATTTTGAAAATAAGAGAGTTTTATTTTAAGACAAGGACAAGTAAAATTATGGCTTGTAATTATACAAACCATAATTTATAAGGATGCTATTTTTACTTAATAAAGTGTACTTCAAAAACATCTCCAGTATAAGCAGTACCGCCTAATGAAGCAACAACTATGTTTACTTCATTAACAGTTGTAATTGTATAGTCTGTACCAGATCTTAATTTTGCACCATTTCTATACACAGATACACGATTAACGTTTGTAGTTGCTAAGATACCAACGGCATCCACAGTAAAGTCAGTTGTTACATCTGCAGTTAATTCTGTTTCATCCCATAGAACATCAATGAAATTAGTCATTAAAAGTTTTTTTGTTTCACCAGTAGCTTCATCCCTAACTAATAATGAATATCCTGTAGTGTCAAAAGCTGTGGCAGCAGAGTTTTCAGCATCTCCAGCGGTTGAGTCAATTCCATCAATTCCTGTAATAGCAAAAATAGCTCCGGATGCGTCTATATAAGTATCATCTGTTAAAGTACCACCCAATTGCCAGGTTGTAATTACACCACCATCGGGTGCAGTATCAGTAAACATGGTTACACCATTACTAGATTGTAAATACTTAATTGTACCCTTATTATCTATAACTTTAATAGAGCCGCCAGCATCACCTAAAACAGTATTTGCTTGTTTTGTAAAATCGGTTGCAGCATTAGTTGAGGTCTCTGTTCTTTGGGCATTCATGGCGCTAGCTACCATAATCATAATTCCTAATACTGTTAATTTTAAATAATTCGTTTTCATAGTTTTCATTTTTAATTAATTTAATTGTTATTTTTCTTTTTTAATTGTTTTTATTCATAGGCTTTTCAGTTTTTTATGAGTGATGTATTAATATAGTTGGACTATTCTAACTTTATCATCTTGGTAACATTTCGCTTCTTGTTCTAGTTTTATAGTAGTATTGTTAATTGCAACAAAATTGATACGAACACCGTTTCTAAATACATCTATTTTATCAGAATTTGTAATGTTGAGGGGAGTGGTAAATTCTAATTGACCATCAGAAGCAATAATAATTACTTGTTTTTTTTGATGGAGAGTAGAACTAGCTTTTTGCCTTAAAACACCTGTACTTTTATCCATAACGACTATTTGATCTTCAGTATTTGTGCTTTCTTGCAAACCTGCAAAGGCAAATGTGTTTGTTGCGCTTGTAGTAATTAAAGTCGGTTCAATTAAAATACCACCTAGTTTTACTTTGTTGTCACTTATGTAAAGACCATTTTGTGCTTTCATGTTTTTAAATGAAACCCAATGAGTACCATTGTATATTTCTATACAGTTACAAGTCTGATTCCAAACTTGATCTCCAATATCAGGACTTTCAAATTGAGTAGCTCTAATATTTTCGTTTGCTACTACTATAAGTCCAAATTCATTAGTAGGATCAAAATCTGCATTTACAGGAAGCCAACTTGTATTATCCCAAATCATTAATGATGGGTTGTTATTTATACCATATTCTGTGAGCCAAATGATATCTCCTAATTGATAAGGAGGAGATAGGTCTCCTAAAGAATTCACTATTTTTATGTTTCCATTACCGTTTCCATTACCGTTTCCACTACCAGGTTGAGGTATGTATAATATTTTTTGACTGTCTAAAAAGACAAAACCGTCGTTATCATTTAGAATATTTAGTTCAACATTTAAATGTTTTAACTTTCCATCCCAATTAATATCATAAAATGTATTACTTATAGGAGTACCTTCGCCTACAATAAGGGAAACCATTCCGTTTTCATCTGTACTAATTGTATGTTCTTCTATGTATTCTACAGCGGTTTCATTTGTTATAGTAAAACGTAGGGTAATTTCCTCTAGACCTAAAGGAACTTTATTTTCTAACACGTTTGTTCCAGGAATCTGAATTTCTTCGTTATTTAAAATTAACGCCTGATAATTAAAACCAGGCGTTTGACCAAACAGAAACGTGTTTGTTAGTAAAAATAAAAAGAGCTGTATTTTATGTGAAAATTTCATATTTATTTTTTAGAACCTTCTGTTATTTAATCTTAAAATATAGAATAACAATCCAAATGAAAATGCCTTGGTGTGAAATGAATATGATTCTTCTATATTACTGTCTTGGCTTTTTTCTTTAAAACTATCGGCTACATTATATTTTATATAGGTAGATAGATTATCATGAATAACATATTCTACACTTATTCCTCTGTGTATTCTAATTAAGCTTTTGTCAAAAGTATTTTCCTTATATAGGTTTACTGTATTGTCTTTATAGGTTCTTGTTCCTGCAATAAGCCTATCGTAAGAAATATGTGCGTGTATTTGTACTTTTAACCGTCTTTCATTAACAGCGGCAAAGTTGATACCTGGTTTTAAGGTTACATAGCTTAAATTATACGTTGTAGGTATGCTAATATTACCGGAATAAAAACCAGTGTTAATTTTATATTTATTGTATCCCAGGCCTATTTCCCAAGTAAAACGTTCTTCATCTAATTTAAATCTAAAACCACTTTCAATAAAAAATTCTTGTGCTTTTGAGTAACTTAAATCTAAAGTATTATTTCCTAAATTATTAACGTAATCTTTAAAATAGGCATTTTCAAAACCAGTTTCAATATAGACTTGTTGTGCCTTTGTTGTATCGTTCATAAAAATAAATACAACAGTTATAATTATAATATTTGAGATATTTTTCCACATCTCTTATTCTGTTTTTAGTATTTTTTCTGTAAACGTTTTATTACCGCTTTGTATGCGTATAATATAGATGCCTATACTATAATTTTTCAGGGGAATTAGTAAATTGTCTGTGGTGGAGTATTCTTTTTTAAAGATAATTTTCCTATTAATATCATATATGTGTATATGAATTTTATGCTTAGTTTCTTTGGAGAAATTAAGTGTTAGATATTCTATAAAAGGATTTGGAGAAATGACAATGCTAAGAGATTCATCAATAATATCTTTGTTAGAATTATTGATACTAAATTCTTTAATATTATTTAAAAAACCTTGTTGGACATTTCTTTTAGTAGTAATTTTTGTGCCAATAATACTAGATTGACCAATGCTTTGTAAAACTGTATACCTTATTTTATTGCTAGAAATAGGATATACAGATGTACTACCTACTGTAGATATTGTAGATTTTAAAAGAGTTTGTTTTGTTTGTTGAGAATGCGTTTCAATTACAAGCAAAACAAGTATTATTAAAAGTAGTTCTTTAATCAATGAAAATTTCTTTTTAATTATAATGCAGTTTTTTCTTAAATATATGCATTTTTAACAAGAAATTAACTTTAATTTGGTTTTTTGTTTATAATTGTTACTTATTTGGTTGTGAATTTTAAGGCGTCTCCATTAATACAATGACGTTTTCCTGTAGTGTTTTTAGGACCATCATCAAAAGAATGACCTAAGTGACCTCCACAGGTATTGCATTTTAATTCTGTTCTTGCATAACCAATTTTATAATCTATATCTAACTCTACATTTTTCTTTATTGCTCGGTCAAAAGAAGGCCAACCAGAACCAGAATCATATTTGTATTCAGATTTATAAAGTGGTGTTTCACAAGCAGCGCAAACGTAAGTTCCTTTTGTTTTGTTTGTATTAAAAGAACTAGAAAAAGGTTTTTCTGTACCTGCTTCTCGTAATATATAATACTGTTTAGCTGTCAATTCTTTTTTCCATTCAGCATTTGTTTTTTCAATGGTGTATGTTTTTTTTTCTTTGGATGATGTCTGAGCTATACCATTACAGCTAATCAATAAAATTAAAACTAGTAAAGAGAAAATATTTTTCATAAATTTTAAATGTTTTTAAGTTAGACGAAAACTTTGTGACATAATTACATATTTAACTTTCGTCAATAAATTGTTTTTTTGATTAAGATAGAATATGTAATTTTATAGAATTGTAAACAATCAACCAATAGTGACAATTTAGAAATAGATGTGTCTTATTAATTAGTGATCATAAAAAATAAATAGATGAAAAAAATAGCAGTTTTAGTTTTAACGGTTTTACTTTTTGTAGAGTGTAGTACAGTACCAATTACGGGTAGAAGCCGTGTCAATTTTGTGAGTGATGCGCAAGTTTTACCTACTAGTTTTGCCCAATACAGTACTTTTTTAGAAGAAAATAAATTATCTACAAATACTGCAATGTCTAATCAAATTAAAAATGTTGGTAAAAATATTTCTGCAGCTGTAGATCGTTTTATGCGAGCAAACAATATGAGCTCAGAAGCAGATTCTTATAGATGGGAATTTAATTTAGTAGATGATGAAACCGTAAATGCTTGGTGTATGCCAGGAGGGAAAGTTGTTTTTTACACTGGTATTATGCCAATTTGTGCTAATGAAAATGGAGTTGCAGCAGTAATGGGGCACGAAGTTGCACATGCTTTTGCTAAACACGGACAAGAAAGAATGTCTCAAGGACAATTACAACAATTAGGTGGTGTTGCCGTAGCATTGGGTACTTCTGGTAAAAGTGAAGAATCTCAACAATTATGGAATACTGCATTTGGTGTTACTACTGGTTTAGGAATGTTAAAATTTAGTAGAGTTCATGAGCAGGAAGCAGATAGGTTAGGTTTGGTTTTTATGATTATGGCTGGATATGATGGAGAAGAAGCTGCTGAGGTTTGGGTAAGAATGAGTAATTTATCTAACGGAAGTTCTCAACCAGAAATTTTAAGTACTCACCCTTCTAATGAATCTAGAATACAAGATTTAAGAAATTATTTACCAACGGCTAAAAAATATGCTGCAGAGTATAATGCAAAGTAAAAGCTATAAATAAAAAATAAGGAAACAAATAGATTTCCTATATTGTAACCGTTCAAAAAAAGATGTTTTTTTGAACGGTTTTTTTATAAAATAGATTTTATGTTAAAAATTGGAGATAAAAAATTAATCAATGCTTGGGCTTTTTATGATTGGGCAAACTCAGTATATTCTTTAGTAATTAGTACCGCTGTTTTTCCTATTTATTATGCAGGTTTAACGGCTTCGGAAGGTTTTGCAAATGCAGAAGGAAAAATCACTTTTTTAGGGACACTTTGGAATCCGACAACCTTGTATAATTATGCAATGGCCTTTTCTTTTTTAGTGGTAGCTTTTATATCACCCATGCTTTCTGGTATTGCAGATTATGCTGGTAATAAAAAGAAATTTTTAAAAGGTTTCTGTTTATTAGGCGCGCTCTCTGTAATGAGTTTATATTTTTTTACAGGAAAAGAAACGCTTTGGGCGGGAATCCTTTTTACCATTTTAGCGAGTATAGGTTTTTGGGGAAGTATCGTGTTTTATAATGCTTATTTGCCAGAAGTTGCTTTACCAGAACAACAAGACAATGCAAGTGCAAAAGGGTTTATGTTAGGGTATTTAGGCTCTATTTTATTATTGCTTTTGTGTTTAGTTTTAATAGAAACTGAAGTTTTTGGTTTTTATGATAAACAATTTGGCTCACAATTATCTTTTGTCTTAGTAGGTTTGTGGTGGCTTGGTTTTGCACAAATAACCTATGCTAAATTGCCTAATGAAGAGAAAAAAGAAATCCCTAAAGACAATTATTTTGCGAAAGGATTAAAAGAAATAAAAAAAGTTGCTAAAGAATTATTTGCTTATAGAGAATTAAAAATATTTTTAATTTCATTCTTTTTATGGAGTATCGGCGTGCAGACTATTATTTTAATGGCAGGTATTTTTGGTACTATTTTAGGCTTAGAAACTTTAAACTTAATTGCAACAATTTTATTAGTTCAGTTTGTAGGAATTATTGGCGCTTTTTTGTTTTCTAGATTGTCAAATAAAATAGGGAATATAAAAACATTAAAAATTACCATTGCTATTTGGGGATTGGTTTGTTTTATAGGTTTTAACTTAACTAAAGACACTCCGAATATAGAAATGTACTTTTATATTTTAGGAGCCTTAATAGGTTTGGTAATGGGGGCTATACAGTCTTTAGCAAGATCTACGTACTCGAAAATGCTACCAAAAACAGAAGATAATGCGTCCTATTTTAGCTTTTTTGATGTGACAGAAAAAATAGCCTTAGTTGTAGGTATGGTAACTTTCGGAATTTTAAATTCTATGATATCTATACAATCTAGTGTATTGGCTTTAGCTGTTTTCTTTTTAGCAGCTTTTATTTCTTTAAGTTTTATTAAGAAAACAAAATACGTGAAATAAAAAAAAGTGCTGAGTTTTATAACTCAGCACTTTTTTTTAATTTCTTTGTACTCTTTTATATACTAAAATTAATCCCTAAGATTATATTTCTTCCTTGATTTAAAATTTCATCAGATTTTAATCTAGACAAATGGTTTATATATTTTGTGTCTAATAGGTTGTTTACAGATAAACTTGTAGAAAACTTAATATCATTTAAAGTGATGTCTCCACCAAGACCAAAATTGATTAGGTTATAGCTAGGTGAGTAGGTTTCAAATGGACCAATGTTATTTTGAGAAAATGTACTTTTTAAAGTTACTGAAGCGTAACCTTGTTGCATCCAGTTTTTTATGTCAAACTCAGTTCTTAACGTGTTTTTCCAAGAATTGGCTGGAATTAAAGGTAGGTAATCTCCATTATCTTGTTCGCCAATTACGGTTTCAAAAGAACTTTCTAAATGCAACCAATCTAAAGGGTGAGGGTGTAAGTGAAAACCAAATTCACCACCATATAATTTTGCATCTTCTTGTAAGTAACTATAAACAGGCTCTCCGTCTTCAACTTCTCCTGTTGGAGAAATAAAAATATAATCGTTTAATAAATTATAGAATCCGTTTGCAAACAACTCAAAATGTTCTGTTTTATACTCTAAAGAAAGATCAAACTGAGTATTTTTCTCATTGGTAAGATTGTTGTTTCCTTTTTCAAATCTATTGGTACCATGATGCACTCCGTTAGAAGATAATTCTGCTAAAGTTGGTGCTCTAAAACCAGTTGCTATATTTATTCTTGCTACAAAATTGTCTGTTATAGAGGTTTTAAAACCTAATGAAGATGTAAAACTATTATAAGATTTATCAACTGCTTCAAAAATATGGATTTCCTCTTCATGTGCAACTTCGTGTCTTTCTGTTTCTATATTTCTATTATCATAACGCACTCCTGCTTGTAATGTATTTCTATTCCAAGAATAGTAAGCCGTGGTAAAAACTCCGAAATCGTTTATAGTCGCATCAGGAATTAATATCTCTTCTCCAAAGTTGGTATTTGTTTGATGTAATCCTTGTACTCCGGTTAAAATTTCAACATTTCCTATTTTAGGAAAATGATATTTAGCATTATAACTAAATGTTTTTAATTTCATTCTTAAAGCAGCTTCTTCATGTTCTTCTTCTCCATGATCATGATCATGATCATCTTCATGTTCATCATGATGCTCTTCAAATTCTTGTCTATCATTAAAAGTATACCCTAAGTCTAAATCTATTTTAGAATCGCCCAAAAAGAAATGATTATGAGAGCTTATAATATGATTGTCTATTGCTTGATAAGGTTCTAAAAGCGTTCTACTGGTAGATTGTTCTGCAACACCTTCTTCTGGCAAGCCTAATTTAGATCGGTTAAAATTATAACGAACCTCTGATGTAAAATTATTTTTAGAATAAGCAATTCCTGTTTTAAAATCTTTTTCGTTAAAACGGGTGTTGGTAACTCTTTCATCCGTAGGGATTTTATAATCTACATGATTTGCATACGTTCCTCTTGCTAAAAATTTCCAGCTTTCTGAAGATAATTTAGCACCAACAGATGTATTTGTTCCTAATGTATTACCAAAAAAACGATGACTAACATTTAGTTCTTTAGAGTTTTCTGCCGCAAATTTTTCTGGAATTAGATATAAAACACCACCTAGTGCATCGGATCCATAAAGTAGAGATGCAGGTCCTTTTATTACCTCAATATTACTTATTCCAGCATCGTTAATACCTAAGCCGTGTTCACTACCAAATTGCTGATTTTCTAAACGAATACCTTGCGTATAGACTAAAACTCTATTACCGCTTAAACCTCTAATTACAGGTTTTCCTATAGAACCTCCCGTAGATATTTGCGAAACTCCAGGGATATTTGTAATTCCTTCTACAAGGGAAGTAGCGCCAGATTTAATAATAGATTTAGCAGAAAGGCTTTCTATTTTCATTACATTTTCTGACTGTAATTTATTAAAAGGAGCAGATATTACAACTTCATCCATGTGAAATGGACTTTCTTGTAATTGAATGTCTAGAGTTATGTTTTCTTTGTTAAATTCAATTATTTTATAAAATGTTTTAAACCCTAAATAGCTAAAAGTTATTTTTATTTTCCCCTTCGGAATGTTTCTTAAAATATAGCTTCCGTCTTCTTTGGTTGTCGTTCCTTTATGCAATTCTTGTGCATAAATTTGTACTTGCTCCAATGGATTATTGTTGCTATCTGTAATAGTTCCTGAAATGCTGTTTTGTGCATTCACAGAAAACCCTGCTACTAAAAGTAGCAATTTTATAAATGTTTTCATTGATGTTATTTTACTATTAAAATTAATTTAGACCCTTAGGTCTTTTTAACACAAAGGGTTTTAATACGGTACACTGCGAAAGTTAGTTAATAGGTGTTTTCAATCTTTTCTCTTTCACAATGATATATTTAAATAGTAAAATAGGGTGGGCCTCTAGGAGGTTTTATAGATTGATAAACCTTTTTAATTCTCTGTGGTTTATCTATAAAAGTTGAAGCGTAAAAGTGTTTGGGAATCACATCATAATTAGATGTAAAATCCATAGAGAATACGGTTAATTGCTTGTGGAATTCAGCACAGTCTAAATGCTGTTTATGTATGTGATGATCTGTAATAGAGGTACAAACAGCATGCTCATGATTTGCTAAATCATGCAGTATTTCTATTGAAGTTGGTATCATCAATAGGAAAAGGAAAAAAATGCTAAGTATTCTTTTAAACAAGAGTTTTTGTTTTCTATTTCACTTTATAAATAGTACCATCTGTAGCAAATTTACTAAAGCCAATTTTTGCAGAAAAACTAAAAGAACTATCTGTTACTTTCGTAATTTGAACATAGATAGGTTCTTTATCAATTTCCTTTTTTGGAGATTTCATTTTTAAAGTATAGAAGAAATTATTTTTCCATTTGATATATAATGTATCAATATGTTTTATCTTTTTTTCTCCATAAGTACTATCATTAGAGATGCTTATGATTTTATCATACTCTTCAATTTGAAGACTATCTTTTCTAGTGATCGTTGTTTTACTATATCCATCTCCTGCAGGAATCTCAAAAACCCCTTTTTTAAAGCGATCTGAGTTATCTTTTATATCTGACTGACAAGAGAAAAATATAATACTGAATAAAACCAAGAAACAAGATACAAGAGGATACTGTTTTTTAGCATCCTTTTGTCTTGATTCTTGATTCTTGTTTCTTGGTTCTGTTTTTAACATAGCTTAAATACCTGTATAATTACTTGGTGTAATTGCTTTTAATTCTTCTTTAATTTCTGATGAAACTTCTAAAGTATCAATAAAGTCTGCAATAGATTTTTGGTTGATTTTAGCATTCGTTCTCGTCAATCCTTTTAATGCTTCATAAGGATTTGGATATGCCTCACGTCTTAAAATTGTTTGAATTGCTTCTGCAACAACCGCCCAATTGTTTTCTAAATCTTGCGCAAACTTTTCTTTGTTTAACAATAATTTATTCAATCCTTTTAAGGTAGATGTAAATGCAATAATTGTATGACCAAATGGTACACCAACGTTACGTAAAACAGTACTATCCGTTAAATCACGTTGTAAACGAGATACTGGTAATTTAGCTGAAAGGTGTTCGAAAATTGCATTTGCTAAACCTAAGTTTCCTTCTGAATTTTCAAAATCAATAGGATTTACTTTATGTGGCATTGCAGAAGAACCAACTTCACCTGCTTTAATTTTTTGTTTAAAATAATCTGTAGAAACGTATGTCCAGAAATCTCTATCTAAATCTAAAATAATAGTGTTTATACGTTTTAAATTATCAAATAAAGCAGCTAAATGATCGTAGTGTTCTATTTGAGTTGTAGGAAAAGAATGGTGTAGACCTAATTTTCCTTGTACAAAAGTACTTCCAAATTCTTTCCAGTCTATACTTGGGTATGCAACTTTGTGTGCGTTGTAATTACCTGTTGCTCCACCAAATTTTGCAGCACTTGGTATGTCATTTAATAATTCGAATTGCGCTTTTAAACGCACCACAAAAACTTCTATTTCTTTTCCTAATCTTGTTGGAGATGCTGGCTGACCATGAGTTCTTGCCAACATAGAAATGTCTTTCCACTCAATAACTAATTCTTGTAACTTCTCTAAAAGCTCAGTATAATGAGGTACATAAACATCGTTCATTGCCTCTTTAATAGAAAGTGGAACAGCGGTGTTGTTGATATCTTGAGAAGTCAATCCAAAATGGATAAACTCTTTATGTTTTTGTAAACCTAAAGCATCAAATTTTTCTTTGATAAAATATTCAACAGCTTTTACATCGTGGTTTGTAATGCTTTCAATATCTTTTATTTTCTGAGCGTCTTCTGTAGTAAAATCAATATAAATTTTACGTAAATCGTCAAATAAATCGATATTAAAATCTGCTAATTGCGGTAAAGGAATTTCACACAAAGCAATAAAATATTCAATTTCTACTCGAACTCTGTATTTTATTAAAGCTTCTTCCGAAAAATAATCTGATAATTTTGATATTTTACCTCTATAGCGACCATCAATAGGAGAGATGGCATTTAATTGTGTTAATTCCATTTTTTCGTTATGTTGTTAATTGCAAAAATAGTGAATTTAGCAGATTTATGATGTTTTTTGTACACGAATTTCAAGGATTAACACAAATAGATAGTTGAATTTTTAAAACTTAACAGCCCCTAATTCACTGTTTTTTTATTTTTAATTCTGTTGGTGCTATTTTTTTAATTCAAAACAAATATTTTATGATTATTCAGTATCAACCAAAATAATTAAAACGCAATTGTTAACAATCAAATTTGTGGAATCTGTGAAATTCGTGTCTTTTTAACCTCTTTTTTCTATCAATTCTAAAATGATTCTTCCACGTGCTTTACAACCTTTACTTTCATGGATAATTTTAGTTTCTATTAAATGTTTTAATTCTGGATGAATCCATTCTTTTTCCAATCCAAAAAAATACAAAGTATTCATTGTATAGGTTCTTACTGCAATTTTTTGTGGTGTTATTAACCAATCGAAACCTGTTTCTATTATCTTGTCTATGTGGTTATTTGTAAGTTTCTTTTGTACAGTATTTTCTTTTTTAGAATAATAAGCAGTAGCTAAATGTTCGCAAATTTTAGCACATGGTCTAATAGCACTATCAAATTTTAAGGTTTTAATTTTTAGAGTGAATTCATCTAAATGAGGTAAAATCCATTCTAAATGATGGTGTGTACAAATCCATTCTAAAACCCAAGCAGCCTTTATAGATACTTTATTTTCGGTATCAAACGTAATAGTAACCAGTTCTTTAAATAATTGTGGATTTTCTAAAATAATATTAGCAACTCTTTGTCGGTTTTCCCTTTTAGGGTTTTCCATGTTGTGGAGTTCTTCGGTAACGAAAAGAAGATTTGTTTTTGGCACTATTAATGTATCTTTGTTTTAAAATTATATTTGAATGATAAAGATAAAAAGACTGTTTTTTATTTTACTATTTTTTGCTTGTTTTTTTACAAGTGAAAATTTTAATGCACAAAAAATTAATCAAGTAAATGCTAACAATGAAAAGGTAGGTGTTTGGAAAAAATATTATCCAAATAAACGAATTCGTTATGTTGGTCAATTTAAAAATGGAAAAGAAGTAGGTGTTTTTAAGTTTTATGACATTACAACATCTAAACATCCAGTAGTTATAAAAACTTTTTTTGATAATTCAGATTCTTTATATGTTCAGTTTTTCACTCTAAAAGGAAAAATAGAAACTGAAGGTGTTATAAAAGGTAGAAAACGAGTTGGTAATTGGAAATATTTTTATCCTGATGGTATAATTATGTCGGAAGAAAATTATAAAAATGGAAAATTAGATGGATCGCAAATAATTTATTATCAAGATGGTCAAGTTACAGAGTTTGCTGCCTACAAAAACGGATTGTTAAACGGTACTGTTAGTAAATATTCTAATAAAGGAGTCTTAATTGAAGAGGTTACGTATGAAAACGGGGCTTTAAATGGATTGGCAAAATATTTTGAATTAGACGGTGTTTTAAAAGAAACTGGAAATTATAAAAATGGATTAAGAGTAGGTAATTGGGAGTATTATATGGATGGAGAAGTGGCTTCAGAAAAAGAAATTAGAAAGAAAAACACATTTTCTCGTAAAAAAGAAGATTAATTCTCGGTTTGTTACGTGTATTGTTAAAAAGAACTTGTTATATAAAACAAAACAATGGCTTTATCAATTCTTTCAATCTGTTAAAACCATTTCTAATGTGTACCTTTGCATCCTCAAAAATTAAAAATGAAACGAGTAGTTGTTGGTCTTTCGGGTGGTGTAGATAGTAGTGTTACTGCACATTTATTAAAGGAACAAGGGTATGATGTAATTGGGCTATTTATGAAAAATTGGCACGATGATTCTGTTACTATTTCTAATGAATGTCCTTGGTTAGAAGATTCTAATGATGCAATGATTGTTGCAGAAAAATTAGGAATTCCTTTTCAGGTAGTAGATTTAAGTGAACAATATAAAGAACGTATTGTAGATTATATGTTCGATGAATATTCTAAAGGTAGAACACCAAACCCAGATGTACTTTGTAACCGAGAAATTAAATTTGATGTTTTTATGGACATCGCTTTAAAATTGGGAGCAGATTATGTTGCTACAGGTCATTATTGTAGAAAAGGTGAAGAAGTTATAGACGGAAAACCGGTTTATAAATTATTAGGAGGAAAGGATAATAATAAAGATCAGTCTTATTTTTTATGTCAATTATCTCAACAACAATTGGTAAAAGCATTATTTCCAATAGGAGAATTAACAAAACCAGAAGTTAGGGAAATAGCGAAAGAAGCAGATTTAATTACGGCAGAAAAGAAAGATTCTCAAGGTTTATGTTTTATTGGTAAAGTTCGTTTGCCTGAATTTTTACAACAAAAATTACAACCTAAAGAAGGGGTAATTGTAACGATTCCTACGGATTTTGAGCAATACACAAAACAAACTCCTACTTTTGAAAACAAAGAAGAAGAATTAAAATATTACGCTACCAAATTTACTTACAATAAAGAAGATGGTAAAGTGGTTGGTAAGCATCAAGGAGCACACTATTTTACAAAAGGACAACGTAAAGGTTTAAATGTTGGTGGTACAAAAGAAGGTTTATATGTGATAGAAACCAATGTTGTAGAAAACGTAATTTATACCGGAGAAGGCAAAAATCACCCAGGACTGTATAGAAATGTATTGTTTGTTTCTAATGAAGAAATGCACTGGATTCGTGAAGACTTAACTTTAAAAGTTGGAGAAACCATGCAAGTTGATGCAAGAATTAGGTACAGACAACCTTTAGAAAATGCTGTTTTACACAAAGTAGCATCTGGTTTGTATGTTGAATTCGAAAACAAACAATCTGCAATACAAGAAGGACAATTTGTCGCTTGGTATAAAGAGGAAGAATTATTAGGTTCTGGAGTTATCTCTTAAAACATTTATAAAATCATAAAAAAGTAGTAATTTCGGAATATGAAGAAATTACTACTTTTTTTATGTCTAATTTTTTGTTTTCAAGTTTCAGCACAAGAAGATGTTTGGGTTTTTATAAAAGATAAACCTCAAGAAACTAGTTTTTTAAGTAATCCTACTTTAATGCTTACTCAAAGAGCATTAGATAGAAGGTCTAAACTCAATATTCCTTTAGATTCTAAAGATGTTCCTGTTGATGAAGCGTATTATAATCAACTTAATAATGATAAAACGGTTACTGTTTTAGGGAAATCTAAATGGTTAAACGCTGTTCATGTTCAAGGAGAAGTAGCAGCTATTAATACTTTAATGTCTAATTATAGTTTTATAGCATCTATAGAATTTGCCAATAAATCGTTGAATCTAAACGGTAAATCAAAAGGAAAAACAATAACTCCAAATCATTATAATAAGTTGAATGAAACCCTAACTGATTTTAATTATGGTGCAACCGATAATCAAATTAAAATGTTAAAAGGAGATTATTTGCATCAACAAGAATTAACTGGGGAAGGGCAAATAATAGCAATTATAGATGCGGGGTTTCCTAATGTAAATACCTTAGATGCTTTTAGTAGAATTAGAGATAATAATCAAATTTTAGGAGGTTATAACTTTGCTGATAGAAATGATAATTTCTACACAAGAAATAGTCACGGAACCCATGTTTTGTCTTCAATTGCTGCGTATATTAAGGATGAATATGTTGGTACGGCTCCAGATGCAAAATTTTATTTATTTATATCAGAAATTTCAGAAACAGAAACAGTTTTAGAAGAGACACTTTGGGTAGAAGCGGCAGAACGAGCAGATAGTTTGGGAGTTGACGTAATAAACACTTCTTTAGGATATACTACGTATGACAATCCTAATCACAACCATACCTATGCAGATATGGATGGTAAAACTACTTTTATTTCTAGAGGAGCAGAAATTGGTGCTTCACGTGGTTTGCTTTTGGTAAATGCCGTTGGTAATGATGGGACTCAGTCATGGAAGTATATGGGAGCACCTGCAGATGCAGCTTCTGTGATTTCGGTTGGAGCGGTAAATTCTTCTGGAAATATTGCAAGTTTTAGTTCTTTCGGACCAACATCCGATGGAAGAGTAAAACCAGAAATTTTAGGTCAAGGACAAAACCCAGCATTGATAGATTATAGTTCAGGAGAAATCACAACTTCATCTAGCGGAACGTCTTTTTCATCGCCCATAATGGCAGGTTTAATTGCTTGTTTAAATCAGAATGAAGGATTTCTTTTAAAAGCATCCTTAAAAAAATCTGGTGAAAATTATAATGATTATCTAAAAACTGCTATTTACGAATCTGCGGATAAATTTAAGAATCCAACAGACCAACACGGTTATGGAATTCCGAATTTTGAAACAGCACTGAATAGTTATATTGCTAGTTTATCTTTAATACAAGATGAACTTATCAATTTTAAGATATCTCCAAACCCTGTTCAAGATCGTTTTACCATTTCTACGGATGATTTTGAGGATGTGTCAATTCAAATTTATACGATTTTAGGAAAAAAAGTATTTGAAAAAGCAGTAGTAACTTCCAAAAATATTGATATTTCGTTTTTGAATACAGGTATTTATATGTTGAAAATATCAAAAGGAAATCAGCAAAAAAATATTAAAATTATAAAGCAATAATGATAAATAAAATAACAACTCTTTTCAATATAAAATATCCCATTGTTCAAGGAGGTATGATTTGGGTTTCTGGATGGAAGTTAGCCTCAGCGGTTTCTAATGCCGGTGGTTTAGGTTTAATTGGTGCAGGTTCTATGTATCCAGATGTTTTAAGAAAACACATTATTAAATGTAAAAAAGCAACCTCCAAGCCTTTTGGAATAAATGTGCCAATGCTGTATCCAGATATTGAAAAAATAATGGATATTATTGTAGAAGAAGGCGTAAAGATTGTTTTTACTTCTGCAGGAAATCCAAAAACTTGGACGTCCTTTTTAAAGGAGAAAGGAATTAAGGTTGTACATGTTGTAAGTTCGGTTAAGTTTGCTTTAAAAGCAGAAGCGGCAGGTGTAGATGCTGTTGTTTGTGAAGGTTTTGAGGCAGGCGGACACAATGGGAGGGAAGAAACAACCACTTTTACTTTAATTCCCATGGTAAAGGAGCAAGTTAAAATTCCTGTAATTGCTGCTGGAGGCATTGGAACCGGAAGAGGCATGTTGGCGGCTATGGTTTTAGGTGCAGACGGTGTACAGATAGGAAGTCGATTTGTAGCTACAGTAGAATCTTCTGCTCATATTAATTTTAAAAATACCATTGTTGCTGTTAAAGATGGAGATACACAGTTAACGTTAAAAGAATTAGCGCCAGTTCGTTTGGTGAAAAATAAGTTTTATAATGATGTACAAGAATTATATAAACAAAACCCAACAAAAGAAAATTTGATAGAATTATTAGGAAGAGCAAGATCTAAAAAAGGAATGTTTGAGGGAGATTTAGATGAAGGTGAGTTAGAAATTGGTCAAATTGCTGGTTTAATTCATGAAATAAAACCAGTAAAAGACGTTCTAAGAGAGATTATTGATGAATTTAATGCGATTAAGTCGCTGGAAATTAATGCTTAGTGTTGTTTTTTTTTAAATAACTTAATTATTTTGATAGGTTTGTTAATTTTTGGCATTACATTTGCAATTCAATAAACGTTGTTAGGAATTAATTTAACAACACAATATTTTTTTATTATGAATAAAGGTACCGTAAAATTTTTCAACGAATCTAAAGGATTTGGATTTATCACTGAAGAAGGATCAAACAAAGAACATTTTGTACATGTTTCAGGATTAATCGATGAAATTCGTGAAAACGATGAAGTTGAATTCGACTTACAAGATGGAAAAAAAGGATTAAACGCAGTAAACGTAAGAGTATTATAATATATATTTATTACTAGTTAATTTTTTATCTAAAAGCCTATCAATTTATTGATAGGCTTTTTTTATGTTGTTATAATTCAGAATAAATAAAGTATCATAAAAATTTGCTCCGTTATTCAAATTTTGGCATTACATTTGTTATTATATAAATGTTGTTAGTAATTAAATTGACAACAAATAATTTTTATTATGAATAAAGGAACAGTAAAATTTTTCAATGAATCTAAAGGATTTGGATTTATCACTGAAGAAGGATCAAACAAAGAACATTTTGTACATGTATCAGGATTAATCGATGAAATTCGTGAAAACGATGAAGTTGAATTCGACTTACAAGATGGAAAAAAAGGATTAAACGCAGTAAACGTAAGAGTATTATAATATATATTTATTACTAGTTAATTTTTTATCTAAAAGCCTATCAATATTGATAGGCTTTTTTTATTTTAGTATTTTAAAACTGTATTTATGATAGACGGAAGACAAAGAAAAAATGTTAAGATTGGCTTATTTGTAGAAATTATTCAAAAACCGCATCAACGAAGTGGAGAATTAACAGAAGGTGTTATAGCAAAAATTCTAACTAAAGCTCAAAACCATCCGTATGGTATTAAAGTTCAGTTAGAATCTGGTTTGGTAGGTAGAATTAAAAATATTATTGAATAATAACTATTTTAGTTAATAGGTACTTTAATCTCGTACACTTTTCTACTTTTATTGTTTAGTTTATTTTCTCTTAACCAAGGGTTATGAATTTTAAACTCTTTATAATTCATTCCAAATTTTTTGGCAAAATGCGTAATGTTAGATATTGCTGTATCAACTTTTATAGTTCTTGTTTCTGGTAAGGTATATAAGTCTTCATTTTCAAAGACAAAACCATATTTTTTTGGATTGCTTATTACTTCTTTTAAAGCAATAATTCTTAATACATATCTTTCGGTTTCATCTGGTAATTTAGCATCGTAATAATTAGTTACTTCTTGCTCATCTAATCTTCTACTAACACCATAGTTTCCTGCATTATATGCAGCGGCAGCTAAAGTCCAAGAATTAAAACGTTTTTGAGATTTTTTTAAGTATTCAGCAGCTACTTTTGTCGATTTTTCAATATCGTAACGCTCGTCTACATTACTATTAATCTCTAATCCGTATTCTTTACCTGTTGCTTTCATAAAATGCCACATACCTGCTGCACCTACGTTAGACGTTTCGTCTATGAAAGCACTTTCTGCCAAGGCTAAAAATTTAAAATCGTCTGGTAAACCATATTTTTTAAGCAATGGCTCTAGAATAGGGAAGTACTTATTAGCTCTCTTTATCAATAATAACCCATTAGATTGCCAATAAGTATTAACTAACAGCTCTCTCTCCATTCTTTCTTTAACATCAGGAATTTCTAAAGGAACCCTTTCACCTGCAAGATTTAAATTGTTAGGTAGTTTTAACGCTTTTATTTTATAAGTTGCATGCGTGCTTGTTTGTGGGTCGGTTTCATTTTTATTAATGCCATTATAAAATAAAAAAGCAATAATTAAGATGCTAAGTAGTGAAAGAAAACGGAGTGATTTATTCATGAGATTGCAATTTTTTTATGATTTAAAAATAAGGAATACCTTTGTTTTAACTAGTTAAAGTATCGTTAATGATTTTAGTTAATTTTTTGGCTTTAGTGATAATCATAATATGGCTACCACCTTCTATTTGTATACAATTGTTTATGTTTTTTATAGGAAATACATGGTCACTTGTGCCATGAATATGAGTAATGTTTTGGTCTTTTTTTGTTTGTTCCCATCTAATAATGGTGCCAATAGACCAGTTTAAATACAGTTCACTTCTAACAGAAAGGTACTTTTTGTAAATATCGGCTCTCTTCTTTAACGATTTTCCTAAAAAATATTGCGCATAATCTTCAAAATTTGAAACAACTTTTGTTGGAAAGAATTTGTAAGCTTTTGTAAATTTTACAAATTCAAATCTCTTAGGAAGTTCTTTATGGTGTTTTACACTAGATATAATAATAACTTTTTTAACATCTAAATATTTACTCATTTCTTGTACCATAATTCCGCCAAAAGAAACACCTACTAAAACAGGGTTTTCTTCTTTTACTTCTTCGCTCATTCTCATGGCGTAATTAGCAATAGACTCTTCTTGTGCTATGGGTGTTATCCATTCTAAATAATGAACGTCATATTTATCTTTTGATAATTCTAAGTTTTCAAAAATTTCTGGTCCAGCTGCTAAACCAGGTACCAAGTATATTGGAATCTTTTTCATATCTATTTATTTTAATGTAGCAATTACATTTTAAATTGTAACGCTATTGTTTTCAAAATTAAATCTTACCAAACCATCTTCATCAATTTCAGTAAGTGTAATAGTATGTAATGTATTTACTAACTCTGGGTTCCAAGGTGTTTTAACTTTAACGTAATTTTCTGTAAAACCGTTTATATACCCTTCTTTATTTTCATTTTCAAATAAAACGGTTAGGGTATTTCCTAACTGACTTTCATAAAAAGCACGTCTTTTTTTAGCGGATAAACCACGCAACATTTTACTACGTTTTGCACGTACTTTTTTAGGCACGACACCTTCTAGATGCACTGCTTCTGTATTTGGTCTTTCAGAGTAGGTAAAAACATGTAAGTAAGAAATGTCCATTTCGTTTAAATAGTTGTACGTTTCTAAAAACAGCTCTTCTGTTTCTCCAGGAAAACCAACTATAACGTCTACACCAATACAAGCGTTAGGCATTACTTCTTTAATTCTTGTTACTCTATTTGTGTACGTATTGGTTAAATACCTACGTTTCATTTTCTTAAGTAACTTATCACTACCAGATTGCAAAGGAATATGAAAATGAGGAACAAAAGAACCTGATTTAGATACAAATTCTATCGTTTCATCTCTAAGTAAATTAGGTTCTATAGATGAAATTCGTAAGCGATGTATACCGTCTACTTTATCTAATTCTTTTACGAGTTCTAAAAACGTATGTTCGTGCTTTTTATTACCAAATTCACCTTTACCATAATCGCCAATATTAACACCTGTTAAAACAATTTCTTTAATTCCTTTTGATGAAATTTCTCTGGCATTTTCAATAACATTTTCTAAAGTATCGCTTCTAGAAATTCCACGTGCTAAAGGAATTGTACAATAAGTACATTTATAATCGCAACCATCTTGTACTTTTAAAAATGCACGTGTTCTATCTCCAATTGAATAAGAACCAACGTAAAAATCTGCATCAGAAATTTCACATGAGTGAACTTCACCAACATTATTTTTAGTTAAATCGTTTATATAACTAGTAACATTAAACTTTTCTGTAGCTCCTAAAACTAAATCGACACCATCTACTGCAGCTAATTCTTCTGGTTTTAATTGCGCGTAGCAACCAACAGCGATTAGGAAAGCATCATCGTTTTTCTTTAAAGCATTTTTTACAATGGTTTTAAAGCGTTTATCGGCATTATCTGTAACAGAACAGGTATTTATAACATACACGTCTGCTTTTTCTTCAAAATCGACACGATTAAAACCTTCGCTCACAAAATTACGAGCAATAGTAGACGTTTCTGAAAAATTTAATTTGCATCCTAAAGTGTAAAAGGCAACTTTTTTTTCTGCATTCATTCTAATAAGTGTGTTTAACTAAAAAACAAAACTTTAAAAAAGGATTTATTTCTTAAAGTTCAAATTGTATATTTACAAATACTGTATAAAACAGTTTAGAAGAGCAAAAGTACGATATTATTGATGATTTTTGAAACGGAAAGGTTAATTATTAGAAGGCTGTGTGTAGAAGATATAGATGCATTTCATAAACTAGAAAGTAATGTAAATGTTTTAAAATATGCTACCGGAAACCCAAAGAGCTATATTGAAAATGAAACTGAGTTAAAAACGTTAATTTTAAAATATAATACCTCTAAAAATGGCTTTTGGATTTACGCTATTGTTAGAAAAACAGACAATCAGTTTTTAGGCACAGTGGCCTTGGTTAAAGATAATTTAGATGATGAAATAGGCTATCGCTTTTTAGAAGAATTTTGGAAACTAGGCTATGGAGCAGAAGTTTGTGTAGGTCTAATTACCTATTGTAAAAAACTTAAAATGGATAAAATTGTAGGCTATGTGGTAGATGAAAATATAGCTTCTTCAAAAATTTTAGAAAACAATAATTTTAAAATAAAAAATACTTTTATAAATGATGAAGGTCTAGCAGAAAAAAAATACGAATTGTATTTATAATTAAAGATACCTTTACCTCGCATCACTATGCAGAACTTAGTGCACCTGTTTATTTAAAATAACTTCTCTTTAATTTTAGCTTTTAATTTTTCTGAAACATTTGTTGGAAACGGTTTATCTCCATGTAAAATGTCTACCATTAAATCGCTAAAATGCTGCCCGTATTTTTTTAGTATATAATTTCTAATCGGATTGTTATTATAAAAGAATTTTGATAAAGTGCCACCTGAGTGTAATTCAGGTAACATCTTAATATTTAATTTTTCTATATACAGTTTTTCAGCTAAAGATTTCTCTAATTTACTTTCTATAAGTGCTTCTGCAACATATTTTCCGCTTAAAATAGCATTCGAAATTCCTTCTGCAGTTATAGGTTCTGCAAAACCAGCAGCATCTCCAATTAAGAAAACATTATTTTTAACAAAACCATCTGTTCTTGGCGCAATCGGAATTTTAAATCCGTGAGCATCTTCTTTTATTACTTCATTAATACCCAAAGTTTTTAAGTATTTTCTGTAGTACTCTTTTAAATTGATTTTACCTTTCCTAGTGGTTAAAACACCTAATGATAAATGATTTTTCTTAGGAAAACTCCATGCGTATCCATAAGGAACTGCATCAATATCAAAACGTATACTTGTAGATAATCTTTTAAAATCTTCTTTAGAAACTTCTACTTCGTACTCTAGAGCAGGTATTAGTTTTCTAGTGTCTTCTTTCCAACCAGCCATTTTTGCTGTCTGACTTAAAACACCGTCTGCAGCAATTATAAAATTTGCAGTAATTTCTCCTTCAGAAGTATGTAGTATAGATTTGTTATCTTTAAAATCGATGCTTTTTAATGTATGGTTTTCTAATAAAGTAACGCCAAATTCTTTTGCTTTTTCTACAATTAAATTATCAAAAGCATCTCTCATAATCATAGTTATGATTGGCTTTTCTTTAGAAGATTGGTAATAAATTTTACCGCCATTAAAATAACTGTCAACAGCAAAGAATTCACTTTCAATAACTTCATTAATCTCAAAAGGCATGTCTTTTCTTCCTCTATTAACAAAACCTCCACCGCAGGTTTTGTAACGTGGTAAAGTTTCTTTTTCTATGATAACGGTAGAGATACCTTGTTTGCCTAAATAAAAAGCGGTTGAAGCACCAGAAGGTCCGCTTCCAATAATCGCTACATCAAAATGTTTCATAGAATTAGATAATTTAATTTTATAAGTACGAATATAGAAAAACTTACCAGTTAATTTTTGCCATAACAGGAAAATGGTCTGAGTACTTTTCTGTATAGGTAGTAAACTTGTTGCTAATGGCGTTATTGTCGGTTAAAATGAAATCTATTCTCATTGGAAACCAATAATTGTAGGTCTTACCAAAACCTTTACCAGATTCTATATAAGTATCTTTTTTACCTTTTGCAATTTGGTTATAGACCCATGAGTAACTAGTATTATTAAAGTCTCCACAAACAATTTTTTTCCCTTTCCATTGTTGCTCATGCGCTAAAAACTGAACGGTTTGCTCTGCTTGTTCTTTAAAGGAATTAGAAACTCTTTCTATTAATTTTTCTGAATTTTCTTCGCCAAAATTTTCTTCATTTGGCTTTATTCTTAAAGATTCTAAATGGATATTATAAATTCTGATGGTATCCTTTTTCTTTAATATATCAGCAAAAATAATATTATTACCAGTACTTTTTAAGTCTAAAGATCCAGAATTAATAATCTTATGTTTAGAGTAAATCGCCATTCCGTATTTTTTACTATTCGGACGAAGTTTTACGTATTTGTAAGGAAAAGAGAAGTTGTTTTTATTAGACTTATAGTATTCTTGTATGCTAATAATATCTGGGTCTTTTTCTGTGATAAATTCGTAGCCATCTTGTACTATTGAGTCCTTTTTTTTATGAAAAAGATCGAAGCTTTTTACATTATAACTCATTACTTTTAAATCGCTGTTTAAAGAAGAGTTGTTCCCTGAAATTTTGAAAAAAGGAGAGGAGAAAAAGACTCCAATAATAAAAACAGTAACAGATAATAAAAATTGTTTTTTTAACTTAATTAACCAGTAAATAGCAAAAAGCAGGTTAATTATCATTAAGAAAGGTACAAATAGGCTTATGATAGCAACAAATGGTATGGTAATGGGAGATATAAAATGTAGTACATAAGATAACAATAATAGGGTTGCTAATATTGAATTTAGAAAAAATAAAATCTTATCTATGGGGGACAAATTTTTCATACTATTACCTTCCTTGTTTAAATAAGAATTCTTTTTCTTCTTTTGTTAAAGTATCATAACCAGACTTGCTAATTTTATCTAAAATAGCATCTATTTGTTGTTGGTTTATAGAAGTGCCCTTATTTGTCTTTACTGTTTTTTTTGGCGATTTATAAACTGTTTTTAAAGGTTTCTTTTTTGTTGAAAATAGGGCTGCTATTTTATCGAAAATAAGTATTTCTTTATTGGCTGCTTTCTGAACATATAAAAAGCCAAATAAAGCGCCTCCTAAATGTGCAAAATGTCCACCAGCATTTCCTCCAGACAATGCTAATATATCTAAACCTACCCAAATAGCGCCCAAATACCATAGTTTAACAAAACCAATAAAACGTATTTTTAATTGATAGTTTGGTATGTACGTGGTAATTCCTATAAAAATAGCTGAAATTCCTGCAGAAGCTCCTACTAATATAGAAGATTGATCTTGAAATAAAGGAAAGTAGTTGTGGCTTAAAATAAATAATGCGCCACCAAAAAAAGTACCTAATAGGTAGAACGTTAATAGTTGCTTTTGTGTGAAATACTCGATGAATAAGTTACCTACAAAGTATAGTGTTATTAGGTTTAAAAGAATGTGTAGAAAGTCGGCATGTAAAAAACCATAAGTAATAATAGTCCAAGGTTTGGTGAGTAAAGATGTAAAATTATCATCCAAAGAAAACCAGGTTACTACCCAATTTATTTCGCCTTTATATAAATCTTGAAAAACAGATGTTAACAAGGTAAATACAAAGATAGCAAGGTTTATGTAGATTAATTTTTCTACAATATTTCCGCTTTTATAGCGGTTTTTTATGTCGTCTATAAAACTCATTAATATGTTTTAAATTCATTCTTTTTCCAGTACCAAGCTATAATAAAACCTATTAGAGCTCCACCAACGTGTGCAAAATGAGCTATGTTTCCAATAGAATATTTAGTCATTCCAAAGAATAAATCTCCTAGAATCATTACAGGTATAAAGTATTTTGCAGCAATAGGAACAGGGAAAAATATCAATGCTAATTTTGCATCTTTAAAATAAAGACCAAAAGCTACTAAAACACCATATACAGCTCCAGAGGCTCCAACAGCAGGAGTATTGTATAAAGAGGTTATTTGATTAAATTGATCTTGCGTAATGGCTCCTATAATACGAGCATCATTGGTGCTACCAGATTTTAAGATAGATAAAACTTCAGAATTATTTAAACCTGCATTTATAAAAAGTTCGTAGATACCATTAAATTGATAATAATTGACCAATGTGTAAATTACTCCAGCTCCAATACCTGCAGAAAAATAGAAAAATATAAATTTCTTTTTTCCCCATATTTGTTCTAAAGGAGTACCAAAAGCCCATAAACCGTACATGTTAAACAATATATGACTAAAACCACCGTGCATAAACATGTGTGTTACGTACTGCCAAATTCCGAAATGTTCATTTTCAGGAAAATGTAAAGCCAAGATATTTGTAAAATCTAACTTTAAGAGTTGTGGTGCAACAAATAAAATTACATTTATAATAATTATATGTTTTATGGCATCTGTAAGTTTTGTATTCATTTTTAACTGTTAAATAGATTGTCTATTTCGTTTAATGTTAATGTTTTAAAAATTGGTTTTCCGAAAGGAGATACCGTTGGTTCTTTACAAGAAAATAAATCATTTACCAATCCTTCTTGTTCTCGTTCAGAAAGTTGTGTGCCTGTTTTTATAGACAATGTTTTTGCAAACGATTTTGCCATGACATCAAAATGACTAAAACTAGCATCTGGTACTTCTAAATCTATATCGCTTAATAACTCTTCTAATATAATCGTTATTTTACTTTCTGTAACCGAAACCGGAATTCCTTTTATAGTAACACTGTCTTTTGTAAATTCATCAAAAGAAAAACCAGCATTTTCTAATTCGGTTTTAATCGTGTAAATCATTTCTATTTCTGCAGATGTATAAGAAATTTTAACAGGAAACAATAATTGCTGACTGTTGGCTTCTTTTACAGTAATACTTTCTAAGAAATCTTCGTATAAAATACGCTGATGCGCTAAAGATTGATTGATTAAAACCACACCAGATTTTATAGAACTTAGTAAATACTTTCGCTGAATTTGAAATGTTTTCTGTGTTTTTATTTCTTGTTGATTGTCAAATAATTCCGATTGTATCTCTTCTTCTGTATCTGCAATAGTAGGAGTATATAAAGACTCCCAACTTTCTGTTTTTGGTTCGCTTTTAAACGGTGTATGTATTTCTCTGCTTGCTTCTTCTTTAAACGGATTAAAATCTGGATCTACAGATATTTTAGGAGTAGAAGTAGATTTTGGTTTGGAATTAAAATGATACGGTGTATCTAAATTTGCATCTCTATTAAAGTCTAAAACAGGCGCTACATTGTATTGGCCTAAACTGTGTTTTACAGTAGCTCTTAACATGGCATACAAAGCTTTTTCATTATCAAACTTTATCTCTGTTTTAGTAGGATGAATGTTAATGTCAATAGTATTTGCAGGCACTGTTAAATATAGAAAATAGGAGGGATGTGACCCTGATTCTAACAAACCATCATAAGCATTTACCACTGCATGATTTAAGTATGAGCTTTTTATAAAACGATCATTCACAAAAAAGAATTGTTCTCCTCTTTTTCTTTTAGAAAATTCTGGTTTCGCAACAAAACCTTCTATACCTACAATATCAGTATACTCGTTTATAGGAACTAATTTTTCATTCATTTTAGTGCCAAAAACACTCACAATTCGTTTTCTTAAATTACTGCTTTTTAAATGATAAACTTCATTATCATTATGATGCATTAAAAAAGCAATATTTGGATGCGCTAAAGCAACTCTTTGAAATTCATCTATAATATGACGCGTTTCTACGGTATCCGACTTTAAAAAATTTCTTCTTGCAGGAATATTGTAAAACAAGTTTTTTACAGCAATACTGGTTCCTTTACTAGTAGAAACAAAATCTTGTGATACAATTTTACTTCCTTCAATTTTTATGCAAGTACCTAGCTCTTCGTCGTCTTGTTTTGTTTTTAATTCTACATGCGCAATGGCAGCAATAGATGCTAAAGCTTCTCCTCTAAAACCTTTGGTGTTCAGGTTAAATAAATCTTCGGCTTTTTGTATTTTAGAAGTTGCATGACGTTCAAAACTCATTCTAGCGTCTGTGGTACTCATTCCTTTTCCGTTATCAATTACTTGAATTAACGTTTTACCAGCATCCTTTAATAAAAGTTTTATGTTATTTGATCCAGCATCAATGGCGTTTTCTAGCAACTCTTTTACAACAGAAGCAGGGCGTTGAACGACTTCTCCTGCAGCAATTTGGTTAGCAACATGATCTGGTAATAATTGAATAATATCCGACATTAATTTTTATTGAAAAATGGATAAATCGAAATCTATGATGTACAAAAAGATAAGTACCAAAATTGCGATAATATAAAAAAGTGTTTTGTTTACGCTTCTGTCTGAATTTTTTAAATCATCAAAAGCATCACTAAATTTACCTTTAATTCCTTTATTTTTACCAGTGGTTGTTCTAAACTGATCTAATTTGTGTTCTATTTTAAAAGGGCTACCTTCTCCTTTGTAAAAACGAGGTTGGTAATCAAATTTTTTATTAGTACGTTTTAAAAATCCCATAGTTTTAGTATTATTGGTTTATAAATTCTAGAATAAATCAAGGATTATACCAACTTATATAAGTGTTTCAAATTTACAGAATTAAAAGGAATTCTTCAAACAAAGATGTTAAAAGAGTTCTTAATTTTTCTTGCAAATTTTTTAAAAAGGGTGTAGAGAGAACTTTAGGGGAAATAAAAGAATACCTACAAGGTTAGAGAAACCTTGTAGGAAAATGGTTATCATTAATAACCAATACTTTCTGAAGTAGCATCAATATTTTTAAGTGCAGCCATTTTAATTGCTGCAACGGCACATTCTGTTCCTTTGTTACCTAATTTACCGCCAGATCTGTCTAAAGATTGCTGTTTTGTGTTATCTGTTAAAACACAAAATATAACAGGAACGTCGTATTTTACATTTAAATCTACAATACCTTGGGTAACGCCTTCACAAACAAAATCGAAATGTTTCGTTTCTCCTTGTATTACGTTTCCTATTGCTATAATTGCATCAACTTGCTGCGTTGCAATCATTTTTTTACAGCCATAAACTAATTCAAAACTTCCAGGAACATCCCAAGAAATAATGTTTTCTTTCGTTGCTCCGCAATCTAATAAAGTTTCAATTGCACCTTTTTGTAAATTTCCTGTAATTTCAGGATTCCATTCTGAAACAACAATCCCAAATCGAAAAGATTTCGCATTTGGGATTGTTGTTTTATCGTAAACTGATAAATTGGTTGTAGCCATGTTTTTAGTTTTCAGTCTGCAGTTATCAGCTTTCAGTTAGTTATTTACTGCCAACTGTACTGTTTTACTGCGAACTATTTTAGTTAGCGTATTTAGCTGCTGCTATATATTTTTCTATATCTCTACCTTGGTCAGATTTAGAATAGTTTTCTTTAATTTTTGTGAATAAAGTTTCTGCTTTACCAAAATTCTTTAATTCCATAGCAATTTGACCTGCTTTAAATAAGTATAATGGAGTTGTAAAATCATTACTTTTTTTGTTTGCTGCTTTTTCGTAGTAACTTAAAGCATCTTCAGATTGGTTAATATCTGCAAAAGCATCTCCAATAGCTCCAATAGAAACTGGTCCTAATAACTCATCATCAGAATCAAATTTACTTAAGTGCTCAATTGCTTTGTCGTATTTCTTCATTTGTAAATAAGAAACACCTGCATAATAGTTCGCTAAATTCCCTGCATCCGTTCCGCTAAAAGAATCTGCAATGTCTAAGAAACCATAATTACCATCTGCTCCTTCTAAACCTAAAGTTAATAAAGAATCTACTCCAGAACCTGCAATTGACGCTTCGTTAAAATATTTTCTAGGAAAAGCTAATTCATTAGAAGCTTTTGTTTCGTTTGGCTCCACTACATATTTAGTATAACCCATATACGCTAAAAACAATACTACTACTGCTATTAAAGCTAAAAACAATGGTTTGTTGTTTTTCTCAATCCATTGCTCAGATTTAGACGCTGTTTCGTCTAAAGTATTTAATACTCCAGCTGTTTCAAATTCAGATTCATCAATTTGATTTTCTACTTGTTTACTTTCTGCCTTGTATTTTTTCTTGTATGTAGCCATTGTTTCCTTAAAAATTAGTGGCGACAAAAATAGTTTTTTTAATTGGATTTTAAAAGCGGATAATTCGCTAAATTTTCAATAATTTGCAAAACGTTTTCAATATCAAAATTTATCCATGTATTTACAGAAAATTTCTTTACTTAATTTTAAAAATATTGAGTCGCAAACTTTTGATTTTCAGAAGAAAATAAATTGTTTTGTGGGTAATAATGGTATTGGAAAAACCAATGTTCTAGATGCTATTTATTACCTGTCTTTTACAAAAAGTTACTTTAATTCTGTCGCTTTGCAGAATATTAGACATGGAGAAGGTTTTTTTATGATAGAAGGAGACTATCTTTTAAACGATAGAAATGAGAAAATTGTTTGTAGCTTAAAAAAAGGTCAAAAAAAGGTTTTAAAACGAAACGGAAAAAGTTACGAGAAGTTTTCTGAACATATTGGTCAGTTGCCATTGGTTATTATTTCTCCTGCGGATAGAGATTTGGTTACCGAAGGGAGTGATACGAGAAGAAAGTTTATTGATGGTGTAATTTCTCAACAAAACAAAACCTACTTAAAAGATTTGTTGTCTTATAATAAGGTGTTGAGTCAAAGAAATGCGTTGTTAAAATATTTTGCTGCAAATAGAACTTTTGATGCTTTAAATTTAAGCGTTTATGATGAGCAACTTTCTGAATTTGGAGCGCGTATTTATGAAGTTAGAAAAAGTTTCTTAGAAGGTTTTATTCCGATTTTTAATGAGAAATATCAAATAATTTCTGGTGATAAAGAGCATGTTAATTTGTTGTATAAAAGTCAGTTGCACGATTTTTCTATGAAACATTTATTAGAAAAATCTTTAACAAAAGATAAAATTATACAATACACTACTTCAGGCATACATAAAGATGATTTAAGTTTTGATATTGGCGATTATCCTATTAAAAAATTTGGTTCTCAAGGACAACAAAAATCATATTTAATCGCTTTAAAATTGGCGCAGTTTGAGTTTATTAAACAGCAATCTAAAGTGACTCCTATTTTATTGTTAGATGATATTTTTGATAAGTTAGATGAAAATAGAGTGTCTCAAATTATAGATTTGGTAAATAATGACGAATTCGGACAGATATTTATTACAGATACGCATTTTGAAAGAACAGAGAATATATTAAAGCAAGGGAGTAAAGAATATCAGATTTTTAAATTGTAATATTAGTTTCAAAGTTTCAAAGTTTCAAAGTTTCAAAAAATCCAATAATCTATTATATAATGGCAAAAAGAGAAAATGATTCCTTTTCTATTGAAGATTTAATGAAAAGTTTTATCAAGGAAAATAACTTGAGTAAAGGAATGCAAAAAATTAAAATAGAAGAAACTTGGAATAAAATGATGGGACCAGGTGTTGCCAATCATACCACTTCTGTTAAGCTGCAAAATAAAACATTGGTTATTCAGTTAACTTCTTCTGTTTTACGAGAGGAATTAAGTTACGGTAAAGATAAGATTGTAAAAATGATGAATGAAGAAATTGGTGATGATGTGATTTCTAAATTATTGTTGGTGTAGCGTTTTATTAACGATCTAAATAATAAAGTAAAGCAAAATATAGTGATTATATTTTGCTTTTTTATTTTCTAAAAAAAACAGAAGTTTATAAATTGTTCTTAAAAATAATAGGATGACATTTTTCGATAAACAAGTCCACTTCTTTTAAAGAGATATTATTTGGATATGTCATTAATAGAAGTTCTACGGCAGGTTGCTCTTTTCTTAAAGGTGGCATTTTGTACGGGTGCTGATTTAATTTAAACCCTACATTCTCATAAAATTGTATTCTCCGTTTATTTAGGTTGCAAATAGGTAGTTCTACTTCTAGAATAATTGGTTTACTGCTGCTTTTTATAAAATTACTTAGAATTGCTTTTCCGAGACCTTTGTTTCTCTGTGCTACAGCTGTTGCAAAGTGGTCTATGTATCTATTGGTGTTAAATTCCCACCATAATATAAATCCCATAAACTGGTTATTATCTATGATAACATCAAAATGATATTGCTCATTTTGTAAAACAAAAGATTGATCTTCTAATAACCTTCGCTCTTCAATAGGGAATGCATCTTCGTACAATTGCCATGTTTCCGGGAAATAGGTGTCTGAAGTATTTTTAATCCTTAAAAATTTCATTGGGTGTTGTGATCTATGTTTTTGTAATTAATTTGGTGTTGTTTTTTCATATTTGTGCTAACGATTTTGTGTGTGTTTCGTTACGTATAAATTAGCGGTTTATTTTCGGTGAAGCACGAGCCGATTTTTTTAACTTCGATTATTCAACTAATTAGATAAGAGGTTTATGCTGTTTTATTTACAGGCGTTTTATTCTTCATAGTTCTTTAGGTATTCCATTATTTTCGGATAGAAATCGGTAATTGATTTATATTTATTCCTGTTTAAACTGTAATTCTCAAAAAAAGCATATAAAGGCTTTGCTAATTTATAACGTCGAGATTGATTTTCTATTTCTTCTAGCCCTTTTTCTTTCCCAAATTTCTGTTCTAATATTTTAGCTGTGCAAACTCTTACTATTAACTCGTCCAATTCATTTTCCCATTCCGATTCATTAAGTTTTTCTCCTTTACTTGTCGTTAGAAAAATATTTTTGATTTCAGACAAGTCTTTTTTGTTGTCTTTTAAAAAATCTTGCACAAAAAGATGGCTAATCTCGTGTGTAACTACATTTAAATATGGTGTAAAAAATACAGGACTTTCATCGATTAGATTTTTACTTACATCATTCAAATATGCAAGTCGAAACATTCTATTGCCGTTGAATTTAATATTATTTGAAGGAATTGCATTGTTACCCATATTATTTAATAAATCCACATAGATTATAAATTTACTGGCCGTAGGTTTTCGATAAAATTCTTGAATTTCTTTCAGAATTCCAGAGTCTTTAACAGAGTCTTTTGCAGTTTTACAAACCGATTTATATAGTTTTTTATGCTTTTCAATGAACTCTTTTACTTTACAGTCTTTGTAAAATTCATTGAAATGAAATAAGAAAGTGTCTTTAGAGGAACTTCTGATATAGTTAACTTTAGGTTTTATTTTTATTTCAAACGGATAATTTTCAGATAAGAAAAGACCTAATGAAGCAATATCATATCCATCCCAAGACTCTAAATTTCTATACCAATTTAATGATTTATGGTTTTTATAAGGCTCGAAGTGTGTTTTGAAATCTTTGTAATAAGTTGATGGTGTTGGTTTTATGGCCATTGTGTCAACAGTTGCTAGCGTGTAAAAAATGCTCAAAGCTTCCATTCTTTGATCAATTTTTACACTTAAGTTCTCCTGAGCTTTTGTGCTATTATAGATAATAGCAAGTATTCCAAATGTGATAAATTTTAATTTCATAGACGTTTTTTGCTTGCGTTCGTTGTTGTATAAGCTTTGTTACGTTGTTTAATCAGTGAATTTATTAAATAAAGAGCGAACAGAGAAACACAGGATGAACTTCTCAAATGAGCTAAAACCAGCAATAAGTTTATATGGTGTTAGTCACTGGCTTTTTTCTTCAAAATTATATTCTTATTGTACTAATATAAGCCCAAATAATAAATAGTATTTGTAAAGGTATTCGAAACCATAAATATACAAGACCATTTCCGTCAAATGTTCCTTTTTGGTAATTTACATTATTTATAGAAGCATAAATATTAGCAGGTAGCATTAATAGAAGAAAAATTATAAGTGTCCATCCAGATATAGTTTTTAGTTTAGGAGTTAATAAACCTATTGCTAATAGAATTTCAAAAATTCCAGTTAGGTAAATAAAAATTTCTTTAAAAGGAATAAATTTAGGAATCATCATTGACATTCCCTTTGTAAGCACAAAATGTCCAACAGCAGTAAATACAAGCATTATTGACATCGCAATTCTTGCTGATAAGGTAAAGTCGTATTCTTTTTTGATAATTTTAATTACTAAAATGGAGATTATAAAGCTTAATAAAAGTACAATTAATGGTTTCATATTTTTTCTTAATTATTTGAACGCAAAGGTTGTTAAAGAACAAATAGAAATAATGAATCCAAGTTAATTAATACGTTTTCTTATTCTACTTAATGCTTGTGGAGTAACACCAATATAGGAGGCTATATGTTTTAATTGAATTTGTTGTAATAATTTAGGACGCTCAATGAATAAGTTTAAGTACCGTTCTTCCGCTGTTTTGTTTAGTAAGGAAATTTCTCTCTTTGATTTTATTAAAAACATATTTTCAGCCATTTTTCGACCAATAATATTTCCATTGTTTGTTCTTTCATAGACTTCTTCTAAGTCTTTTTTAGAAATTCTCCATAAAACACTTTCGGTTAATGTTTCAATTTGGTATTCTGAAGGCATTCGTGATAAAAAGGAATCATAACCAGTAACAAATTCATTTTCAAATAAGAAACCAAAAGTTAAATCAGATTCTACTCTTGGAATATAGAGTCGAATTATACCTTTCGAAATAAAGTATAAATAATTTTCAACCTTACCAACTTGTAATAGCGTACTGTTTTTTTTAAGTTTTACTTCTTGTAATTTAGAGGAGAAAAACTCCCAGTCAGAATCGGTCATTGGAGAAATATTATCAATAAACTTTCTGAGTTCGTTCATTTTTTGTTGCTAATGTCTAAGTTATGGTTAGTATGGGATTAAAAAAAATTAATTTCGGATTAATTACTTAGCCAAAACTTTTTATTTTGTTTTTTTGTTCTAAAGCCAAATCAAAATGGTTTGGCGGACTTTATGAAAATATACTAAACTTTGAGTTAAGCACCAAAACCCGTATTAATTATAGCCATTGTTACCAGCTGGTTTATAATTTTATTTCATATTCTTCCAACTTTTTCCATATATCAATAAATTCTTTTATTCCATCTTTTTCAAGGTCCGTATTTACAATAAGAATTTTGCCGATGTTGGTTTTGGTGTTAAAAAACATATGAGTTACCACTCCTGGGTCGCCCCCTGTATGGCCTATTTGTCCTTGGGCAGAAATCCCTATAAAAATGCCCATATTATATTCATCATCATAAAGACCTTCATTTCTTTCTTTAAAATTTTTATCAGCTAAATAGGATTTAAATAGTTTTTTATAACTTTCTTTAGTTAGGATTTTTCCATTTCCATTATATCCTGAGATTAGTTCTGATAGGTGTTTTCCTAAATCATTTGATGAAGTAATTAAGCCTCCATCAGGATAATTAACCAATTGATAAAGGGCTAATTCGGTTTCTTTATCTGAATAAAGTTTTGAATGGTTTGAAAAATCTACTTCACTAAGGAACCAACCAGAATTAGACATTTCTAATGGATTAAAAATGTGCGTTTTCGTAAATTCATTAAAAGATTCACCAACTGCATTTTCTATAACAAAAGCTGCTAACCCAGCAGCAATGTTTGAGTATTCAAATATTGTCCCTGGTTCTTTTTTTAAGAATGTATTTTTCTTATACCACTTCCCCTCTTTATGTAAAATATTTTTTAGAAACTCATTATAAGGCACCATCTCATCAGGGGAACGAAAGTTGCTGTTTACTTTAGCTGCTCCATTATTTTTTTCTTTTAAGACATATCCGTTTTTTTCATATTTCGATGGGTCTCTTATGCTTGAAGTATGCGTAGCTAATTGGCGGATGGTTATTGATGTGTTTGAGAAATTTGGGTTAATTACTTTAAAAGGTAAGTATTTGTTTATTGGGTCATTCAAATTGAGTTTACCTAGTTCTTGAGCTTTTAATAAAGCAATACCAATAAAGGTTTTTGAAATAGAAGCAATATTCTGAATGGTATTTTCTGTATATATTTTGTTATCTTCTCTATTAGAATATCCTAGACCTTTTTCGAACAATATTCCATCTTGATTCACAATAGCAACTGAGAAACCATTAATATGGCCTTGTGAATAAATTTGTTCTAACTCCTTGGTTAGTTTTTTCGCAATTGAATCATTTGTTTGAGCATAGCTTTGATATAATAAAACATTCAATAATATTAAGATAATTAGTTTTCTCATTAGGTTTTATGTTGAGTTTGCTTGCTGGTAACTAGTTGTATAGTGACTCTTATTAGTTATATCCGTAAAATTATCTAGATATAGTGTCAATATATATATTACTGTTATCTTGTAAAGATAATTTATTTATTGAATTATCTAAAAATTCGTTTAGATACAAACTAAAAGTTTCAAACAAAAAAAACTCGTAACAATTATGTTACGAGTTTCTTTAAAATATTTGATTAAGAATTTTATAAACCCTTAAAATTGCTCTCTTCCAGAAAAGTGAAAGTTTCCTTCAATTTGTGCGTTTTCATCAGAGTCAGAACCATGTACAGCATTTTCTCCCATAGAAGTTGCGTATAATTTTCTAATAGTTCCTTCTGCAGCATCAGCAGGATTTGTAGCACCAATTAAGGTTCTAAAATCTTCTACAGCGTTGTCTTTTTCTAAGATTGCAGCTACAATTGGTCCACGTGTCATGAACTCTACTAACTCACCAAAAAACGGACGCTCATTATGCACAGCATAAAAAGTTTCAGCATCTGCTTGTGTCATTTGAGTTTTCTTTAAAGCTACAATTCTAAATCCAGCAGCGTTAATTTTGTCTAAAATTGCTCCAGTATGTCCGTTTTCTACAGCATCTGGTTTAAGCATTGTAAATGTTCTATTTGTTGCCATTCTATTTTTTATATTTTTGCAAAAGTACATTATTTAATGTTAACTGCAAGTTAAGGGTAAACTTGTGTGAATTCTTGTTGTAATTTATTGTTTTTACTCCGCATTTCTAGGGCGATTTCTTTTTTCTTAAAATTGAATCTTAAAAGTCCAAAATTAATTTCTGAAACTACATTTTGTAATCTGTGTTTGTCCGTTTTTTTAGTGAAATTACTGTATGGATTTATAAGTTGGCTAGAAGTAAAATCATTGGTGTTATTGTAGTAAGTTTCTTTAGAAGGTGCCCAATATTATAAATAAAAAGGACTAAAAGGTAGATTCCAATTGTTAAATTTTAAGACTAAATGGGTTTATTTTAACAGAAATGTAAAAGAAAATATATTTTGAACAATGTTATTAAATTGTATCTTCGCATCTTATGATTTTAAAAGGATTTGAAGAGTTAAAAAGCTTTCTTGACACATCGAGAAATATTGTAATTGTAGGGCATAGAAATCCAGATGGAGATGCTATGGGATCTACATTAGCTTTAAAACATTATTTAGATAAAAAAGGACACAATGCAACTGTTGTTGTGCCTAATGAATATCCAGAATTTTTACATTGGCTACCAGGTTCAGAAACTACCTATCGTTTCGATTGGCAAAATAATCAATCTCAAAAAGCCATAAAAGCATCAGATCTTATTTTCCTTTTAGACTTTAATACGTTGCATAGAGTAGGTACTGACATGCAAAAGACGTTAGAGAAATATCCCAACGATTTTGCGATGATAGACCATCATCAACAACCAGATGATGTAAAATATATGTATTCTGATGTTACTATTTGCTCTACAAGCCAAATGGTGTATCAATTTATAGAAATGAATGCCGATTTAGATTTAATTGACGCAGATATTGCTACGTGCTTATATACTGGTATTATGACAGATACTGGATCTTTTCGTTTTAGGTCTACCACAAGTACTACGCACAGAATTATTGCCGCTTTAATAGATAAAGGAGCAAAAAATGATAAAATACATAATAATGTATATGATGCCAATTCTTATAACAGATTGTTGTTATTAGGACAAGCGTTAAGTAATTTACAAATTTTACCAACGTACAATACAGCGTATATTACATTGTCTTCGGAAGAAAAAAAGAGATTCGATTTTCAGAAAGGAGATACAGAGGGTGTTGTAAACTATGCACTTTCTTTAAAAGGAATTATTTTTGCAGCAATTTTTATAGAAGATAGCGAGCAAGGAATGGTAAAAATATCTTTCCGTTCTAAAGGGACTTTTTCTGTAAATCAGTTTTCAAGAAATCATTTTTCTGGAGGCGGACATGACAATGCAGCAGGAGGAAGGTCTGATGCTTCCATGGCAGATACCGTGACCAAATTTGTTAGTTTATTACCACAATATCAAAAAGAATTAGAAGCTTCTTATGAAAATTAAAATTTTAGTTCTAACGTCAATTTTATGTATAGGCTGCTCTAAAGTAGCGCCTAGAAAACCGATTAATCCTAAAGCCTCTACAACGGTATTAAAGGAAACTATTAAGGAGTCTATAAAGTTAAATGCTATAGAAGAAGCTAAGATTTTAGACGTAATTAAAAAAGATTCAGTATATACATTTCAAGTTTCTTCTAATGGATTTTGGTATGCCTACATCAACAAAATAGAAGAAAACGCTCCAACTCCAAAAGAAGGAGATGTAGCAGTGATAACCTATAATGTTTCTGATTTACAAGGGAATATAATTTATAGTAAAGAACAATTAGGTGTAAAAAATTACAGAGTAGATAAAGAAGATTTTATTTCTGCACTTCAAGTAGGAATAAAGTTGATGAAAGTTGGAGAAACCATTACATTTGTGATTCCGTCTTATAGTGCTTATGGCATTTCTGGAGATGGAAATAAAATAGGAATTAATCAATCAATTAAGAGTACAGTAACATTAATCAATATAAATAATTAAAAATGAAAGTAGTAAAAAGTGTATTAGCATTAGCAGTTGTTGCATCTATGGTATCTTGTGATAGCAAAGTAAAAGAAGTAAAATCTTTAGAAACAGAAATAGACTCTGTTAGTTATGCAATTGGTTTAAGTATGTCTGGTCAATTAAGATCTGGTTTTAAAGATGTAAATAAAGATATTCTTACGCAAGCTATTAGAAATGGTTTAGATTCTACTAACTTATTAATAGATATTAAAGATATTCAGAGTGTAATTAGCCCTTATTTTCAAAAGAAACAAGCAGAAGAAATGCAAGCGCAGCAAGCAAAAGCAGCTAGTGAAGCAGAAGCTAAGTTTGGAGAAAATAAAAAAGCAGGAATTGACTTTTTAGCAGAAAATAAAACAAAAGAAGGTGTAATTACTACAGATAGTGGTTTACAGTACATTGTTTTAAAAGAAGGTAACGGAGACAAGCCAGAAGGACCAACTACTAAAGTAAAAGTTCATTATCATGGAACTAACATAGAAGGAAAAGTTTTTGATAGCTCTGTAGATAGAGGTACGCCAGCAGAATTTGGATTAAACCAAGTAATTAAAGGTTGGACAGAAGGTGTGCAATTAATGAATGTTGGTTCTAAATATAAATTTTTCATACCGCAAGAATTAGCTTACGGAGCACAACAAAAAGGTGCAGATATTAAGCCATTTTCTACATTAATTTTTGAAGTAGAATTATTAGAAATTACAAAATAATATCCTTGATGAAGAATTTAAAATACTTAATTGCATTTGTTATTTTATTAACTGCATGCAGCACTACACCAGAAAAGTACAAAGGACTTGATGATGGAGTTTATGCTGAAATTTTAACCAATAAAGGGGAGATTTTAGTAGAATTATATGCAGAAGATGTACCAATGACAGTTGCAAATTTTGTTTCTCTTGTAGAAGGAACAAATAGCAAGTTAGTAGATTCTTTAAAAGGTAAAGACTTTTATGAAGGTGTTATTTTTCATAGAGTTGTAGATAACTTTGTAATTCAGGGTGGTGGTTTTACTGCTAGTGGAAGAAAGGATGCAGGTTATGTTTTTGGTGACGAATTTCCGAAGAGTGAAGATGGAGATTTAATGTACAGACATAATGATAAAGGGATTCTTTCTATGGCAAATGCAGGACCAACAACCAATAATACTCAGTTTTTTATTACTCATAAACCAATTCCGCATTTAGATGGTAAACATGCTGTGTTTGGTAAAACAATAATAAACGCACTTCAATTAAAAGAATTAAAAAGTAAAATTAAAGATTCTTTACAGTTAAATAAAGCAATAGATTCTACAAGAATGTCTGTTGTAAATAGTATTGTACAAAAAGATACTATTTTATCTGTAAAGATTCTTAAACTTGGCGCTGAAGCAAATAGCTTTAATGCTGCAGAAGTTTTTGATACTCAATTAGGAGATTTCGCAAATTTAGAAAACGATAAAAAGAAAGCTGAAGATGAAGTTGAAAAAGCAAGATATGCTAACTATTTAGTAGAAAAAGAAGCTTTTTTAGCGGAAATGGATGAAGCTAAAGCTGAAAAAACATCTTCTGGACTTCGCATTTTAAAATTAAAAGAAACTTCTGGGAAAAAAATAGTTGATAACAAACCTTTAACTATTAATTATACCTTGTATACTGCAGATGGTAAAAAAATTCAGTCTACAGCAGAAACTAGTGGAGCACCTTTTGTTTGTCAGTTAAATGATACCCAAAGACCTATGATTGCAGGTTTTAAAGAAGGTGTCTTAACGATGAAAGAAGGAGAAAAAGTACGTTTATTTATTCCTTACTATTTAGGGTATGGAGAAGAAAAATATGGCCCTTTCCCTGCAAAATCTGATTTAGTTTTTGAAGTTGAAGTATTAAAAATTGGAAAATAATTTGTTAGAAAATATTATACATTTAGATAAAGAATTATTAATTTTTCTAAACAGTTTAGGAAGTGAGCAATGGGATCCGTTTTGGTTGGTAATTACCAATCAACTTTATTGGAGCCCATTGTTTATTCTTATCTTTTATTTAACCATTAAAGCTTATGGTTGGAAACAAGGTGGATTTATGATTCTTACCATGATTTTATTGGTGGCATTTTCAGACCAATTTACCAACCTAATAAAAAATTCTGTTCAACGTTTACGTCCTAATAACGATCCAGAAATAAAGCACTTATTAAGAACGCTAATTACGCCTCAAAGTTTTAGTTTTACCTCTGGTCATGCTTCTACATCAACATTTTTCTCTGTTTTTGTAGTATTACTTTTAAGAGATAAATACAAGTACATTTACTTTGTTTTATTTTGGCCATTAATTTTCGCTTATAGTAGGTTGTATTTAGGAGTACACTTTCCTCTAGATATTATTGTAGGCGCTTTAGTAGGTGTCACTTTTGCTAATATTTATTACTACTTTTTTAAGAAGGTAGATCAAAAAATATTTCAATAAAATTAGACAACATCTTTACTTTATTTTTCGATAATTATCGGATTAAAATACATGTAATAAATTCTTCAATTTAAAATATTACAAACCAGTTTTGTAAATACATAATTAGTGGTGTAATTAAGTTATTCTAACTTTTTTCACGCACTAATTTTTTGTTTTTAATAAAAAAATGTAATCAAAATACATTTAAACTTTAGAAGTAGCATTTTTTTTAATTACAGATCTTAAACTAAAAAAAGAGGCTATAATTGGTGCTCTTCAGAAATAAAATATTTGCTAGAAAGTAGTTGATAATTCAGTGTTTCCTACAACATTATTCAGATTTAAAGACGCATCAGAATTTATTTTAGAAATATTAAAAATAAACTTGCTTTTTAGAATTAAAAAGGATGATAAAAAGTAGATTTTAAGTAAATTTGCAGTTAACAAACCCGGAAAAAAATAATATGAAAATATCATACAATTGGTTACAACAATTTTTGCAGATAGATTGGGAGCCTGTTAAAACAGGAGAATTGTTAACTGATTTAGGTTTAGAGGTGGAAGGAATTGACACCAAAGAATCTATAAAAGGAAGTTTAAAAGGAATTGTTGTTGGTAAGGTTTTAACTTGTATACAGCATCCTAACGCAGATCGTCTTAAAGTAACTACAGTAGATTTAGGTCTAGAAAATCCCGTACAAATTGTGTGTGGTGCCCCTAATGTTGCTGCAGGACAAAAAGTACCAGTTGCAACTATTGGAACTACTTTATATGACGAGAAGGGTGACGGCTTTAAAATAAAAAAAGGTAAGATAAGAGGAGAGGAGAGTCATGGAATGATTTGTGCTGAAGACGAATTAGGTTTAGGTAAAGGTCATGACGGAATTTTAGTCTTAGATAAAAAACTAAAAGCGGGTACACCAGTTGCAGAAGTTTTTAAAATAGAAACAGATCATGTTTTCGAAATTGGGTTAACGCCTAATAGATCTGATGCAATGAGCCATTTTGGTGTTGCAAGAGATTTACGTGCAGGTTTAATTCAACAAGATATTAAATTAGAATTGATATCTCCTTCTGTAAGTAATTTTCATGTAGATGAAAGAACGTTACGTGTAGATGTAGAAGTAGAAAGCAAAGAAGCGACTCCTCGTTATTGTGGTATTACGATTACAGATATAGAAGTTAAAGATTCGCCAGAATGGATACAAAATAGGTTAAAAGCAATTGGCTTAACACCTAAAAATAATATTGTAGATATTACAAATTATGTTTTACATGAATTAGGACAGCCTTTACACGCCTTTGATGCGCAGAAAATAAAAGGAAATAAAATACTTGTAAAAACATTAGAAGAAGGGACAAAGTTTACCACTTTAGATGAAGTTGAAAGAGAATTGTCATCCGAAGATATCATGATTTGTGATGGAGATTCTAATCCGCTTTGTATTGCAGGTGTTTTTGGAGGTTTACATTCTGGAGTTACAAAATATACAAAATCTATATTTTTAGAAAGTGCTTATTTTAATCCGGTTAGTGTTCGTAAAACAGCCAAAAGACATGCATTAAATACAGATGCATCTTTCCGTTTTGAGCGTGGTATAGATATAAATACAACAGAATACGCTTTAAAAAGAGCAGCATTGTTAATTGAAGAATATGCAGGTGGTAAATTAGCTTCAGATGTTTCTGATTTTTATCCTGTTAAGATAGAAGATTTTCAAGTGTTTTTGTCTTTTGAACATGTGTATAGATTAATAGGACAAGAGATTCCGAAAGAAACCATTAAAAATATTTTAGCTTCTTTAGAAATTAAAATAAACAGTGTAACTAACGGTGGTCTTGGTTTAACGATACCTTCTTACAGAACAGATGTACAGCGTGAAGCAGATATTATTGAAGAAATTTTAAGAGTATACGGTTACAATAATATTGAGTTTTCTCACAAACTAAATACTTCAATTTCTTTTGATTCTAATAAAGAAACTAAGATAGAAAACGTTATTGCAAACCAATTAAGTGCTTTAGGTTTTAACGAAACTATGGCAAATTCTTTAACAAAGCCAGAGTACAGCACTTTGTCTGAGAATATTAGTGAAGAGGCAAATGTAGAAATGTTAAATCCGTTAAGTAACGATTTAAAAGTGCTACGTCAATCTTTATTGTTTAGTGGTTTAGAATCTGTTGCATATAATATCAATAGAAAAAACAACTCATTACAGTTTTATGAGTTTGGTAAAACATACCATAAGTACAACGATAAATACGAAGAAAACAAACATTTAACGCTTTTTGTTACTGGTAACAGAACTAAAGAAAGTTGGAGTGTTGCTAGTAAATCAACTGATTTCTTTTACTTAAAAGGTGTTATTACTTCTTTATTAAGTAGATTAGGAATAGATAAAGTAAAATCTTCACCATCTAAACAAGATGTTTTTTCTGAAGGAATTTCTTTTGGTTTAGGAAAAATAAAATTAGTAGAATTTGGAGTTGTGAAAGCTTCTTTATTAAAAGAATTCGGAATTAAGCAAGAGGTTTTATTTGCTGATTTTAATTGGGATACTATTTTAAAATTAGTAGGAAATAAGAATATTAAAGTAAGTGAGTTATCTAAATTCCCAATTGTAAAACGTGATTTAGCCTTATTATTAGATTCTAAAGTTTCTTTTAACGAAGTATACAATTTAGCTTTTCAAGCTGAAAAAAAGCTACTAAAAGAGGTTGATTTATTTGATGTTTACGAAGGTGATAAATTACCAGAAGGAAAAAAATCGTATGCAGTTAGTTTCTTATTACAAGATGAAACAAAAACTTTAGCAGACAAACAAATAGATAAAATAATGCAAAAATTACAGCAATCATTCGAAAAGAATTTAGAAGCTGTATTAAGGTAATTTAAAAATTACTTTTATTAATTTTCATAAAAAAACCATCTCATTTGAGATGGTTTTTTTTACTTACTAATTCAAATATTTATCTCAAAAACAGTTTACAAAGTTGCTTTCAATAGTGCTTTTTCAAACACGGTGCAAAAATAGTATATTATTTGAGAATATGTTAATTAAATCTAATTTTTATATTAATTTAATAAAAAAACGACTCTCAATTGAGAATCGTTAAATTTTATTCGTTTTTGATGTAAAAATATAAGTGTTTATGATAATCTATTATCAACTTAAAAATATTTATACAGCGTGTTTATGTGCCTTGTAAGAAGAACGCACTAAAGCACCGCTTTCTACATACATAAAGCCCATTTCTAAACCTAATGTTTCGTATTTTTTAAACTGATCTGGAGTGATAAATTCTTTAACCGGTAAATGCTTTTTTGTAGGTTGTAAATACTGACCAATCGTAATAATATCACAATTTACTGCACGTAAATCTTTCATGGTTTGTATAACTTCTTCTTCCTTTTCTCCTAAACCTAGCATTAAACCAGTTTTAGTTCGCATTCCGTTTTCTTTTAAGTATTTTAAAACACCTAAACTTCTATCGTATTTTGCTTGTATTCTAACTTCACGAGTCAACCTTCTAACGGTTTCCATATTATGAGAAACTACTTCTGGGTGTACTTCTATAACTCTGTCTAACTGTTTTGTGTTTCCTTGAAAATCTGGAATTAAAGTTTCTAAAGTTGTATTTGGGTTTGCTCTACGGATTGCATCCACAGTTTCTGCCCAAATAATAGAACCACCATCTTTTAAATCATCTCTATCTACAGAAGTAATTACGGCGTGTTTAATGCTCATTAATTTTATAGAACGTGCCACTTTTTCTGGTTCATCCCATTCTACAGTATCTGGTCTTCCGGTTTTTACACCACAAAAACCACAAGAACGTGTACAGGTATTTCCTAAAATCATAAATGTAGCAGTTCCTTCTCCCCAACATTCTCCCATGTTTGGGCAGCTTCCACTAGTACAAATAGTATTCAGTTTATATTTATCTACCAAAGTTCTTAGCTCCGTGTATTTTTTACCAACAGGTAATTTTACACGTAACCATTTTGGTTTTTTAACTTTCTCAGGAAGTATTACAGATTCTATTGCCATTTTCTATTGAATTTGAAAAACAAAGATACAAAGGAAAAAATAAAAAAGTAGGGTTCTAAATTGAAGTATTAAACTTGTTTTATAAGAAATAATGAGATGTTGAATTTTCTTCTAAAAATGCCCGGTTAAACCCGCCTTAAAATGTTCCCAATCAGAAATTATAGCTTTAAAAATAATAAAAGAAACTACAGCAATTAAAGTAGTTATTCTTAAGTTATTCTTGTCTTTTTTAGAGATGGAGTTCTTTTTCTGTTTTGTTGTCATTACAAGTTTTTTTATAAAAATAAAGAATTAATTACAAAAACATTGGTATATAGTTTAAGATTTTTTAATAATCTCTGCTAACAATTTTTTAGCTCTTAACAACTTTACTTTTACGTTATTCATAGGTTCGTTAATTTGCTCGGAAATTTCTTTATATGATAATTCCTGAAAATAACGTAACTGAATTACTTCTTGATATTTAGGTTTTAATTTTTTAATGTCCCTCAACAACTTCGCTAAGTTTTGTTCTGTAATAATTTTATCTTCAGGAGTAGGGCTTTCATCGACTACTAAATACGCTTTTTCTTCTTGTTCTTTAGAGGTATTTGTAGCGATAGAAATATTTTTCTTTCGTACTAAATCGATATGAACATTCTTAGAAATGGTTATTAACCAAGTCTTAAAAACATACTGTTCATCAAAAGTATTAATTTTATCAAAAGCTTTAGAAAACGTTTGTATAGTAATGTCTTCTGCTTCGTTTTCGCTTTGTGTTCTCTTTAATTGATAATTATAAACAGCAGACCAATAGGTGTCCAATAAGAATCTAAATGCAGATTGATTTCCGCTTTTAGCCTTTGTAATATTGATTGCAAGTTTAGTATTGTCTATTTCCAATGATTTGGTTTTGACGACAAATTAGTGATAAATATTGAAAAGTGAAATATTAGTAGTCCTATTTCTAAAAATGGCAATACATAAGTGATGATTGGTTCTTTTAATTTTTTAGCAGAAAAACCGATAACAATGAATTGCACTATATAATACGTTAAAAATATTGCTAAAACAGGTTCCCAGGAATAAAGGAAAAATAACGGAATAGCCAAAAGATAAAACAATACTTTAGAAACAAAGAATAAGCCTAAAAAGAATTTATGTTTTGGTTTATAGTATTTTGCTGTAGATATATGTCTCCTTTTTTGTTGAAACCATTCTTTAAAACTTTTGGGAGCAATAGATTCTGTAAAACTTTTTTTAGAGATGGAAAATGTAGTATTTTCTTTGTTTGCAGCATCTTGAATAAATAAATCATCATCACCAGATTTTATATGAATATGATTTATAAAACCTTTTACATTAAAAAATTCAGATCTATGATATGCTAAATTACGACCAACTCCCATATACGGTGATCCCAGTTTTGCATAACTAAAATATTGAATAGCCGTTAATAAAGTCTCGAATCGTACAAATAAGTTTACTAATAATTTTTCTTTCTTGTATTTTCCATACCCTAAAACAATGGTTTTTTCTTCATTGAAATTTTGAGCCATTTCAGAAATCCAATGTTTAGATACTGGTTTACAATCAGCATCTGTAAACAAGAGATGATCATTTTTTGCACCTTTTATTCCTAGTGTTAACGCGTATTTTTTATTTCCCCAAAAAGCCTCTATGTTCTCAACATTAATTAATTTAATATTAGAATGTTCTTTTTCAAAAGATTCCATTACCTCTAATGTTTCGTCTGAAGAAGCATCGTTTATTAAAACAATATCAAAATTTGAATAATCTTGATTTAATATAGATGGTAAAAAATCTTGTAAGTTTTTAGCTTCATTTTTGGCACATACAATTACAGTTATAGGAATATCTAAGGCATTTTTTCTATCCGTTTTTTTTTTGAATAAGAAAGAAGAAAAAATTAGATAATAAATAATTTGTATTGCTGTAAATACTACAAAAGAGTAGAAGAGTACAGATAATATCATTTAAAAAAGAGAGTTAGTTATGTTCGGTGTCTTCACAAGTATCAAATTGGTCTGGAGTTTTTCCACAAAAACCACAAGACTCTCCTGATTTGTTTAACATTGGGTTTTGGCTTGCACAAGTACCTGCAAATTTACCATCTTTTTTTGCCCATATTTTTATAGCGATTCCTGCCACTGCAAGTGCTAATAAACCTAAAGTAAGAAATAATAATTTCATAATAAAAATTTGATCTACAAAGATACGAATTCTTAACCGGTCTTAAAAAACAATATAGAATATTTATATAGTGACTTTCTAAGAAATTAGGTGTCATAATTTTGAATATAATTAACAACTTTAACATAAAATTATGGATACAATTACACAATCTTTACAAAACTTTTACAATACAATTTCTGCTGGTTTAGGAAATTGGGGACTTCAATTAATTGGTGCTTTTGCAGCATTAATAATTGGTCTTTGGATTATTCGAATGATTATGAAAGGAGTTTCTAAAGGGTTTGAAAAAACAAAACTTGATGAAACTTTACAACCTTTTTTATTAACCAGTATTGGTTTTATTTTAAAATTACTATTAATTATCTCTATTGCAGGTATTGTTGGTTTACCAATGGCCTCTTTTGCAGCATTAATGGCAGGTGTAGGTTTGGCAATTGGTGCTGCTTTTAATGGTTCTTTAGGGCATATAGCTTCAGGTATTATGTTACTTGTTTTTAAGCCTTTTAAAGTAGGAGATTTAATTAAAACAAACGGAGCTTTTGGTTTTGTAAAAGAAATATCTGTGTTTGTTACCGTTATAGAAACGTTTCAGAATGAAACTGAAATTATACCAAATTCTGCCATAACTTCTAATAAGATTACCAATTTAACTAAAATAGGAAATTTACGTATCGATATGCCTTTTGCAATTAGATATGGATCGGATATTGAGAAGGCAAAACAAATTGTATTGGATGTTCTTTTAAAAGACAACCATGTTTTACAAGAAGGCGCAAGTGCTCCAAGAGTTGCTGTTAATAATTTAGGACAAAATAGTGTTGAGTTATTGGCTTTACCATATGCGAATTGCGAGAATTATTGGGAGGTTTTTTGGGATACTAGACAGAGAATTGTAGAAGCTTTAGGAAATGCAGGTTACGAAGCTCCGTTACCACAACGTGTTGTTACCATGACCAAATAATTTATAATTACATATATTTAGAAAAGACTGTTTTAAAAAGCAGTCTTTTTTTGTATGTTTACTTTTTATTTAATTACTCCTTGAGCGAAGAAAACTTTATAAACCAATTACAAGCCGGAAAACAAGCAGCTTTTAGTCAACTTTTAGATGATTATCAGCAGAAAGTTTTTGGTACCTGTATCTCCTTTATTCCTAATAGAGAGGATGCAGAAGATGTTGCTCAAGAAGTTTTTTTAGAAGTTTTTAAGTCGGTATCTAAATTTAAGGGAGATTCTAAACTATCTACCTGGATTTATAAGGTAGCCACAAATAAGTGTCTAGAATTTATCCGAAAAAAGAATACAAAAAAGAGATTTGCATTTATGCAAACAATCTTAGGTAATGAAATTCCTTTAGATAAGACAAGTTATTTTACAGAAGTAAATCACCCGGGAATTTTATTAGAGAATAAAGAAAAATCAGCAATTATTTTTAAGGCGATAAACACTTTGCCAGAAGCACAAAGAGTCGTTTTTACATTGGCAAAGATAGATGATAAAAGCTATCAAGAAATTGTAGATATTACAGGTAAAAGCTTGTCTTCTGTAGAATCTTTAATGTTTAGAGCTAAAAAAGGATTGCAGGAAAAATTAGAAAATTTTTATAAAAATGAAAGCTCTTAACTATAAGTTATAACGGTAAATTGAGGTTTATAATTAACGGATTAATCACTCTAAAATTATCGAGAAAAAAAAGCCTAAGGCTTCGCAAGTTTTTATAAATTATTGCATCTAAATAGATAGTGATTGTTTAAAGATTAAAAAAAATGAAAAGTACAAAACACATAAATCAAGAGGTAGAAGACACTTTTAAAGTATTAAATACGATCGAAAAAGTAGAAGTAAATCACTTTTTTAAGCATAAAGTATTGCAAAAATTAAATGCAGAAAAAGAAGAAAAGAAACCTATTTTTGCTTGGTTTACACCTCAGTTACAATTAGCAACTTTAAGTATTGTCTTGTTGTTAAATTTCGGAACTATCTTTTACGCTTTTAACAATTCAGGTGAAAGTGATAGCTCAACATCAGATATAGAGGTTTTTGCACAAGAATATTCTTTACAATCAGACAGTAGTTCTATTTTAAATTAAAAAAGATGAAATCAAAATTACTTCCTATTTTTCTGTTTTTATTAATTATTTTGAATGGAGTATTAATATTTATGTTGGTAAAAAAACCACATGAAAACCTAAGAAACAATCCTAGTAATAATTTCTTAACGGAGCAATTACAATTTTCAGAGGATCAAAAAGAAGCATTTCAAGTCTTAGATGAAGAACATAGAAATTTAATGATTCATTTTGAAGAAACGATCAAAGATCAAAAAGATATTTTGTTTAGTTCTTTTAATAATGAAGACTTTAATGTAGATTCATTAACTGTTAAAATAGGACTTTTAGAAGCTAAAAAAGATGCTCAAGTTTTTTCTTTTTTTAAAAAAGTAAGAAGACTATGTACGGCAGAACAAGCTAAAAAGTTTGATAAAATTATTAAGCAAGCAATAAGAGGTGGAGAAAGAAGACCTCCAAATGATGGAAGAATGCCTCCTCCAAGAAATGAAGGCATGCCACCACCACCACCAAGATAATATGTATTCGCTATTTATTAAAACCTTATTTCTTCTAGAAATAAGGTTTTTTGTTAAAGTAAAGTTAACGTGCGCAAGTTTTAAAAAAGAGTAGCATCTAAACTTTTATAAACTTAATAAATACATTTATCATGAGAAAATCAACAAATAAAATTTTAGCAGTACTAATTGTTTCTTTAGGGCTATCAGCGTCAACTTTTGCACAAGGAAATAATTCTGATGACAAACCAAAAGGTCCTCCAACCTTTAAGCAACTCTTAAAAGAATTAGATACAAATGAAGATGGTAAAATTTCTTTAAAAGAAGTTAAAGGACCATTGGCTAAAGATTTCAAAAAAATAGATACAGACGAAGATGGTTTTTTATCAGAAAAAGAAATAAAAAATGCTCCAAAACCAGAGAGAAAAGAAAGACCAAGAAACTAATACGAGAAAAATAAACAGATAATTATGAAAAATTATAAAACCCAACTACTTTCACTATGTATGTTATTCATTATTTTTTCGTGTACTAGTGATGATATTTCAGATGTCGCTACAGTTGAAGACGAAGATGAAGAAGTTGCAGTAGTAATAGACGATACAGATTTTGAAGCAATAGATTGGACCAGCGATACGCATAGTAAAGATGCAGACCCAGATTTTGATGAAGTTTTTGAAGACAATGCAATAAAAAGATTAGACTTTGTAATTTCTGAAGAACGCTGGCAAACCATGTTAACAGATATGACAAATCTTTATGGAACTTTTGGAGGAACATCAAACGGACCCGGTGGAGGAGGATTTGGTGGAACTACAGTAGATATAGATGAAGATCCTATTTTTGTGCCAGGAGAAGTTTTTTATGAAGGCAAAGAATGGTATCGTGTAGGATTGCGTTTTAAAGGAAATTCTAGTTTAAAATCTAGCTGGGAGTCAGGTATTTTAAAGCTTTCATTCAAATTAGATTTTGATGAGTTTGAAGATGATTATCCTCAAATAAAGAATCAACGTTTTTATGGATTTAAAAAATTAAGTCTTAAAAATAATTATAATGATAAATCTATGTTGAGAGAAAAGGTAGCCACAGATGTCTTTAGAAGCGCTGGTTTGGCAGCGTCTCATACGGCCTTTTATGCACTTTATGTAGATCATGGAGACGGGCCAGAATATTTCGGAGTTTATACCTTAGTTGAAGAAGTTGATGATACGGTTTTAGAGGATCAATTTTCTTCGGATGAAGGAAACTTATACAAACCAGATGGTGATGCAGCTTCTTTTGCAAATGGTACTTTTGATGAAGATGAATATGTGAAGAAAAATAATGAAGATGAAGCAGATTTTTCTGATGTACAGAGTCTATTAACCATTTTACATGACGGAACTAGAACTACTGATGCGGCAACTTGGAGAACAAATTTAGACGCCGTTTTAGATACCGATGTCTTTTTAAAATATTTAGCGGTAAATACCGTAATTCAGAATTGGGATACATACGGTAGAATGACGCATAATTATTTCTTGTACAACAATCCGGATACCAATAAATTAACTTGGATTCCTTGGGACAATAACGAAGCGTTACAAACAGGAAATCAGCAAGGAGCGTTGTCTTTAAACTTCTCTGAATTAAGTGCTTCGAGTTGGCCATTAATTGGGTATTTATATCAAGATGATGTTTATAAAGCAAAATACGATGCGTATGTAAAAGAAGCAGCGGAAGGAGCATTTAATGAAACTACAATGCAAGCATTATATACAAGTTATGCTTCTTTAATCGAAGATTATGCAACTACAGAAATTGATGGTTATAGTTTTTTAAATAGTGGTTCAGATTTTCAACCAGCTGTTAACACATTAAAAACTCATGTAACTTCAAGAAATGCAGCTGTATCAAGTTATTTAGGTGAATAAAATAGTTTTTGAATTTGATTAATTAATAGCCTCGTAAGAAATTTCGGGGCTTTTTAATGGAATTTAAATTACGAACACAAGTTTTTTAAATTAAACACATCTAAACTTTTATAAAACATTATAATAATGAATAGTAAATATTTTATACCAATTATAGCGACTTTACTTTTAATAGGATGTAAAAGTAAATCCAATTCGCATAGCCATACACATATTGGGGAAACAGAAGCACATACACATTCTAATACCAATTATTTTGATTCCTATAGTCTAGAAGATGCAGGTTACGGAACAAAAACAATGGTAACCGTTCATGCAGAAGAGAGAAAAATGGTTACAAATGCGTTGCCAAATCATAAAACAGGAGATTTTCCAAGAAAAGGAAATCCGAATACAATTTCTGCACAAAACAGAACCTATACATTTTCTACAGTACCTAAATATACAGGAAACCCTACTTGGGTTAGAGAACCTGGAGTTGCTTTAAATGGTGTAAAATTTGAACCAGGAACTGCAGAAGTTGTAGTCTGTGAAACAGGAGAGAATTATAGAGTAGAGGCTTTTCAAGATATTATAGACTTAGGTCTAGATTTTAATCATGCCCACGTACAGCCAAATGGAGCGTATCATTATCATGGCACACCTACTTCTGTTATTGAAAAATTTGATACAGGAAAAGACTTGGTGCATGTTGGTTTTGCTCACGATGGTTTTCCAATGTATTATTCTAAAAGTAACGCTTATAAACCGAGTTATAAATTATTAGATGGTACACGAGATGGAGAAGATTGTGTGTATGAAAATCCAAGAGAAACCATAGAAATTAAGGTTAATGACAATCATGATGGAGCTTTTGGTTCTGACTTTGAATATGTTGCAGGATCTGGAGATTTAGATGAATGTAACGGTATTTCAATAGAAGGAAAATACATGTATTTAGTTACAAATGAATTCCCTTATGTAAGCAGATGTTTAATGGGAGAGGTAGTGCAAGAAGAGCGCAGAGGAGCACCTAGAGATGGAAATAACGTAGGAAATGGTGGCGCACGAAAAAACTTTAGTGAATTATTAGAAATGATGGATACAGACAAAGACGGTAAATTATCTAAAACCGAAGTAAAAGGTCCATTAAAAGAACAGTTTTCTAAAAGAGACATCAATAAAGATGGCTTTATTTCTAAAGACGAATTAGAGAGTTTACCAAAACGCAATAGAAGATAATTTAAAATAATAAGCTGAAACCGCAAGTTTTTTTTAGAAACCACATCTAAAGATTATATAAACTAAAATATAACCCAATAAAAAATGAAAAACCAATTTATCAAAACCACATCACTTATAGTACTATTTTTTTCAGTATTTGTTTCTTGTACGTCTGATAGTGAATCGGATTTAAGTACAGACACTGACGTAGATGATGTTGTTATAACAGAATTACATGCAGCGTATGCAGAGTTTAATACCGCTGCAACCGATATTTATTTATCTAATGGAGGTACAACGGTAACTATAGAAACCACAGGTTTACCAAACCATGAAAGCGTATATTGGGGAGAAGATAGCGACTTATATCTGGAAGAATCTGATGTAGCTACAACTCCTTCTATAATGTCTAGTAATAATAACGCAGTTACCATTACTGTAGATGCTACTCCAAATTTAACGGGTAGTACGGTAAGTACACAATTAAATACGATTGGTGTTGCGGTAAGTGGTGCATCTATTTTTAATGATCAAGAAGGAAATGGGGCATTGGATGAAGCTGCTGCAAGTTTAGATTGGACAGGAGCACATATTGGGCCAGGAGTATATCATTATCATTTAGAACCAAAAGCATTTACAAACGATGATAAAAATCTAGTAGGTATTTTATTAGATGGTGTATTCTTATATGGAAGAAAATGTAATTCAACAGATACTTATCCAACGGATTTAGATACTTCTGGGGGACATACTTCTGTAACTCAACATTCTGATGGAATAGAAGAATATCATTATCATATAATAAACGAATTGTATTCTACAACAGGTTCTTATATTGCTTTTACAGGTCCTTATCAAGGTTACTAATATGAAATTAACAAGATTCTTTTTTTTCCTTTTTTCAATTTTTATTATTGGTTGTAATTCTTCAACCAATAATAAAAAGAAAAATACTGCTATTAAAATTAGAACTATTGATAGTACTGTTACAGTTCATAAAGACAGTTTGGTGTTAAATGGTAACGAAGGGAATTGGTATTATAAAAACAAACTTTTTAATGGGTTTGCAGTTAAATATCATTCCAATGATTCCTTAAAGGAAAAGACAGGTTTTTATAATGGTAAAAAAGAAGGCGTTTATAACGTTTGGTTTAAAAACGGAGTTTTAAAGGTAACATCGCATTACAACCAAAATGTTATGGAGGGCAGTTACAAATCTTGGTGGTTAAACAGTACTTTGGCTTATGAGGCAACCTACAAAAAAGGGAAATTAGAAGGAATAGAACGACAATGGTATGCTGATGGAGTAATGTCTAAAGAAAGAAATTTGTTAAAAGGAAATGAAAATGGTTTGCAAAGAGCTTGGTTACAAAACGGTAAGATCTATGTAAATTATGAAGCTAAAAATGGCAGAACTTTTGGGATGAAGCGTGCAAATTTATGTTATCAATTAAAAGATGAAAAAATTGAAGAAAATAAAGAATTATAGTTTTTTACTAATAGGTATATGTCTTTTGTTTAGTTGTAAAAAAACAGATCATAAAGAAATAGCAAGTAAAGTTGATGTATTACCTTATTATAATGAAGCATCTTTTACTCCTAAGTGGATCGATGCTAAAAGCGATGCTTTAAATACTTTTCATACCATTCCAGATTTTAGTTTAACAAACCAAGATGGGGAGAATATCAGTCAACAAACATTTGATAATAAAATTTATGTAACAGATTTTTTCTTTACAACGTGTCCTGGTATTTGTCCGATGATGACCGATAACATGATTCTTGTTCAGGAGGCTTTTAAAAATGATGATGAAATTTTAATGCTTTCGCATTCCGTAACGCCTTCTATAGATTCTGTAGCTCAGTTAAAAAAATATGCTTTAGATAAAAATATAGGTCAAAATTGGCATTTGGTTACTGGTGATAAAAAAGAAATTTACGATTTAGGAAGAAAGTCTTATTTTGTGGAGGAAGATTTAGGTAAACCAAAAGGAATTGATGATTTTCTACACACAGAAAATTTTATTCTTATCGATAAGAATAAACACATTAGGGGTATTTATAATGGCTTGAATAAAAATTCTGTAAAACAATTAATTGCTGATATTAAGATCTTAAAATTAGAAAGTTAAAATAAAATAAGCTTTTAACAGATAGTGGTTCTCTAAAAAGAAATAAACCTTGTCATGCTGAACTTGTTTCAGCATCTGCACTTACTGAAATTAAATATTCATAAGAATCTGAAATAAATTTAGATTGATGAAAAAATCTACTTTTAAGGGAACTTCTATTTTATTATGACGCTAGAACAATTGAAAATCTAAATGTCTTCCTGAGCTTGTCGAAGGACATTCAGTAACAAAAATAAAATCTTAGACAAAGCTTTTGCTGAGCAATTACAAAGTGCTCAGGTAAAACATGTCATTTTAATAATTTTTTTAGTAAGCCAATAAGTTTATAGCAAAAAAAAAGTCTGAAGTTATTTTATATAAACTTCAGACTTTTTTATAATGCAAATTAGGTTTTAGTAAGTCTCATTAAATTGAGTTACTAATTCTTTTACCTTTTCTGGGTTTTCAGCGGCAATATTCACCGTTTCATTTGGATCGTTTATATGGTCATAAAGTTCAATAAATAAAGGTGTTTCTTTAGGTTTTCTTCTGTCTTTCCATATTACAATTCTATAATCGTCTGTTCTCATGGCATAGCCCATAACAAACTGCTCGTAGGTTCTTCTATTCCATTTATCACCCATTTGAGCTTTAATTTTATTTTCAATTTTTAAGATTAGAGGCTTAAAAAAAGTAGTTCTAAAAGGCGGAGTAAAAGGTCTTGCTGCCCACTCTCTTAATGCTGGAGTAGGAAATAAACTAAAAGCAGGTTTTTGAGATTTCATACTAGGATTTTGTAAAATAGGCACTAAACTTTTACCTTCTAAATTACTAGGTGTTTCTAAACCAGTTAAATCACATAAAGTAGGATATAAATCTAATAACTCTACCAATGCGTCTGTTTTTTGCCCTTTTGTTTTATCTGTAATTCCGGGAGCAGTAATAATAAAAGGCACTCTGGTTGCTATTTCATAATTGGTTGCTTTTCCCCAATATCCCATTTCTCCAAGGTTGAATCCGTGATCAGACCAAAAAACAATAATGGTATTTTCATATTCTCCAGAATCCTTTAAAGCCTGAATCATTTTACCAACTTGAGCATCTATATAACTAATACATGCATAATATCCATGACGTAATTTTTGTTGTAATTCCGTATTAAATTTACCTGTTTTAGGCATGTCTGCAGAAACACGTAACTCTAAAGATTCAGACAAGCCCATTGCAGCACCGTCCTTTGGTGGATTTACTTGCGTTGCAATTGGTATTTTTGTTTCATCATATAAATCCCAATATTTTTTTGGAGCAATCCAATCTAAATGTGGTTTTTTAAAACCTAAAGCAAGAAACCAAGGCTTATCATTTTCAACCATTTCATTTAAGGTAGCAATGGCAGAAAGCGTATTGTATCCGTCCTCATAAGTTTCATCGGGTACATCTGCAGATTCTAAAGCAGGACCTTTGTCTAACCAGTTTTCACGAATCAGTTTTTCTCCGTATTTATCCTCTAAAGCCTTTTTGTTTTCTTGATACATTAATTGGCTTTCAGCAAGTGCATATCCACCAGCTGTTTTTGGCACATTTGAGTTCAATTTTACTTTCACAGGTTTTCTAGTCCAAGACATTTCATTGTCTGTATATTGCCCATGAAATACTTTACCGGCATAGACCGTTTCGTATCCATTTTCTTTAAAATGCTGAGGTAACGTAACAATACTTGGTCTGTTGGCTCTAAAATCTTGAAACAAATCAATAACATTAATTGTTTCTGGTCTAGAACCGGTTAGAATACTTGCACGAGAAGGTCCGCAAATGGCTTGTTGTACGTACGCTTTATTAAATTGAACACCAACACTTGCCAACTTATCTATATTAGGCGATAATACCACTTCAGAACCATAGGTTCCTAATTCTGCCCTTAAATCATCAACAGCAATAAATAAAACATTGGGTTGCTTTTTCTTTTGAGCAAACCCCGAAAAGGAGAGCATCAAAGAACCTAAAAAAATACTTAATAAAAGTTTTGTTTTCATCTTGAAAATATTTGAATAATTCATCGTATAAATTAGAATGCTAATTAGCGTATAAATTTTCAAAAAAAAGGTGACAAGTACTTCTTTAATATTACCTTAAAAGATGGCTGTTTTACCCAAAAATTAATTAGTTAAAAGCCGATTAAAAATAACTTCATTTCTATTTTAAAGATTCTTATTTCCGCTAATGCGGGAATTTAAAATAAATGAAGATTGTTAAAAATCCTTTTTAGGGTAGACATCATTAGTATATAGTAGCGCTGTTTTTTTAAATAATATTCACTTCAATTTCTAAAGGAATTCCGAATTTATTAAAGATGGTTTCTTTTATTTTTTCAGCAAGCTGATAAATTTCGTTCCCAGTAGCATTGCCGTAGTTTACCAAGACCAAAGCCTGTTTTTCATGCACTCCGTAATTACCAAAACGTTTCCCTTTAAAACCAGCTTGCTCTATTAACCAACCTGCAGGAACTTTCACTTCAGTATCAGATATTTTATAACTAGGTATGGTTGGGAAATCCTTTTGTAATTCTAAAAACTGAGTGGTAGCAATTACAGGGTTTTTAAAAAAACTACCGCTATTTCCTATTTCTTTAGGATCTGGAAGCTTGGATTTTCGAATGGAAATTACAGCCTCAGAAATGTCTTTTAAAGTTGGTTTTGTAATGTTCTTAGTCGTTAACTCTGTATTAATAGCGCCATAAGAAGAGTTTAAATGATGGTTGGTTTTTGTCAGCTTAAAACTCACCGAAGTAATAATGTATTTTCCTTTTACTTCATTTTTAAAAATAGAATTCCTGTATCCAAAATTACAATCTTCATTAGAAAACTGAATCAATTTACCCGTTTCAATATCTAGTGCTTCTACTTTTGTAATAGTGTCTTTTACTTCTACACCATAAGCTCCAATATTCTGAATAGGGCAAGTGCCCACATTCCCCGGAATCAAAGATAAGTTTTCTATTCCCCCATAATTTTCAGAAACACACCAGAATACAAAATCATGCCAATTTTCGCCAGCATTTACAGTAATATAAGCAGCGTTTTCATCTTCGTTATCAATAGAAATACCTTTAATATCTATGTGTACCACTAATTTTTCTATATCTTTTGTCAGCAACATATTGCTTCCTCCAGAAATTAAAAAAAGGTCTTTTTCAACTTTTAAAAGTTGTTGTAATTGATATACAGAATCAATAGAAATAAAACGTTTGGCATTAACAGAAATGCCAAACGTGTTATAATTTTTTAAGGATGTGTTTTCTAGAATATTCATTTATTTTCTGTAAAGTCTAACTTGCTATTGCTCGTTACAAACGAGTACAAGTATTGCTGGTTATTTCATTCTGGTACTCGTTACAAACGAGCGCTATCAGTGATAACAAATATAGTTTTTTATCTATAATCTTTATACCTAATTAATAGACAATAATATTTTAGTATTATGTTTTTTTCTTAGTTAGTGAAGTGAGATTACACGTTTTTACTTCAGTTTTCGTTTCCGTAAACTTACTTAAACCTGATTTATGATTTCTCTATCATTATTTTTTGTTCTCTACCAATTAAGAAATATAAAATAGCACCAAAAAAGTTAGCAAATAAAACAACTAGTACCCAAACGATTTTATTATTTCCTTTAAACTCATTCTTTAAAATATCTACAAGGGCAATTATTGTTGGTAAAATTCCAAGAAATAAGACGATAAATATTATAATTAGTTGCCAAGCTCCAATAAATAAAAAAGAGTTCATAATTTTTGTTTTAAATTTTAATCAGTATTAAAGCTGACGTTGTTGTGTTATGGTTTGTTGCGTGTATCAAGCAACTAATTTAGTAAATAATAACTAAATAAAAAGCCCTCACAAACTTTCGTAAATAGGTGAGGACTTAGCAATAAATTATATATGGTGTTGGCGGTAGTTTTTATTTATGCATCTACAAAAATTACTTGACCCGTAATAAATCCATCAACCGAACGTTCAAAAGCTTTACCAACTAATCTACCAGGAACTGGCTCAAAACCTGGCATCATTTCACCATAAACATCCCAAGCCTCTTCTAAAACAGTTGGGTTTATTGAGTTTACTCGGATTCCTCTTGGCATTTCAAAAGCAACACATTTAACAAATGTATCAATAGCGCCACTAGTAGTAGCATCAGCAATTGCAAAAGGTATAGGCTTCGTATTTAAAATTCCTGTTATTAAAGTAAATGACCCCTTATCTGCAATATATTCTTGACCAATACGTACAATGTTTATTTGTCCCATCATTTTACTTAAAATAGTACTCATCCATTGTTCTTCGGTCATTTCAGTAAAATTTGCATATTCACAAACACCAACAGTGTTTACAACAGCATCAAAATGACCAACATCTTCGTATAATTTCCTTAATGATGCTTCGCTTGTAATATCTACTTGAAAGTCATAGCTATCAGCAGAACGTCCAGCAGTTATAATTTTGTGTTTTCCTAGACCCGTAAGAGCAGCTTGTCCCATTTTTCCGTTTGCTCCAATTAAAATTATTGTTTTCATATAATATTTGTTTTTAAATTATATGCAAATTTATGAAGCACTAAAGATTTAAGAAGAGGACATTTGTCTAATACGTAATATTAGCTCTTATTCGACTTAGGTGACGTTGTGTAACGCCTAGGTAAGAAGCTATATAATGTAGTGGAATCTCTTTGATATATTCCGGTTGCGTTGTAATTAAATCTAAATAGCGTTGTTGAGCCTTATCTTTTTGATGATTAAATATCCATTTCTCTAATTCAACATATTCCTTTTCGGCAATAATTTTCAAAAAACGCAACCAATTACTATTTGATTTCGCTAAATCTTCTAAAGTTGCTTTTGGTATTGAAATTATTTCAGCATCTGTCAGAGCTTGAATATTTTCTTCAGATTTTTTTTGTGAAATAAATGAAGAATAAGCCATTAATAATTTATTTGGAAAAGTGAAACAATATGTGATTTCATCGTCATTATTTGAATAATAATAGGAACGAAAAATTCCACTTTTGACAAAAGCTATAGAGTCGCAAATTTCATTATTATTAATATATAAATCGCCTTTTTTTAATAAAATAGTTTGAGATAAATTCAAAAAATCATTAATCTCTATGTCGGTAAATAAATTAAATGATTTTAAATATTCGTTCATTTCTTTCTTTGATGTTTTGTATGCTCAAATTACCGCCAACGTTGTTGTATCAGCTTTGTTGCGTTGTTTAACGCAGTGAATTTAGTAAATAAAGTACGAACGACGAAATTCCGGAGGAATTTCCCAAGTGAGCCAAAACCAGCAATAAAGTTTATACGGTGTTAGCTGTAGTATTTTTTTAAATTATTAATTTTAAATTCAAATATTATGACTAAAGATGAAATAAAAAATTATCAAGAATTTTTCAAAACCCCTTCAATTAAGGAGTTTTACAAATTTACAAAAGACACCCAAAATCATATAATTTCAACAAAACTTGTAGGACTTTCTTCGGATTTAGAGTTTTGGATGCAAATGGCTTTTGACAATGATTTTTCAAAATTAGAAGTTTTATCTGATAACTATAATTTTAAAGTTGATTTTTCTTTTCCTAAAAATTATCACAAGTCTGAAGATGAGGGAAAATGTATTTCAGAATGACATTTTCTGCAAACACTAATTAAGTCTTCAAGTTTTTCATTAAATACATTTTCATATGTTAAATGATGTACATCATCTGCTTTTTTTACATTACAAATCTTACATAAAGAGTCATCTCTTTTCAGAACTTTGTCTCGTATTGTTTTCCATTCTTTAGTTTCAAGGTATCTGTGATATTTCGCGTATTTTGTATTGTAACGATAGTGTTCTTGTTTTAACTTAAATAATGATTTGTTTTCAGAAAATACGAAGTTTTTATATTTTTCATCTCTTTCAGTATTTAATTCTCCTTTTATTAAGTCAGAGAATTTTTTACTACTCAAAGGCTTTTTTTTATTTATACAACCACCACAATTCAAACATTGTTCACGAATAAAATATAAACTATCATTTTTTCTATCTATAACAACAATTTTAAATGGATCTCTACAGCAATCGTTCAATTTTTGATAAACCCAAAACTGGCAATTTTGACATTCGTGAATGTTGTGATAATCATAATCAGTTATCACTTTTATATTTTTACTCTTACATTTTTTACATTCCTCCATAATCTTGGATATTACTGCGAACGTTGTTGTATAAGCTTTGTTGCGTTGTTTAAGCAGTGAATTTAGTAAATAAAACACGAACGGCGAAATTCCGGAGGAATTTCCCAAGTGAGCCAAAACCAGCAATAAAGTTTATACGGTGTTGTAAGCAGTTTTTTATTCAGCTAATTTATTTTTTCCGTTTTCTGTTTTTATAAATTTTGCGTTCCTTTTTTCAATAATCTTTCCTAAATCTACAAAGTCTCCAATTTCTCTCGAAACTTCTGAAATTTTAATAGATTTTCCATCTTTTATAAAAACAAGGAGGTTTACAGAATCGATATATTCAATTCCATTTACTTTAATATTTTCTAAATCTAAATTCAGCTTTTTTTCGACATTATCAATCATAGAATATGGTCCAAGAATTAATAATTCTTTCCATTCAAAACTGTTGAGTTTAGTTAAGTCGATTGTTTCTGATTTCGACTTAAATTTGGTTTCTATTTTTTTGGTCAGAGTTTTGTCAGAATGCAATGAAGTCATTTGTTGACAAGAGAATAAAGTCAAGGATATAATCGTAATTATTATTAGTTTTTTCATTTATGTTCAGCAATTCGTTTCTCGAAAATAAGTTCATTGTGTTCAGTTTTTTTTTCTGAATAATTAACTTTAAATTTATCTCCGTTTTTTATAGTTTCCTTTTTTACAGTTAATTTTTGATTTTCAGTATATTTTTTTTCATTTACTTTAAATTCATATTTTATAAATATTCCTCTATGAAATCGTTCTTCAATTTCAATAATAGTTCCGATTGCTGTTTTTGAATTCTTCAATTCATTTTTCTCAACCAAACTGTTCCAAACGCCAAAACAAATTCCAGTAATAATTAACAGAATTAAAATTGAAAATTGCCATTTATTTTTTCCTTTTTTTTCTTTCAATTTCAAATATTTTCTTTTAGTTCGAGTGGTTTTTCAAATTGCTTACAACTAGATTATATAATTACTTTTAGTACTATTATCCCGTAAATAAGTTAGGATAATAGTACTTTATATAATAGTTATAACTAATCTTTATAAACCTTTAAAGCTTCACCTAAAATCTCTACAGATCTAATTAAATCTTCTTTGTTTAAAACATAAGCCATTCTAATTTGATTTTTTCCTTCACCTTCAGTTGAATAAAAACCACTTGCAGGGGCAACCATTACAGTTTCATTGTTTAAGTTAAAGTCCTCTAATAACCATTTTGCAAAATGATCTGAATCTTTAACAGGCAATTGCGCAACACAGTAAAAAGCACCTTTTGGGTTGGCTACTTTTACACCTTCAATTTTGTTTAATTCTGCAATTAAAGTATTTCTTCTGTCTACGTATTCTTCTTTTACATCATCAAAATATTGTTGTGGCGTATCTAAAGCAGCTTCACTAGCAATTAATGCGTAAGTTGGCGGACTTAAACGTGCTTGTGCAAATTTAATAGCTGTTTTTATAAAGTCTTCATTTTTAGAAACAATACAACCAATTCTAGCACCACACATACTGTATCGCTTAGAAACAGAATCTATAACTATAGAGTTTTGCTCTAAACCATCTAAAGCCATTACAGAGGTATGTTGTAAACCATCGTAGGTAAACTCTCTATATACTTCATCAGCAATTAAAAATAAATCGTGTTTTAAAACAATCTCTTTTAATTTCTGAATCTCTTCTTTAGAATATAAGTATCCTGTAGGATTCCCTGGGTTACAAATTAATATTGCTTTGGTATTCTTTGTGATTAACTTCTCAAAATCTTCAATTTTAGGCAATGCAAAATTGTCTTCAATTTTAGAAATAACTGGTACTACGGTAACTCCAGAAGCGGTAGAAAATCCGTTGTAGTTTGCGTAAAAAGGTTCAGGAATAATAATTTCATCTCCCGGATCTGTAATACTACCAATGGTAAAAAGCAATGCTTCAGAACCACCTGTGGTAATAACAATATTGTTTGCAGTTACGTTAACTTGATGTTTTTTATAATAACTAACTAGTTTGTTTCTATATTCTTCAGAACCTTCAGAACGTGCATAAGACAATGTTGTAATCTCATTGTTTTTTACAGCGTCTAAGGCAACTTGTGGTGTTTTTATATCTGGTTGACCTATATTTAAATGGAATACTTTAACACCTCTTTTTTTAGCGTCTTCAGCATACGGTACCAATTTTCTAATTGGTGATTCTGGCATTTTTAATCCTTTCTTAGATATTGCAGGCATAATTATGTTTTAAATATTTGTAATTGCGAATTTCCGAAATATATTTTATTTAAAAGAGTATATTAAAGAAACTTTGCAGGTGTTTTACTGTCAAACAAGTATGTGATATATTTTAGTTGAAATTTAAGAAATTCTTTAATTGTCTTGTTTTGTTGTATCTTGTATAGGTTCTAAAAACAATTAGTTTGATAAAATCATATGCACTTATCATAATCTCATTTTTATTTTCATTGATAGTATATTCTCAACCAGGATTTACTTTTAATGAAAAAAATAAGCATAGTCAACAAGTTAGTTTTAGATTGATTAACAATTTAATTGTGATTCCTTTAGAAATTAACGGTAAAGAATTGTCCTTTATTCTTGATACGGGAGTTAATAAAACTATTTTATTTAATTTATCAGAAAAAGATAGTATAGAGTTGTTAAATACTACCCGAGTAAGGTTGCGCGGTTTAGGTAGCGGTGATGCGGTAGATGCAATTATTTCTAAAGAGAATATTTTTAAAGTAAAGAATCTAATAAGTAAGAATGAAACGGTTTATGTTATTTTAAAAGATTATTTCGATTTATCGAGTAAAATGGGCACAACCATACACGGAATTATTGGTTATAATTTATTGAAAAATGTAATTGTAAAGATTAACTATAAAACCAAAAAAATAAATTTTTACAATCCTAAAAACTTCACCTATAAAAAATGCAGAAAGTGCGAAACCTTCCCGTTTCAGTTTTATAGAAAAAAACCATTTATAGATGCTTCGGTAAGTTTAGATACTCTTGGTAGTTCGTTTATTAATGTGAAATTGTTAGTAGATTTAGGCGGGAGTGATGCTATGTGGCTTTTCGAAAATTCTAAAAAATCGATTAGAAGACCAAAACGTTTTTTTAATGATCTTTTAGGCGAAGGATTAAGCGGACCTATTTATGGAAATAGAAGTAGAATTTCTAAATTTAAAATGGGACATTTTGTTATTGAAAGTCCTACGGTTTCTTTTTTAGATTCCCTTTCGACGCACAATGCAAGAAAATTTAAAGAAAGAAATGGGAGTGTTGGTGGCGGTATTTTAAGTCGATTTAAAGTTTGGATTGATTATCCTCATAAAAAAATCACCTTAAAAAAGAATGGTTCTCTTAGTGCAGGGTTTAATTATAATATGAGTGGTTTAGATGTGGTGTATAATGGAAAGCAATTGGTAAAAGAAGAGATTGTGGATAAGTACAAAAATGCCTATAACAACCAAATGCCTAATAAAAACTCGATTAGTTTTGTTACTAGGTATTCCTTTAACTTTAAACCATCGTTTATTATTCGTCGTGTTGTTAAAAACTCAGCAGCAGAAAAAGCAGGTTTGTTAAAAGATGATGTTATCCTAAAAATTAATGGAAAACATGCTCATGAATTAAAGATAGAAGACATTATCTATAAATTTCAAGAAAGGGATAAAAAGAAAATTCGAATTACAGTTGAACGCAATGGCGTACAAATGAAATTCGAATTTCGTTTGATAAAAAAAATATAGATTAAATATCTGTTAAGATACTTTTCTCTTTTTCTAAAGAAAGCTCTTTAGTTACTACTCCTTTAATTCTAATTATTTTATTTCCTTCTTTTGCATTCGAAAAAACAGTAATAGATTTAGAAAAACCACCAATTCTGTTGGTATCATAAGATACTTTAATTTCTCCTTTTTCTCCTGGCATTATTGGTGCTTCGGGTTTTTTAGGAATTGTACAACCACAAGAAGATTGAATTCTACTAATAACTATTGGTTCATCACCAACATTAGAAAATACAAAGACTCTTTCTTTATCAGATCCTTTTTCAATTTTTCCGTAGTTAATAGTTTCTTCTTCAAATTTAAACTCTTGTGCGTTTATTGAAAAAGAAATAAAGAATACGATTAATAATGTTCCGAAAGTTTTCATAACTATATGTTTTATACTGTAAATCTAATACTAATAATTTGTTTTAAAAAATCAACTACTAATTTTCTCGACAAATTAGAGTTTCGTATTTTTGCAAACTATATATCAAAAACGATACCAAAGTATGACAATTCCATCTAAATATGATGCAAGCCAAGTAGAAGGTAAATGGTACGACTACTGGATGAAAAATAACTATTTTCATTCTACGCCAGACGAAAGAGAGCCTTATACAATTGTAATTCCGCCACCAAACGTAACAGGCGTTTTACATATGGGGCACATGTTAAATAATACAATTCAAGATGTATTAATAAGACGTGCGCGTTTATTAGGTAAAAATGCATGTTGGGTTCCTGGTACAGATCACGCTTCTATTGCTACAGAAGCAAAAGTGGTTGCCAAGTTAAAAGAACAAGGAATTAAAAAAAGCGATTTAACACGTGAAGAATTTTTACAACACGCTTTTGATTGGAAAGATGAATACGGAGGAATCATTTTAGAACAATTAAAAAAGTTAGGTGCTTCTTGCGATTGGGAAAGAACTGCATTTACAATGGATCCAGAAATGTCTGAATCTGTAATTAAAGTTTTTGTTGATTTATATAACAAAGGTTTAATTTATAGAGGATACAGAATGGTAAACTGGGATCCGGAAGCTAAAACAACACTTTCTGATGAAGAAGTAATTCATGAAGAAAGACAAGGAAACTTATATTATTTAGAATATAAAATTGAAGGATCAGACGATACGTTAACCATTGCTACTACAAGGCCAGAAACTATTTTTGGTGATACTGCAATTTGTATCAACCCAAATGATGAACGTTTTACACATTTAAAAGGAAAGAAAGCAATTGTTCCTTTATGTGGTCGAATAATTCCTATTATAGAGGATGAGTATGTAGATTTAGAATTTGGTACAGGTTGTTTAAAAGTGACGCCTGCACACGATGAAAATGATAAGAATTTAGGTGATAAGCACAAATTAGAAGTTATTGATATTTTTAATGATGATGCTTCTTTAAATTCTTTCGGATTACATTATCAAGGTAAAGACCGTTTTGTAGTTCGTAAAGAAATTGCTCAAGAATTAGAAGAAAAAGGAATTTTAGTGAAGACTGAAGTTCATACCAATAAAGTAGGAACATCAGAAAGAACAAAAGCAGTTATAGAACCTAGATTATCTGATCAATGGTTTTTAAAGATGAAAGATCTTGCACAACCTGCAATTGATGCAGTTTTGGGTGAAGATGCAGAAATCAATTTATATCCAAAGAAATTTGAAAACACGTACCGTCATTGGATGGAAAATGTGCGTGATTGGAATATCTCTCGTCAACTTTGGTGGGGACAACAAATTCCTGCGTTTTTCTACGGAGACGGAAAAGAAGATTTTGTAGTAGCTGAGACAAGAGAAAGAGCGTACGAATTAGCAATTTCTAAAAAGGTTGTTGATGCGTCTTTTAAAATAGAAGACCTTCGACAAGATGAAGATGCCTTAGATACTTGGTTTTCTTCTTGGTTGTGGCCAATGTCTGTTTTTGATGGAATTAGAAATCCAGAAAACGAAGAAATTAAATACTATTACCCAACAAACGATTTAGTTACTGGACCAGATATTTTATTTTTCTGGGTAGCAAGAATGATTGTTGCAGGTTATGAATATAAAGACGAAAAACCTTTCAATAACGTTTATTTAACTGGTTTAGTTAGAGATAAACAAAGACGTAAAATGTCTAAATCTTTAGGGAACTCGCCAGATGCTTTAAAATTAATTTCTGATTATGGAGCAGATGGAGTAAGAGTAGGGCTTTTATTAAGTTCTGCAGCCGGAAACGATTTAATGTTTGATGAAGATCTTTGTCAACAAGGAAAAGGATTTGCAAATAAAATTTGGAATGCTTTCCGTTTGATAAAAGGTTGGGAAGTTGATGCTAGTTTACCACAACCAGAAACTTCTAAAATTGGTTTAGAATGGTACGAAGCTAAGTTTCAAAAAACGTTGGCAGAAATAGAAGACCATTTTTCTAAATACCGTTTGTCTGATGCTTTAATGGCAATCTACAAGTTAATTAACGATGATTTTTCTTCATGGTTATTAGAAATTGTAAAACCTGCTTATCAGCAACCAATAGATAAAGTAACGTTTGATGCTATTATTGAAGTTTTAGAAAATAACTTAAAAGTATTGCATCCATTTATGCCATTTTTATCAGAAGATATTTGGCAATATATTGCAGATAGAACACCAGAAGAAGCTTTGATTATAGCAAAATATCCTGTAATTAAAGATTTCGCTGCAAAAATTATAGAAGATTTTGAATTTGCTACAGGAGTTGTATCAGGAATTAGAACCATCAGAAAAGATAAGAACATTTCTTTTAAAGATGCAGTAGAATTATTTGTTATTGATAATGATAAAAGCACAAAACAATTTGATGCTGTTATTCAGAAATTAACAAATACAGAAACTATAAACTATGTTTCAGAGAAAGTAGAAGGAGCTTCTTTTAGAGTAAAATCTAACGAATACTTTGTACCTATTTCTATTGAAAACATAGATGTTGAAGCAGAGATTAAGAAATTAGAAGGAGAGCTTAAAAGAGCAGAAGGTTTCTTATTTGGTATTACAAAGAAGTTGTCTAATGAGCGTTTTGTGTCTAATGCACCAGAAAAAGTGTTGGCTTTGGAACGTAAAAAAGAAGCAGATACAGTAGCAAAAATTGAAACTATTAAAAGTAGTTTGAGTTCGCTACAATAAAATTTTATTTTTTTTAATATTATAAGCCCATGAAAATTAAGTTTTTATGGGCTTTTTTTATTTTTTATAAAAAAAATGAATTTTTAAGGTAGGGTATTTATAAACTGAGTTGTTTAACTAATAGAAGTAACATTAAATAACTAAATAACCGCCATAGGTTATATCATTTAAACTAATTAATTATGAAAAAATTTATTATACCTGTTGTAGCAATATCATTAATGGCAACATCTTGTGTTTCTAAAAAAAAGTATGTAACGTTAGAAAATCAGTATATTAATACAAAAGGGACGCTTCAAAAAACTACCTTAGAAAAAGAAGCACTAGAGGGGAAATTTGCTAAAATTGAAAGTAGAGTTGCGGACTATAATGAGAAAATTAATTCATTAAAAAGTGATAATTCAAGCTTACAAGATGCCAATGACGTAAAATTAGATATGGTTGGTAAAACAGCTGTAATTTCTAATAATACAAGAGAAAGAATGAGGGAAACTTTATCTAAAGTAGATCCGGAAGAGTTAGCAAAAGCTAAAACTTTAAAAGATTCTTTAAATCTTGCCATTTCTTATAATTTAAAAAATAAGTTTGATAATTCTGATTTAACAGATTCTGATGATTTAAATATAGACATTGATCAAACGGTAGTAATGATTTCTGTTTCTGATAAATTATTATTTAACAACGCAAGTTATAGAGTTAAAAATGGTGCTTATGGTTTAATTGAAAAATTAGCGGCAGTTATAAAATCTGAACCAAGTATGGATGTTATGATTGAAGGTCATACAGATTCTAGAACCATTAACAATGCTGTTGTACAAGATAACTGGGATTTAAGTGTAAAGAGAGCGACTTCTATAGTACGTCTTTTAGAAAGTAAATATAATATTGATGGAAGTAGATTAATTGCTGCAGGTAGAGGTTCTACAATGCCGTTAGTAGAAAATACGACTAATGATAATAGAGCAAAAAATAGAAGAACAAGAATTGTAATTCTACCTAATTTAGATAAATTCTTTGCTTTACTTTCAGATGATCAATTAAAAGAATAATAAAAATTATATGAAAAAGGAAGAGTTTAGGAAAAGGAAGAGTATAGTATGAAAAGTGAAAAGCTCCTTGTTAAAGGAGCTTTTTTTTATATAGTAAATTATCCACTTTAGTTCGTAGATAAAAAAAAAGAGTCCTTTAGGTTTATGAAACATGTAGGAACTTTTTTAATTTATTTTAAGCTAAAATAGCATTAATTCTAGCCAATTCTTCTTCAGAAAAAGTAGTGTTTTCAGTAGCTTTTATACTGTCTAAAATTTGCTCAGTTTTGCTGGCTCCAATTAAAACAGATGTAATTCTATCATCTTTTAAAATCCAAGAAATAGCCATTTGTGCTAAATTCTGATTTCTGCTTTTAGCAACTTCGTTTAAAGCTTTAATTTTTGGAAGCATTTCCATCACTTGATCTGTTTTTAAATAACGACCATCTTTTACAGCTCTAGAATCTTTTGGCAAACCGTTAATATATTTGTCTGTTAACATTCCTTGTGCTAATGGAGAAAAGCAAATGGTTCCAACTCCAGAATTCCCTAATAAATCAATTAAACCATCTTCAATCCAACGGTAAAACAAACTATATCTTGGTTGATGAATTAAACACGGGGTACCTAATTCTTTTAATATTTTAAAAGCTTTTTCTGCTTCTTTAGGTTGATAATTAGACAAACCAACGTACAATGCTTTTCCTTGTCTTACCATTAAATCTAAAGCACCCATAGTTTCTTCTAAAGGAGTGTCATAATCTGGCCTGTGATGATAAAAAATATCTACATATTCTAAATCCATTCTTTGCAAACTTTGGTCTAAACTAGAAATTAAGTATTTTTTAGAACCAAAATTCCCATAAGGACCTTCCCACATATCATAACCCGCCTTTGATGAAATAATTAATTCATCTCTATACTTTTTGAAATCTTTTTTTAAGATTTTTCCAAAAGTTTTTTCAGCAGAACCATAAGGAGGTCCGTAGTTATTGGCCAAATCAAAATGTGTAATTCCGTTATCAAATGCACATTTTAATAAGTTTCTTGCATTTTCAAAATCATCATTTTCACCAAAGTTATGCCATAAACCTAAAGAAAGTTCTGGTAACAGCAAACCGCTATTTCCTGTTCTTCTGTAGTTCATTTTATTATACCTTTCTGAATCTGCTTTGTATTTTTCCATGATTATTTTTAAATTAATCTCGTAGAATAATTATTAATATTTAGAGTCGAATTCTATTTCAAAGTAACAAAAAAGCAACGATTTTACAATCATTGCTTCTCATATATTTCCGTTAAATATCTTTTAGTAATTTCCTTTTTATGTTTTCTGATGCCAAATGAATTTTATACCAACATAAAACAATTAAAACTCAAAATGTCTTCCTGAGCTTGTCGAAGGATATTCAATTGTCAAAAAAAGTATTTCGCCATATAATTTCCATCATAATTTATGAAATATTATACTTAGTTTTAGCTTCATTTAAAATACTTTCATGTGTATAGGTTTTCCCTTTTTTAATATCTTCTCTACTTTTTTGTAAAAGTTCTTGAATATCACTCGGAATTTCATCAAAAAAATCAGTTTCTTCTTTCATGTATGATGTATGTAAAGCATCTATTAATCGCAAAAAACGCTCATCTACATTAACAATTTCTTTTTTCCATTTATTTCTTAATTCTATAGTTCCCATAATATAACTGATTACTAATTATTTATACAAATATAACGAATTCAATTTGTAATATTTTAATAGGCTTTTTTACTGCCAACTGAAACTGGAAACTGAATACTAAATAAGTGCTTCTCTCAACAATGTAACTGGGTGTTTTGCGATGCGTTTTGTTCCATCAAAAATTTGATGTCTACAACTTGTTCCTGCAGCAGCAATTTCTGTATCGGAACTACAATTTCTAATTTTAGGAAACAAAGTGTCTTCACCAACTTGCATAGAAACTTTATAATGTTCTTTTTCATAACCAAAAGAACCTGCCATTCCGCAACAACCAGAACTAATAATTGTTACTTTATAGTTTTTTGGAATGTTTAAAATTTGAAAACTAGCCTGTGTGCTAGACAATGATTTTTGATGACAATGTCCGTGTATTTTTAAAGTCTTAGACTCCTTTGTAAATAAAGAAGTATCAATATTTCCTTTTTCTAATTCTTTGGCTAAAAACTCTTCAAACGTAAAACTATTTTTTGCAATTTTTTCTGCAGATGCTTTATCATCAGCTAGACGAATGTACTCATCTCTAAAACCTAAAATAGCAGAAGGTTCTATTCCTACTAAAGGAGTTTCATCTGTAATTATATCTTTAAAAATAGCAACATTATTATTACAAATTGCTTTGGCTTCTTTTAAAAATCCTTTAGAAATATGACTTCTTCCACTTTCATCATGCTTTACGGTTTTTACTTCGTAGCCTAATTTTTCTAATACAATAACAGCATCTTGTCCAATTTCTGAATCGTAAAAATTGGTGAATTCATCATTAAATAAATAAAGTGCCTTTTTAGATGTTTTTGGATGATGTTTCTTTAACCAACTTTCTAAAGTCTGATTTGCTAATTTAGGAACAGAGCGTTCTATGGCAACTCCTAAAACTTTTTTTGCAATTGTAGAATTGGTGAAAAAGTTAGTGATTGAAGGAAAAGCACTTCCTAATTTATTATATTTAGCATTATTAGCAAACATTTTATTTCTAAAAGAATAGCCATTTGCTTCTTGATATTGGTATAAAAACTCAGCTTTCATCGTAGCAATATCCACATTACTTGGGCACTCTGATGCACAGGCTTTACAGCTTAAACAAAGGTCGAAAACTTGTTTTAATTCTTTATGATTAAATTTATTTGCTTGGTTGGAATTTGTTAAAAATTCACGCAATGTATTTGCTCTTGCTCTTGTAGTATCTTTTTCATCTTTTGTAGCCCTATAACTTGGGCACATCGTTCCGCCAGCTTCTACAGGTTTTCTACAATCTCCAGTTCCGTTACATTTTTCTGCGAGTTTTAAAATTCCTTCGTCATCAGAAAAATCTTGAATGGTTTTAATTTCTGGCTCAGTTCTACCAACTTCATAACGTAAGCTTTCATCCATTGCAAAAGCATCCGTTATTTTACCTTGATTAAAAACATTATTTGGGTCAAACGCTTTTTTAATTCTTCTTAATAATTGGTAGTTTTTATCACCAATCATCAACGGAATAAATTCTGCACGCACAATTCCGTCTCCATGTTCACCAGAAAAAGAACCTTTATATTTTTTAACCAACTCAGCCGTTTCAGTCGTAATCTTTCTAAATAAAACAACGTCTTCTTTTTTCTTGATATTCAAAATAGGGCGTAAATGTAATTCACCAGCACCAGCATGTGCATAATACACAGCGTTTTGCTGATATTTAGCCATAATTTGAGTGAATTCCTCAATGTAATTTGGCAAATCTTCTAAAGCAACTGCAGTGTCTTCTATACAAGCAACTGCTTTTTTATCGCCAACAATATTTGCTAAAGCACCCAAACCTGCTTTACGTAAATAATGCACTTTTGCAATATCTGCTCCGTACACTTTTGGGTGATAGTAACCAAAGTTGTTTTTTTCTAAATCTGCAATTAATTTATCTGCTAAAATTTCTGTTTCTTCAATTGAGTTAGAAGATACTTCTAGCATTAAAATAGCTCCTGGGTCTCCTTGTAAAAAGAAACGATTTTTTGCTAATTCTCTATTGTTTTTAGTACAATCTAAAATTGTTTTGTCCATCAATTCGCAATTATATAAATTGTGATTCATAGCAATTACTGTAGCGTTTAAACTTTCGTTTATGGTTTTAAAATGTGTACAAACCATAATGCTTTCTGTTGGAGGTAAAGCATCTAATTGTAAGGTAATAGAAGTAGAAAAAGCCAAAGTACCTTCACTTCCTGCTAATAATTTTGCAATGTTTATGGTTGGTGAAGTTCCGCCGAATAAATCTGACGTTAATAATTCGTCAACCGCATAACCAGTACACCTTCTATGAATGCTTTCTTTAGGGAATTCATTCTTTATTTCTTGCTGATTTTCAACTAAAGAAAGTTCATCAAAAAGACTTTTATAAATTTCACCTTCTTGCGTATTTTCTTTTGTTTTTTTAATGAAATCTTCCGAGGTAATTTCTTTAAAAACAGCGGTGCTTCCATCACTTAAAATTGCATCGATTTCTAAAACTTTATCACGTGTAACTCCGTATTTTATAGAGGTGCTTCCAGAAGAATTGTTACCAACCATTCCACCAATCATACATCTGTTAGAAGTAGAGGTGTTTGGACCAAAAAACAAACCAAAAGGTTTTAAATACACGTTTAAAGAATCTCTTACAATACCAGGTTGTAACGTAATTGTTTTTGCTTTCTCATCAAAAGAAATAATATTGGTAAAATGTTTAGAAACATCTACCACAAGTCCATCTCCAACACATTGTCCTGCTAAAGAAGTTCCAGCTGTTCTTGGTATTAAAGTAATATTGTTTTTAGTAGCAAAGGCAATTAAGGTTTTTAAATCTTTTTCATCCTTTGGAAAAGCAACCGCTAAAGGAATTTTCCTATAAACCGAAGCGTCTGTTGCATATAAAGTTTTATGTAAATTATCAAAAAGAACATCACCAGAAAGTGAGTTGTTTAAATTGGCTAAAGTAGTATTGTCTATCATTATTTACTGTTGAAGAAGTAAGAATCAGTAACAAATATGCGAATAAAAAACTCATTATTTCTATCTCAAAAAATTTCTTTGATTATTTTTATTGATTCTTTAAAAAATGATTTAAAAAACTGATAATTTAGAAGCCTAAAAAAGTGTTGTTTTTAATTTTTTGCTATTTCTATGAATCGTATTTATACTAGGTTTTAAAAAGTATCTTTGCAAAATAGTATTTAGCAAAGATTTGAATACAGATTGTTGCTAAATTCTATTTCTAATACTATTTTTAATACCAAGAATTGCAAACATTAATAATTTGCAATTCTATATAATACCATATAAATTAATGAGTTCAGCGCTAAAAATAAACAAACCAACACCAATTCACCCAGGTGATGATCTAATAAAATTCGATAGTAATACAGATGTAAGAGAAACGCTTTATGCGATGAGGGAAGGCCAATCTGTTTTAATTACTGAGTTTTATAGCAACGGAATGTTGCTTTTAAAAGAGTTGCAAAAACATTTAAAAATCCGTTTGCCAAATAAAACAATTAAAGAGCAACATGCATTTCGTGCAGAATACCATAAGCTTTCTAATCAAATATTATTACAAATTAAAAATCAAAAATTGGTTGTAGATAAAGCTCCAAAAATTGGTTGGTTTGCTAAATTGTTTGCAAATAAAAATAATTTTTTATTAACTTTTCCAGAAGTTCAAAGACTAAACAGTGCTTGGCAAAAATATAACAAAGGAATTAAAGTACCTGTTTTAAGAAACAAAGTACATCCTTATTTAGGGACATATTTTCCAACACGTTTCGATCACTTAACGTTGTTTGATAATTGGTTAAAACGTTACGAAGGTCCTAAGAAATCTGCTATAGATGTTGGTATCGGTAGTGGTGTTTTATCTTTTCAGATGGTGCAACATGGTTTTCAGAAAGTATTTGGTACAGATACAAACCCAAATGCAATTTTTGGTTTAAAAGAATTTATGGGCGAGACCAAATTGTCTCGTAAAGTGGAATTAGACTACGGAAACCTTTTTGGGAAATGGGAAAAAGAAACGGAATTAATAGTTTTCAATCCGCCTTGGTTGCCTGCTATTTCTAGTGAAGAAAATATAGATGAAGCTGTTTATTATAATAAAAACTTATTTTCTAAGTTTTTTGCTGAAGCAAATAATAGATTGGCTGAAGATGGAAAATTAGTAATTTTATTTTCTAATGCAGCTCAAATAAAAAAGCTTACAAAAGAAAATCCGATAGAAAAAGAATTGGCAAAAGGGATTCGTTTTAAACTAGAAAAATGTTTAAAGAAAACAATTAAACCTACGGTTGATAAAACAAAACGTAACAAAAAAGAAGCTGCTTTAGAAGAAGTACAGCTTTGGGTTTTAACTAAAGTTTAGAAGGTTTTAGAATATATATAAAAGGGTAGCAATTAGTTTTGCTATCCTTTTTTAGTTTGAATAAATGAGATTATTTAAGTTTATGAATTAACTTTTTTTCTAGAAAAAGTAAATAAACCTAAAATAGGACCAATTGCTAACAGCATAAAAATAGCATTAGAATCTGTACTATCTTTGTAACCACTAATTAATTGTATACTAACAATAGTAATTGCAAAACCAATACAATTAACAATAGTTAATGCAGTTCCTTTGTTTTTAGCATCTACATTTTGTGCTACTAAAGTAGAAAATAACGGAGAGTCTGCAACCACAACCATTCCCCAGAAAAGTAGAAAAGCAATAAATAGATTTTCATTTTTTAGTTGAAACATCAAAGGAGAAATTAAACAACAAATACAAGAGAAAAGTAAAGCTAAATATGCAATGTTTTTTGGACTATATTTTTCAGATAAATAGCCTCCTAAAACACAAGCTAAACTTCCTGTTCCTATAATTATAAATGATAATAAAGGAATATTAAAAGACACATCTGAATGCGAATTTTCATAGATTTTTAATAGAATAGGCACAAATGTCCAAAAAGCGTATAACTCCCACATGTGACCGAAATAACCAAAAGCTGCTTTTCTAAATTTATTGTTTTTAAATATTGAAAAACAAATGGTAATATCTAGTTTTTTCCCCGCAGTTCTATAAGGTCCGTTAGGTACAAAAAGCAACATTAGTAATCCGCCAAAAGCGGCTAAAACAGTAATGGAAATTATAATTGTTTTCCAAGAAAAACCTTGCATTAAGTCTTTTAGTAAATGTGGTAAAGCAGTACCTAAAACCAAGGCTCCAACTAAATATCCTAAAGATTTACCTAAGCCTTTGTTATAATAATCTGTAGCAATTTTCATTCCTACAGGGTAAATTCCAGCTAAGAAAAACCCTGTTAAAAAACGCATACCTATTAATGTTAAAAAAGTTTGATTTTCAAAAACAAGTCTCAAGTTAAAAAATGCACCTAAAACTGCACAAACAAAAAAGACCTTAGAGGGCGAAAATCGATCTGCAATGGTTAACAAAGCAAATAATAAAGTTCCTATAATAAAGCCAAATTGCACTGAAGAGGTTAAGTAACTTAACGCAATTTCATCTAAGTTAAAACTTGTGATTAAATCTGTCATTACTCCGTTGCTTGCAAACCATAAAGAAGTACAACAAAATTGAGAAATAATGATTATTGGAAGAATGTATTTTGATTTGCTCATATATAAAGGCGAAAGTACCAAAAAGCATGCAATAATCAATTAAAAAATGTTTTGCCACTTCAATAGAATATCTATCTTTGATATTGATGAAAAAAGTAAAAATCATAGAATGTCCGCGTGACGCGATGCAAGGAATAAAGAGCCATTTTATTTCTACAGAACAAAAAGCATTGTATATAAACTCATTATTAAAAGTGGGTTTTGATACCATTGATTTTGGCAGCTTTGTTTCACCAAAAGCAATTCCGCAAATGCGAGATACTGCAGCTGTTTTATCTAAATTAGATTTGTCTAGAACTCAAAGTAAATTGTTGGCTATTATTGCCAATGTAAGGGGCGCTAATGATGCTTCTGTATTTGAAGAAATTGATTATTTAGGATATCCTTTTTCTATTTCAGAAAACTTTCAAATGCGTAATACGCATAAAACCATACAAGAATCTATAGAAACGTTAGAAGAAATTTTAAACATTGCAGACAAGACTAATAAAGAAGTAGTTGCTTATTTATCGATGGGCTTTGGTAATCCTTATGGTGATCCTTGGAATGTAGAAATAGTAGGCGAGTGGACCGAAAAATTATCTAAAATGGGCGTAAAGATTTTATCCCTTTCGGACACTGTAGGAAGTTCTACACCAGATGTGATTTCATATTTATTTTCTAATTTAATTCCGCAATATCCATCTATAGAATTTGGCGCACATTTACATACAACACCAGACAAATGGCACGAAAAAGTAGATGCCGCTTTTAAAGCGGGATGCAATCGATTTGATGGAGCGATTAAAGGTTATGGAGGTTGTCCAATGGCAAAAGATGAATTAACAGGGAACATGCCAACAGAAAAATTATTGAGTTATTTTACAGCTCAAAAAGCAGATATTAATTTAAAACCAATGAGTTTTGAAAGTGCCTATAACAAGGCTTTAGAGACTTTTATTTAAGTTGTAAAGTGAAAACTTGTCAAGCTGAACTTGTTTCAGCTTCTCATCATAGCTTAAAGTGTAAACGTTTTCAAATTAACAGACGTATTATATAGTTATCAAACCTATTCATAATGAAATTCACCAAATTACTTCCTTTTTTTCTATCAATTATTGTTTTATCTTCTTGTTCTAAAGAAGATGGTAAAATAGATTTTACTTTTTTACAACTAAATGATGTGTATGAGATAGCACCAATACAAGGAGGCGAGTTTGGTGGAATGGCAAGGGTAGAAACCGTACATAAAGAACTACTTGAAGAAAATAAAAATACCATGCTTTTTATGGCTGGCGATTTTTTAAATCCGTCTTTAATAGGTACCATAAAAAATTAATGGAGAAAGAGTACGAGGAAAACAAATGGTAGAGGTAATGAATACTATGAATTTCGATTTAGTGGCATTTGGTAATCATGAGTTTGATATTCCGCTAAAAGATCTTCAAAAAAGATTAAATGAAAGTAATTTCCCTTGGATTTCTGCCAACGTAAAACTAAAAACCAAAGAAGCAGCAATTCCTTTTTATAAAGAAGTTAACGGACATAAAGAACATGTAGGTGAAACGTTTATAAAAGTACTTGTAGATGAGGATGGTACAAAAATAAAAGTGGGTTTTATAAGTGTTTGTATTCCGTCTAACCCTAAAGATTTTGTAGAATATGGAAGTGTATTTGTAAAAGCAAGAGCTTCTTATGCCGCTATAAAAGATTCGGTAGATGTAGTTTTTGGGTTAACTCATTTAGATTTAGAAAGTGATAAAAGAATTGCAAAGATAATTCCAGGTTTGCCTTTAATTATGGGCGGACATGAGCATGCAAATAGCAATGATTTTGTAGATGATGTTCAAATTTCTAAAGCAGATGCAAATGCAAAAACGGTGTATGTTCATAGAATTTCTTATGATAAAAAAACAAAGAAAACTGTTGTAACATCAGAATTAAAAGAAATAAACTCAACAATTAAAGCTGATGAAAAAGTTGCAACGATTGTAAATAAATGGCAAGCCATTTTAAATTCAAAAATAAAAGAAGTGATAACTAACCCAGAAGAAATAATTTTTGAAGCAAAAACGCCATTAGACGGAAGAGATTCGAAAATTAGAGGTGTACAAACCAATTTAGGAGAAATCATTACAAAAGCCATGTCATTTTCTTTTAATGATGAGGTAGATTGTGCGTTGGTAAATGGTGGTTCTGTAAGAATTGATGATCAATTATCTGGAAACATAACACCTGTAGATATCTTTAGAGTATTGCCTTATGGAGGAGCCGTTTTAAAGGTGGAAATTAAAGGAAGTTTATTAAAAGGTGTTTTAGATTATGGTTTAAAAGCATCCGGCACAGGTGCTTATTTGCAACGATTTAATGCCGAAAAAGAAGGGGAGAAGTGGCTTGTTAAAAAGCAAGAATTAAATATAGATAAAACATATACCGTAGCTTTTTCTGATTATTTATTAAAAGGATTAGACATTCCTTTTTTATCGAACGATAATAAAGAAGTGCTTTCTGTTTATGTACCTAAAGAATCAGAAGTTTCTTATGATATTAGAAAAGCAGTAGTTGCCTATTTAGAATCTTTGTAAGCTGAATTTCAGAGGGGAGTTTAAAAAAAAAGCTTAGTTCTAATAAAATCTAACATTCATTTAACGTTAAAATTCATATATAATTTGTAAATTTGCACGCAATTATACCTTAATTGCAACATGACAGCACACGACAACAAAATTTTAGGAGAAGGATTAACATATGACGACGTTCTTTTAGTCCCAGCCTTTTCCGATGTACTTCCAAGAGAAGTAAGTATTCAAACAAAATTTACAAGAAATATTACTATAAACGTTCCTATTGCATCTGCTGCAATGGATACTGTTACAGAATCTGCATTGGCAATTGCCATTGCAAGAGAAGGCGGTATTGGTGTTTTACATAAAAACATGTCTATAGAACAGCAAGCTAAAGAAGTTAGAAAAGTAAAACGTGCCGAAAGCGGAATGATTTTAGACCCTGTTACTTTGCCTTTAACGGCTGTGGTTGCTGAAGCAAAAGCAAACATGAAAGAACACGGTATTGGAGGAATTCCTATTGTTGATGACAATGGCATCTTAAAAGGAATTGTTACTAATAGAGATTTACGTTTTGAGCATGATAGCCAAAGACCAATTGTAGAAGTAATGACTAGCGAAAATCTAGTAACTGCAGATGTTGGAACTTCTTTAAGTGATGCCGAAAAAATTCTTCAGAATTATAAAATAGAAAAACTTTTAATTGTTGATGAAAATTATAAATTAAAAGGATTAATTACTTTTAGAGATATCACCAAAGTAACTCAGAAACCAATTGCTAATAAAGATTCTTTTGGTAGATTAAGAGTTGCGGCTGCATTAGGAGTTACAGGAGATGCAGTAGATAGAGCAGAAGCATTAGTAAATGCTGGTGTAGACGCTGTAATTATAGATACAGCTCACGGACATACTAAAGGAGTAGTTGCAGTTTTAAAAGCTGTAAAAGCAAAGTTTCCTGAATTAGATGTAGTTGTTGGAAATATAGCTACAGGAGCTGCTGCTAAATATTTGGTAGAAGCAGGTGCAGATGCTGTAAAAGTAGGTATTGGTCCAGGTTCTATTTGTACTACAAGAGTAGTTGCAGGAGTTGGTTTTCCTCAATTTTCTGCAGTTTTAGAAGTTGCAGCCGCTATTAAAGGTAGTGGGGTTCCAGTAATTGCAGATGGAGGAATCCGTTATACAGGAGATATTCCTAAAGCAATTGCAGCTGGAGCAGATTCTGTAATGTTAGGTTCTCTTTTAGCAGGTACAAAAGAATCGCCAGGAGAAACTATTATTTACGAAGGGAGAAAATTTAAATCTTATAGAGGTATGGGATCTGTAGAAGCTATGAAACAAGGTTCTAAAGATAGATACTTTCAAGATGTAGAAGATGATATTAAAAAATTAGTACCAGAAGGTATTGTAGGTCGTGTTCCTTATAAAGGAGAACTTGCAGAAAGTATCCACCAATTTATTGGAGGTTTACGAGCTGGAATGGGATATTGTGGAGCAAAAGATGTAGAAACATTAAAAGAAACTGGTAGATTTGTAAGAATTACAGCAAGTGGAATTAATGAAAGTCATCCGCATGATGTAGCAATTACTAAAGAATCTCCTAATTACAGTAGAAGATAATTAGACTTTTTAAGATATAAAAAAACCGAGTAAAATTAATTTTACTCGGTTTTTTTTATTTTTGTAATAAAAAAGTACTATAAACGCTTTATATAGTTTTCTTAACGCTTAAACCTAGGTATTTGGAAAGGTCTTGTTTCTTGTATCTTTTAGCGCAGCGGTCTTATTTCCTTTTATAAATCTTATTTTAAGTCAATTTTAGCATTGCTTTCTTCTAGTAAGTGAATATATTCATCAACTTTAAAAACTTTACTATGAAAACGAGAAGTTCTATTTCTTCCTTCACTTTGTCTTGTAATACTTCTTGCAAAACGTCTAACTTCGTCTTTAGTTGTTAAGATAATACCAGGAACAGGCGTACTTTTTCCATCATCATCTTTTGCAACCATTGTAAAATAAGAAGAGTTACAATGTTTTGTTTCTCCAGTTCTAATGTTTTCAGAATCTACACGTAAACCAACTACCATAGAGGTTCTACCTGTAAAATTAATAGAAGCTTTCATGGTTACTAATTCGCCAACTTCAATAGGATTTAAAAAATCAACCTTATTTACAGAAGCCGTAACACAATAATTTCCAGAATGCTTAGAAGCACAAGCAAATGCAATTTGATCCATCAAATTTAAAATATAACCTCCATGAATTTTACCGCTAAAATTAGAGTTCGATGGTTTCATCAACTCCATAATTTTTACTTGTGATTCCTTAATATGTTTAAATTGTTTAATCATAATTTAGTTTTATGCTTATCAGTAATAGGATTTTTATAACTTAAATATTATTGTTACCCATTTTATTTATAAAAAAGCGAAATTATCATTTTATTTACGCTATTAAATAAAAAAGAGTACTTATTATATATTATTAGGTATTTCTTAGTGAAATTAAATAATTATTATGGATTATTTATTTTAAATGTATAAAATTATATGATTACTTGTGGTGTCGTTCTAATTTAAAAGAACTTTTGAAACACATATTATTGTAATTTATAATAAATAATGCTGACAAGACTGATTTTGAAGTTAGAATACACTATAATTTATAGATTTTTATTAGAAAGCAGCACCTAAATTTTATGATATGTTAATGTCAGAAGAATTAATGTTTTAGAATAGTATAAAAAAAGTGCTGTTTTATTTAAGACTTGATAAAAACGAATTGTAATTAATAGAATTGGTATTTTTTATGCTCATTTTAAAGTAAATTTGTGGCACTTTTAAAAAGAAAAAATGAATTATATTCTATTTGATGGAGATGTTAGAAACGCTCTATTACCCTTTACATATACAAAACCAGTTGCAGACATTAGAATAGGAATATTAACCATTCGAGAAAAGTGGGAGAAATATTTAGGTTTAACGACCACGACTATTACACAGGAATATTTAGAAGAAAAATATCCGATGGTAGAAATGGAAGAGAACATATTAATCAATGCTTCTTTTTGTCCGACTGAAAACTTGATTGAAAAAGTAAAGAATTTATCAAAAAATGAAGCTATTTTTAAAGGTGATGATGTCATTGCTTTTTATACTTCAGATTCACAAGAAGAAGTGAATTTTGATGAGTACACTCAAATTGAATTTGATGAAGATTTGATACAAGTTAAAAACACTTGGGATATTTTTTCTTTAAATGACATAGCTATTCAGCAAGATTTCGATTTAATTACAGAAGGAAGAGAGTCTGAACCAATACCAGAAGGAACAAGGTATTTGAATAAAGAAAATATTTTTATAGAAGAAGGCGCAGAAATTACTTTTGCAACTTTAAACGCATCTACAGGACCAATTTATATTGGTAAAGATGCTGTTATAATGGAAAATTCTGCAATTAGAGGTCCTTTTGCAATGTGTGAAAATGCTGTTGTAAAATTAGGAACAAAAATATTTGGAGCTACTACTTTAGGTCCTTATTGTAAAGTAGGAGGAGAAATCAGTAACGCTGTTTTATTTGCATATTCAAGCAAAGGTCACGATGGTTATTTAGGGAATTCTGTAATAGGAGAATGGTGTAATTTAGGTGCAGATACAAATAACTCTAACCTTAAAAATAATTATGCCCAAGTTAAATTATGGAATTATGAGACAGGTCGTTTTGCAAAAACAGGCTTACAATTTTGTGGTTTAATGATGGGAGATCATTCTAAATGCGGAATCAACACAATGTTTAATACAGGTACCGTAGTTGGTGTAAGTGCCAATATTTTTGGAAGCGGATTTCCAAGGAATTTTATTCCGTCTTTTAGTTGGGGAGGAGCTTCTGGATTTACAGAATATAAAACTGATAAAGTTTTTGAAGTAGCAGAAGTTGTTATGAAACGTAAAGATTTGGTTTTTGAAGAAATTGATAAAAGAATTCTAGAACACGTTTTTGATGAAACGAAACAATATAGAAATTATTAAAAAAGGTTACAGTTTTCAGTAACAGTATGTAGTTCGTTTATATTGAAAAATTATACTTATTGCTTGTTTGCCTTCACGAGCGGTATGCTCGCGCTAGCGAAGGCTAGTTATTTTCTAACTAGAAATTGCAACTGTAAACTGAGACTGAATACTGCGCACTAATTTAATACGCATCCACATCCGTTATAAATCGGATTGGTCTAAAATCTTTAACAGCTTCAAAAGTGTCTTTAATCTTTTGTAGCTGTTTTTTTGTTTGTGCTAAATTCTGTTTTGGTGGAATTTTAATGACAATGTTCTTAATATATTGATTTCGAACTCTAGAAACGGCTGGTGCTGTTGGACCTAAAACATGCTCGCCAAAAGAACTGGATAAAGCTTTAAAAAGCCAATTTACACCACTATCAACTTTGTTATAATCTTTGTGTTTTAAGGTGATTTTTATCAACCTGTAATAAGGTGGATATTTATATTGCCAACGTTCTTGCAATTGTTCTTTATACATTTCTGCATAATTTGTAGTAGAAACTTGTTGTAATATTTGATGATGCGGATTGTAGGTTTGAATGGCTACATTTCCTTGTTTTTTGCTTCTTCCTGCTCTTCCAGAAACTTGTACCATCATGTCATAAGCACGTTCATGTGCTCTAAAATCTGGAAAATTGAGCATAGAATCGGCATTTATGATTCCAACTAAAGTTACATTTTCAAAATCTAACCCTTTAGAAAGCATTTGTGTTCCTACTAAAACATCTATCTCCTTCGCTTCAAAAGCTCCAATTATTTTTTGATACCCATATTTTCCTCGAGTGGTGTCTAAATCCATTCTTCCGATTTTAAAATCGGGAAATAAAGTTGTCAGTTCTAGTTCAATTTGTTCGGTACCAAAACCTTTATTGTCTAAAGTATTGCTTCCACAAGCTCCACAACTATTTGGCATGGCTCTTTGATAGTTGCAATAATGGCAACGTAATTCGTTCCTAAATTTATGATAGGTTAAACTGACATCACAATTTGGGCATTCTGGTGATACTCCACAAGTATTACATTCTACAACTGGTGAAAATCCGCGTCTATTTTGAAACAAGATTACTTGCTCTTTTAAGTCTAAAGCTTCCTGAATCAGTTTTAGCAATCTATCAGAAAAATGACCTTTCATTTCCTTTTTTCGCTGCTTTTCCTTTACGTCTATCAATTCAATTTTTGGCAGTTGCACATTTCCATGACGACGATTTAATGCTACAAAACCATATTTATTTTGTTGTGCATTAAAATAAGTTTCTAAGGATGGAGTAGCAGAACCCAATAAGATTTTAGCATTATGAAGTTTCGCTAAAACAATAGCGCAATCTCGTGCATTATACCTTGGAGAAGGTTCAAATTGTTTGTAAGAAGTTTCGTGTTCTTCATCAACCACAATTAAACCTAAGTTAGAAAAAGGTAAAAATATTGAAGAACGAGCACCCAAAATAATACGAGCTTTTGGTTTGTTTTCTAAAACATTATTCCAAACTTCTACACGTTCATTCATAGAATATTTAGAGTGAAAAACAGAAATTTGTTCTCCAAAATAAAACTGTAAACGTGTAATTATTTGTGTGGTTAATGCAATTTCGGGTAATAAGAATACTACTTGTTTCCCTTGGTCTAATACTTCCTGAATTAACTTTGTATAGACCTCCGTTTTTCCAGAACTTGTAATTCCGTGTAAAAGTGTAACGTCTTTTTCTTTAAAGGTTTCTTTGATTTCTGTAAGTGCTTTTTCTTGAAATTCATTCAGTACTTTTAAATCATTTGTATCTCCATTAAACTCAATTCTATCTGTTTGAATGTGGTAAAATTCAAAGATATTTTTATCAACTAAAGATTTTAAAATGGAAGCAGAAACACTTGCTTTTTCCTCTAGATCTTTTGCTTTTATAGGTTTTTTAGAAGTTGATAATTGAAAAAATCCTAAAACCGCTTCACGTTGTTTTTTTGCTCTAGATAATTCTTCTAATAGTTTTCCTAAAGAATCATCCGAAGAATAATCGGAGTGTAAACGAACGTACTTTACTAGTTTTGGTTTGTATTGTTCGTAAATTTCTTCCTTAATTATAATTGCCTCTTTTTTGATTAAAGAGTTTATAATAGGCATTACTTTTTGCTTTCCTAAAATAGCAATTACTTGATGAATGGTTAATTGAGATTGATGTTGTAAAGCTTCAAAAATTAAAAACTCATCATCGGCTAAAATAGCATCATCAGAAAAATCTTCATTTTTATTGATAATGGTTTCACTTTCTAACAAAAAAGCAGAAGGCAAAGCAGCTCTATAGACATCACCTAAAGAACACATGTAATAATTAGAAATCCATTGCCAATGTTTTAGTTGTAATTCATTTACCAATGGAACTTCATCTAAAATCTGATGAATATCTTTGGCTTCGTACAAAACTGGTTTTGTTTGATGGATGTTTAAAACCAAGGCAGAATACATCTTAGATTTACCAAAAGAAACAGCAACACGCATTCCTTTTTTTAGAAAGTTAGCTTCTTCTTCTGTAACAGAATACGTAAAAGTTTTCTGGATAGGAATGGGTAGTATGACGTCTATAAAATGTAGCAAAAATTTAATTTTTAAGTGCTTGTCGTTTTAATGATAAGAAAAATGTTTTTTTCTATCCTATTAAGATTTAAAAGTGACAATAAATTCAAAATTACATAAAATTAAAAATATAATAGTGTTTTTTCTAAGAGAGATTGCTGTGTTTTTATGGGCTATAATTACTTTTTATCTTTCTTTGAAAAAATTAACTCTTTTCAAGTCCATATTCTCCTGATACAGATTTGATAATTCTATCATTAGAACGCAGTCTCATTGAAAGTAATGCTATATCCATTACAACATCATTATTAGAGTACTTAAATATTTTTTCTTGTGCATTTTTTGAACGCTTATAATTTGCTGAAAACCTATTTTTCCATTCAGTTTCATATTCGCTTAAAAAATCAATATTTTCTTCTTTTAAAGACTTATCTATAGCCTTGCTAGCCATTATAGCAGCTTCAAAAATAAACTTGTAACCTTCTCCAACAATAGGGTTTACCTGAGAAACACAATCTCCAACACAAACTAAGTTATTAATTACAAATTTTTCTAAGACGGGAGTAATTGGTACGCTACCACCTTCTACCTTATCATTATCTTTTTTAACTAATTTTTTAATTAATGGTAGTTTTAAAACCTCATTTAATCTAGGTTTTAAATTTTTAATAATGGCTTCGTTAAAAGTACCAAATCCTATGATTGCTCTTTTATTTTTTAAAGGAAAAATCCACCCATAACCACCTTGATAATCTTTACCACTTAAAAGATACATTTTGTTTGGTTCGCCTAAATATTCCACATTATACTCAACACCAGTTGCTAGTTGCCCTTTTTTTTCTCTTAAGCCTATTTTTTTACTAATAACTCCATTGGTACCAGATGCATCAACAATAATTTTTCCAAAATAGTTGTTTTCGTTTTTATCAGTAACGCCAGTAAAAAGACCAGCTTCATCTTTTAAAACATCTTTTATATGAACTTCCGTTTTTATGGTTACGTAGTTTTGGTCTAGAGAATTGATAAGTTCTTCATGTAGTTTCTTTTTGTCTAAAACGTACATATTTAGGTTTCCTATTTCTCTTTTTACTCTTTTAGATTGAAAAACGAGTGTATCTATTTCTTGTGCAATAACTTTTTTTGATAGATTGAAATCTTCTAAATTTATAAAACTACCAAGTGTGTTAAAAGAAAACTCTAATAAATTATCCTTTCTATCTAAAATAAGTGTTTTTTGTTTAAAACTACCTAGTTCTCTTGCAAGTATTAAACCTGCAGTACCACCACCAACAATAACAATATCAAAATTATTCATAGACTTTAAAATATTGGTGTAAATTAATTCTATTTTAATGATAATAAAAGTAAAAATAGCTAAAATAAGAGTTTTAAAACTTGTGATTTATTAGCTGCTAGTTTACTTGTTCTTAATGTGATAATAGTTTTGTTACGATTGGAGCAGTGGAGGTTTTTTTATAAAATTAGTTTTTTGAACCCTTTAAAAAAGTGGTTTTTTCTACTTAATAGTGAGCTATAAATTATAAAAAAAGCCTATGGTTTTACTTTAGCCACCAAACAAGTTTAACCCTGATTGAAGCAATTATTTGAGCTCTTTTTATTCTTTTTCAGAATAAAAATCGAGTGTCCTTCGACTTGGCTCAAGATAAACTTCAAGCAGGAAATAGCTTCTAAAAAGAATGTTTAATATAAGGCATATTCAATTTCTTCTTCCTTGACTGCTGGAAATAATTTTTCTGCTTCTGCTAAATCTTGAATGTTATCTACTTCGTACCAAGGTTTTTTATCGAAAGAAATTGCTTCGAAATGCAGTTCTTGCTTATCTACTAAATCAGAAAATACAGTTTCGTAATAAGAATTTACGCTTCCTTCTTCAATATATTGATTTAGTCTTTTAGTAATTTTTTGCCAAGACTCTAAAGAGAAACTATAGATATTTACGGTTTTATAGCGTGTTTCAGGATAAGTTTCTGTAGTACCTGGTTGAAACTGCATCACTTTATTTTGAGCGTTAATAGTTACGGTAGTTCCGTTAAGCCAAGGTTGCATTTTTGCCACTGCCATTCTATCTGGGTATACCATATTGCTTAGTAAAGAGGTTTCTAAAACCAAGTCGCTTTCTATAAGTACAAAAGGTTCTTTTATACTATTTCTTGCCATCCAAAGAGAATAAATGTTATTGGTGGTTTTGTATAACGGACTGTGTACATACTCGATACTTATTCCTTCTTTTTCATTGCCTAAAAAGTCTACAATACACTCTTGTTTGTAACCTGTTACAATGATAAGACGTGTAAAGCCTTGTGCTGTTAAATTAGTTACAAGACGCTCTAACATAGATTTTTCACTGACTAAAGTTAAGCATTTAGGAGCATCTTTTGTTATTGGAAAAAGACGACTTCCGGTTCCGGCAGCCAATAATAATGCAGTAGTAATTCTATTGTTATTTGTATGTTTTTCTGAAATAATTGTCATGTAATATTAATTTGGGGGCACTATCAAAAAAAAACATAAAAGCAATTTTAAGAGCTTTTATGTTTACTAAATTGAATGTTTTTAATATGTTATTTGTGGATAATTTAAAGAACGTTTATAAAATCTATTAATGTAATAATTGACTTGTAAAAAGAGTTCCTTAAAATCCATTTTTTGCAAATTTACTATGCTAAGGTGGAATGTGCTATTTATATTTAACAATTTATTAGCTATCAAAAGTGTTTACAAAAAGACATAAAAAAACCTCTAATTACCGATTGGTTATCAGTGAAATAGAGGTTTGTTTAAACTAAATATGTAACTATACTAATTTCTTAGCATTCTTTACTTTTTGCTTTGTAAGTGCAATTTCTATTACTTCTTTCATTTCAGAAACATAATGGAAAGTCATCCCTTTTAAGTAGCTTTCTTTTATTTCTAAAATATCTTTTTCGTTTTCTTTACACAAAATAATTTCTTTAATATTGGCTCTTTTAGCAGCTAATATTTTTTCTTTAATTCCGCCAACTGGTAACACTTTTCCACGTAAAGTAATCTCACCTGTCATGGCTAATTTGTTTTTAATTTTACGTTGTGTAAAAGAAGAAACTAAAGAAGTTAACATGGTAATACCTGCACTTGGTCCGTCTTTTGGCGTTGCGCCTTCTGGTACGTGAATGTGTACATTGTATTTTTCTAGAATTTCTTGCTTAATACCTAATTCTTCTGCATTTGATTTTATGTATTGTAAAGCAATAGTTGCAGATTCTTTCATCACATTCCCTAAATTACCAGTAATAGAAAGGTTTCCTTTTCCTTTAGATAAAATAGATTCAATAAATAAAATATCTCCACCAACACTTGTCCAAGCTAAACCTGTAACAACACCAGCAACTTCATTATTCTCGAATTTATCTCTAAACCTTGGAGTTCCTAAGATTTTTTCTATTTTTTCTGAAGAAATTGCAATGTCATACTCTTCTTCTAAAGCGATAGATTTTGCTGCGAAACGAACCACTTTTGCAATTTTCTTTTCTAAACCACGTACTCCAGATTCTCTTGTATACCCCTCTACAATTTGCTCTAATTGTTTTTTACCTAACTTTAAATGTGCAGTTGTTAAACCATGCTCTTTTAATTGTTTTGGTAATAAATGTCTTTTAGCAATTTCTATTTTCTCTTCAATAGTATATCCAGTAACGTTTATAATTTCCATTCTATCACGTAAAGCCCAAGGAATTTGGCCTAAGTTGTTCGCAGTAGCAATAAAAAGTATTTTAGATAAATCGTAACCAACTTCTAAATAATTATCGTAAAAAGATTCGTTTTGTTCCGGATCTAAAACTTCTAACATTGCAGAAGAAGGATCTCCTTGATGACTATTACTTAGTTTATCAATTTCATCTAAAACAAAAACAGGATTCGAAGTTCCAGCTTTTTTTAAGTTCTGAATTAAACGCCCAGGCATAGCACCAATATAGGTTTTTCTATGTCCTCTAATTTCTGCTTCATCACGCAAACCACCTAAAGACATACGTATGTATTTACGTCCTAATGCTTCTGCGACAGATTTCCCTAAAGAAGTTTTACCAACTCCCGGAGGTCCGTATAAACAGATAATTGGCGATTTCATATCACCCCTTAACTTTAAAACGGCTAAGTGTTCTATAATTCTATCTTTTACTTCTTCTAAACCAAAATGATCTCTATCTAAAACTTTGGTAGCAAATTTTAAGTCGAATTTATCTTTCGAGTAAATTCCCCAAGGTAATTCTAGTAACAATTCTAAATAGCTTCTCTGAACACCATATTCAGCAGCTTGTGGGTTCATTCTTTTTAAACGATTGATTTCTTTTTCAAACGTTTCACCAACTTCTTTACTCCATTTTTTAGTTTTAGCCTGCTTACGCATTTCCTCTAACTCTTCGTCATTAGAAACACCTCCAAGTTCATCCTGAATGGTTTTTAATTGCTGATTTAAATAATATTCACGTTGTTGTTGGTCTAAATCTTCGCGAGTTTTAGACTGAATATCATTACGTAATTTTAATTTCTGAAGCTCTTTGTTTAGGTTTTTTAACGCTAATAAAGCACGTTCTTTTAGATTATCTTTTTCTAAAATTACTTGTTTCTGAGCTACAGATAAATCCATATTAGATGAAATGAAATTCACCAAAAACGAATCTGATTTTATGTTTTTAATTGCAAAAGAAGCTTCACTAGGTAACATAGGGTTTTCCTTAATTACTTCTAAAGCTTGTTCTTTAATAGACTCTATAATTGCTTCAAATTCTTTTTCATCATCAACGCTCCTGTCTTCTAGCGCTTCTCTTACCGTTGCTTTTAAATACGGTTTGTCTTGAATAATTGCATCAATTTCGAAACGTTTTTTACCTTGAATGATAACGGTTGTATTACCATCAGGCATTTTTAAAACACGTAAAATCTGTGCAACAACACCTGTTGTGTGTATGTCTTTTAAAGTTGGTTCTTCTTCGTCTTCATTTCTTTGTGCAACAACTCCAATTACTTTATCGCCTTTGTTTGCATCTTTTATTAATTGAATAGAAGCATCTCTACCGGCTGTAATAGGAATTACAACTCCCGGAAACAATACGGTGTTTCTTAATGGTAAAATGGATAAAACTTCTGGAACACTTTCCTTATTAATAATTTCCTCATCTTCTGGGGTCATTAACGGAATTAATTCAGAATCTTCATTCAACATATTTTGTAGCGACATATTGTCTAAATGCATTATTTTTGGTTTGCTCATGTGTTATATCTCTGTCATACTGACATTGATTCTTAAAAAGTATAAAATCAATATCAATTCGTTATTTTTAGTTTACTAGTAATCAATAAAATAGAGTTCTATTTTCTTAATGTCTAATATATAAAAACAATTGTTGTGCCAAGGTTAAAATAGTTTAGATTCCTTTTAAAGTATTTAACTTATTATAATTTTAGTAAATTTGATTCAATAAAATAATTAATTTTCAATTATGAAAGATACAAGTCATCATGATGAGCGTATTGCAAATATGAAGTTTTTCTCTGTGTATCAACATTATGTTACAAAAGTCGAAAAAAAGGGGAGAAGTAAAGCTGAACTATTAGAAGTAATTGAATGGTTAACGGGGTATAATGAAAGTAAAATAAATGAACTTATCGATAAGCAGGTTACTTTTGAAACTTTTTTTAAAAATGCAACATTACATCCAAATGTACATTTGATAAAGGGCGTAATTTGTGGGTATAGAGTAGAGGAAATAGAGAATTCATTAACACAGCAAGTTCGTTATTTAGATAAATTAGTTGATGAGTTAGCTAAAGGAAAAAAGATGGAAAAGATACTAAGGCAAGCGCCTAAAAAATAGTATAAAGTGTAGTCACAATTTTGCCTTTTCCGTCTTCTAAGATATATGACAATAATTCTTTTTCTTCTTTAAAATTCATATTGAAAGGAGGCTCTAAAAGTTTAATTCCGCTTTTCTTTTTAATTCGGATTCCTTGTCCAGAAATAATATCCTTATTAGGAATAAAATCTTCAGACGGCAGATGTTCGGTAAGAATAACATATTTGTAATTAGATAATTTATCTACAACACTTTGTACTTCTGCATTCGATAAATGTTGCAAAACTTGTCGTAAAATAATACAATCTGCTTTTGGTAAAGTATCCGTGGAAATGTCTAAACATTCGAAGTTTAAATTTTCTGCCTTAAAATGCTTTGTATTGTGTTTTATCAATTCTGATACAATATCCACAGCGGTATATTTTTGTGTAAAATTCACAAAGTTTTTACCAATATTAAAATCTCCACAGCCCAAATCTAAAACCGTAATAGGGGTTTTAAAAGAACTTAAAAAAGTGCTAATAGTTTCTATATAAGGTTCAATTATTTCTGGTTGATGAGATCCAGAACCAGAATAAAACTCAGTATTGTTACTTCCCCAAAGATTCATTTTATAAACCTGATCCATAGCATCTTTTGTGGGCCAAGGTTTTTTATTCTTTTTGATATTCGTGTTTTTCAAATGGATTAATATTTAAATACTTCAGTTTTTTTCGTCATTTTTGTATTAAAATAAAATAGATGTCAGCAATACAGATTAAAACAATTACTTATAATAGTTGGAAAAATGCTGTTGAAATTTCAAATTTAGAAATTAAATTGATTGTAATTCCGGAAACGGGAAGAATAATTTTCTTCGGATTTTTAAGTGGTGAAAATCTATTTTATGAAAATGAAGCATTAGAAGGAGTCGAATTTAAAGTAGGAGAGTATTTTACTTCAAATTCAGAAAAACAAGCACCAAATGTTGGCGGAAATAGAGTTTTACCTTGTTCAGAAGAATATCATCATTTAATTACAGATTCTAGACACATTCCAGATCCTTATATAAACGCTAGTTGTTATTCTGTTGCGTTTTTATCAAACGGAATCGTTTTAGAAAGTCCGATTAGCGACTTATTAGGGATTCAAATAAAAAGAACCATTACAATTTCTGAATATGGGGCAGAAGTTGATATTCAACAAGAATTGGTGAAAATTCAAGTTGCAAAAAATACTGTTTTAGAAACAATACCTTTAACAATTTGGAGTTTATCAAAAATTAAAACACCTAATGTTAGCTTTTCATCCATTGCAGAAAACAGCATTTTTGAAAATGGATTTACGATTTCTAAATGGCCAGATGCAAAAAATTATGCCGAAGAAAATGCATCTGTAAAAAACACTATTTTATCCTTAAAGTCTTCCGATGAATTTCCTCAAAAGATAGGATTAGATGCTAGAAAATGGGTTGCAGGTTATTTAAACTACACGTTGTTTGTAGAGCAATTTACTTTTGATGAGAAAGATACGTATCCAGATAACGGAACTTCTGTAACCATTTTTGGGAATCATTTATTTACAGAATTAGAATGTTTAAGTCCTGAAAGAAAGTTGTCAATCGGAGAAAAAATCACCTATAATTTAAGTTGGAGTTTACAAAAAGTTAAGAATTACAGTGAATTAAAAGAGATTTTACATACTTTAGATGCATGATTTTTTTAGAATCTATAATTATAATTACAAAATGTAAATTATAATTATAGAATAAACAATTAGAGAAAACCCAATAAAAATAGCTATTATGAACAAAAAAGTACTTTTAACGAGCTTAATTTTAACCATTACTTTTGCTGTAAATTCCCAAAGTTGGTTTGGGAATAGTAAAAAAATAAAAGGAGATGGAAATGTGGTAACTGTAACAAGATCTACTTCGGGTTATGAAGGAGTTTCAATAGGTGGATCTTTTGATGTAATTCTTGTAAAAGGAAAAGAAGGTAAAATAACTTTAGAAGGAGAAGAAAACATACTTCCTTTTATAGAAACTGAAGTTTCTAACGGTCTTTTAAAAGTGAAATTTAAGAACAACACAAATATTAGCACTACTAAAAAACTAACAGTTACAGTGCCTTATGAGGATATAGAAAGTATTGCTTTGGGCGGTTCTGGAAATATTTTAAGCGAAAGTTTAATAAAAGCAAACGATTTTAATGTGAATTTAGGTGGTTCAGGAAACATTACATTAAAAGTAGATGCAGACGCTATAAAAGCTTCTATAGGAGGTTCTGGTAATATTAATTTAGAAGGGGAATCTAAGGAATTCAATTGTTCTATTGCGGGTTCTGGAAGTATTAATTCTTACGGTTTAGAAACCAATGAAATATATGTAAATATAGCGGGTTCTGGAGGTGTAAAAACAACTGTAAAATCTAAGATTAAAGCAAAATTAGTAGGTTCTGGTAGTGTTTATTATAAAGGAAATCCTTCTAATGTTAATAGTAAATCGGTTGGTTCTGGTGATGTGGTAGATAAAAATTAAGTTACCACCAAACAAAAAATATCTTTATAATCTCACCATTTTGTTTTTTCAACCAGCAAAGTGGTGAGAATTTTCTTTGCAAATATTCCTCCGCAACAAGGCTAAAATCTTCAAAATTTAACCAGGATACATTTTTATGAGGAATAGTTATCCAATCTTTTTTGTTTGGGATAAAAAACTTACAATCTTTAAATTGTTCTAATTCTTTTTTATTGATGTAAAACCCAGAAATACAATTTGGATTCAAGGTTGATAACTGAAGACTTATATTAGAGAAAGGAATAAATAATTGTCCTTTAAAATAAACTTGCTGTTCAATTTCTGAAGCTTGTAAATTGATAGTTTTTAAATAAGAAACACATTCATTAGAGTAGAGAAGAGGCAGTTGTTTGTCCTTTAATTTATCTAATTTCTCAACTAAAGAATCTTTTCTATTCGGACCAATAAAATGTTCTACTTCTGTTTTTCCTATTGAAGGATCATATAAATAAAATTTATAAATCACTTCTAAATGAATCGGTTGCTCATTCCTTAACAAGATGCAATCTAACTCACCTAAAGTAATTTTTTCTTTCTGAATTTGAATATTCTCACAAATAATAGAAATCGATTTTTCTTGTGCAAATTGATAAGAAACAAAACGTTCTATATATTTCCCTAAGCGTAGTTTTTCATTGATGTCTATATCAATTTTTGTTGATTTCGATTCAATTTCAAATTGATGTAAGTCATAAACAGCATTGTCATTCCACAAACAATCTGTTTGCAAAAATCCCTCATACCTTTTCTGAATGTCTTTAGTTTTTTGATGCATATATGAGACACAAATTTAAATTAATTAAACGCTAAGTTCACAAAGTTTTTTCGCAAAGGACACAAATAAAAAGCGATTTTATCATTGTTGTAATTTCTAAGCTTATTATAAGACAATTTTCTTGCCTAAATTTAAAAGCATTCAATCTTTGCGTCTTTGTGACTTTGTTAAAAAAACGTTTCTGTGAATCTTCGTGAAATCCGCATCAATAATATCTAAAAACTTCGTAAGTTTAACCTCTAAAATTTTTATCAAAATGCAATTCGAAAAATCGAGCTTTCAATTTTTAAAAGATTTACAAAATAACAACAATAGAGAATGGTTTACAGAGCATAAACCTACTTTTGTAAAGCATCAAAAAAATCTAAAAGAATTATTTTTAGAAATGCAAATGCAATTAGAAAAGCATGATGAAATTGATAAAATGAAAATTTATCGAATTTATAGGGATGTTCGTTTTTCTAAAGATAAAACACCTTATAATCCAAGATTTGCTGTTTCGTTTTCTAGATTAGGAAAACAATTGCGTGGTGGGTATTATTTACAAATTAAACCAGGTGAAACTTTATTAGGTGGTGGATTTTGGCAACCAGAAAAAGACGATTTATACCGATTAAGAAAAGAAATTGAGCAAGATGCTACTGAATTTAGAGAAATTTTAGAAGATGAAACTTTTGTAAAGTACTTTGAAGGAAAATTTGGCGGAGACGAATTAAAATCTGCTCCAAGAGGTTTTGATAAAGAGCATAAAGATATCGACTTATTGCGTAAAAAAGGATTTGTTGCTACTAGAGATTTTACAGACGCAGAAGTTTTAGCACCCAACTTTTTAGAAGAAGTAGATAAAAGTTTTAAAGCTTTACGACCGTTTTTTAATTTGTTTAGTGATGTTTTAACGACAAATTTAAATGGGGAGAGTATTATTTAAGAGTTGATTTTGGGCGAGTTGTTTCGCAGAGTTTTTATTTTTGTTTAAGATTTAAGGTTTCAAGAACGATTGTCATTTCGAAATGAGCCTTTTTCGGCGATTGAGAAATCTCAAAGCTTCTAAAATGTAGATTCCTCTTCCTGCATCATTCTGAATGACATGGGGATTTTAATGCTTCAAATTCTTATCAACCTCACGTTTTAAAACTATAACTGTAATTACGGTCGATAAAACATCTGCTATAGGAAAAGACCACCAAATACCACTAATTCCGTAGTACTTCGGTAATAAATAGGCTAACGGAATTAAGAAAATTCCTTGTTTTAAAAGAGTTAAAAACAAAGCAGGTAATGCTTTTCCTGCAGCTTGAAAATATGCTGAACCAATTAATTGCATGGTAATTACTGGAGTTGCTAAAAAGACAATTAACATTGCATTTGGAGTTTCAGTTAACAAAGTTGTATCAGTTGTAAAAATTCCAATTACTTCTTCCTTAAAAAATAAGATTGCTATAAAAATAAGAGTTCCTAAAACAGATCCATATAAAAGCGCTTTTTTGATAGTTTCTTTTACTCTATCATTTTTATTTGCTCCAATATTATAACCTGCTACAGGTAAAAAACCTTGGGAGACTCCCATTACCGGAGAAAGAGAAAACATCATCACTCGGTTAATAATTCCGTAAATAGCAATAGATATTTCTCCACCATATTTAAAAAGAGAGTAATTTAATACAATCATTAAGATACTAATAGCACCTTGTCTTACAATAGAAACGCCTCCTAACTCTATAATTTCTCTAACAATTTTACCATCTAATTTAAAGTTTTTAGGAATAATTTTTAATTCACTCTTAGAAGATAAAAAGAAATATAAAATGTACGAACCAGAACTCATAAAAGAAATGGTAGTTGCTAAACCTGCTCCCCACATTCCCCAATTAAAAAATTTGATAAAGATAATGTCTAAAACAATGTTTAAAACGGCTGGAACCATCATTGCATACATCGCAAATTTTGGTTTTCCTTCAGCTCTAATCGTTGGGTTCCCCATCATAGCAAAGGCTAAAAACGGAACTCCATAGATTACAACTTTAAAATATTCAGATGCAATGGGTAAAATATCGCCTTTGGCACCAAATAAATTTAGGATAGGTACACTAAAAAAGTTTCCGATAATTACAAAAATAATCGCTAAAATAACAGTTAGCGCAACCTGATTTCCAAAAGTTAAAAATGCTTTTTCAGAATTTCCTGCGCCCAATGCTCTAGAGATTATAGAACTACCTCCAATACCTATTCCCATACCAATAGAAGATATTAGAAAAACAATTGGTAGTACTACTGTAATTGCGGCAATTGCTAAAACTCCAATCCATTGTCCCACAAAAATAGTATCGACAATCATATTTAAAGACATCACAAGAATCCCTATGGTCGCTGGAGCTGCTTGTTTTATTAATAAGGTACTAATTTTTTGTGTTCCTAGGTTGTTTGCTAATTCTGTCATAATATTCTGCAAATATCGATATAAAGAGCAAGTTTTGACTAAATCTAAGCTTCAATAATTGTTATATATATCTTAAAATTTTTATGTTTGCTAAAATTGATAAAAGTGGATAACGTTTTTACATTAACTATTACAGTTTCATCTGAAGATATAGACAATTTAGATCATGTTAATAATTTGGTCTATGTAAAATGGATGGATAAAATAGCAACTACTCATTGGAGTCATTTAACCAAAGAATACCCGCTACCACAGTATGTTTGGGTGGTAATGAGACATGAAATAGATTATTTAAAACAAGCTAGTTTAGGAGATGTTATTACTGTAAAAACTTGGGTAGGAGAAACAAGAGGGATTACTTCTGTCCGTTTTATGGAGTTTTATAAAGAGAAAGTGCTATTGGTAAAAGCCAAAACAATTTGGGCAATGTTAGATTCTAAAACCTTTAAACCTGCAAGAATAAGAGAGAATGTTTTAAAAGTATTACAACCGCCTAAGTGATTTTTACCTACCTTTTAATTATCTAATTTTTCTTTCTTATTTTAAAATTTTAACGATATTAATTATATACTTTTTTTAATTCACGCAAATTCGTGTAATTAGTGTCTATAAAGTATCTTTGCACAAAATTAAGATACAAAATGTCAACTTTTTCTTCCTTAGGAATTACCAAAGATTATATACAAGCAATTAAAGAATTAGGGATTTCTACGCCTTCAGAAATTCAAGAGAAAGCGATTCCTATTTTATTGGATTCGCCTACAGATTTTATTGGTTTAGCACAAACGGGTACAGGTAAAACGGCTGCTTTTGGTTTGCCTATTCTTCATCATATAGATGCAAGTTCAGATAATATACAAGCGTTAATTTTATCGCCAACCAGAGAGTTGGTACAGCAAATAAAAAAGCAATTATTTAAATTCACGAAGTTTAGTGAAGAGAAAATATTTGTAGAAGCTGTTTTTGGTGGAGAAAAAATTGACAGACAAATGAATAATCTAAAGAGAACTACACACATTGTGGTAGCAACTCCTGGTAGATTAATCGATTTAATAGAAAGAGGAAACATTGATATCAGCCATGTAAAAACAGTTGTTTTAGATGAAGCTGATGAAATGTTAAGCATGGGGTTTAAACAAGATTTAAATAGAATCTTAAAGTTTACAACCGAAGGAGACCGTAAAACTTGGTTGTTTTCTGCAACAATGCCAGAGGAAATCAAAAGGATTGTAAAAACCTATATGGATTCTAATGCGCCAAGAGTAGAGATTAACAGAAGTTCTTTGGTAAATGCAAATATTCGTCATCATTTTGCTAAAACTACTTTAAAAGAGAAAGCGGCAGATATTGTAACTTTCTTAGAAAAGAGACAAGACCAAAGAGGAATCATCTTTTGTAGAACAAAAGCAGGTGCGCAGAATTTAGCAGCCTTTTTAATTGAAGAAGGTTTTTCTACAGCAGCTTTAGAAGGAGATATGCAACAGAAAGAACGCGATAAAGTAATGCGTGCTTTTAAGAAAGAGAATTTACAATATTTAGTTTCTACAGATGTTTCTGCACGTGGAATTGATGTAAGTGGTTTAGAGTTTGTAATTCACCATCAATTACCAGAACAATTAGAATACTACACCCACAGAAGTGGAAGAACTGCAAGAGCAGGAAAAACAGGAGTTTCAATTGCTTTTATTTTACCTTCAGAAATCGTGAGAATTCATGAAATTCAGAAAGAATTAAATATTAAGTTTTCTGAAGTAACCGTATAATATTATCTAAACCGAAGCTTTTTTAGTAGAAAAACTTCGGTTTTAATACTAATCATTGTAAAGTTGATATAAATGGAACTCATTTATGTTTTAGATATTTTAGGAACTTTTGCTTTTGCAACCAGTGGTGCTTTAGTGGCTTCGGATAAAAAGTTTGATTTATTTGGAGTATTAATTATTGCTTTTGTAACGGCTGTAGGTGGTGGAATGCTACGTGATGTTTTAATAAATGCACATCCTATAAATTGGATTGGAGATTTAAATTATTTATACACCATTTTTGCTGCTGTTTTTTTTACTTTTCTTTTTAAAAGTAAAATAGCCTACTTAAGTAAAACCATGTTTTTATTTGATACAATTGGTATTAGCGTGTTTACCTTATTAGGTTTAGAGAAAGGCTTGGCTTTTAATTTACACCCAATTGTTGCCTTAATAATGGGGATGATTTCTGCTGTTTTTGGAGGTGTTTTACGTGATGTATTAACTAATAAAATACCACTAATTTTTGAAAAAGAAATCTATGCTTCTGCTTGTTTAGCAGGCGGTATTACTTATCTAGTTTTAAATGAGTTTAGCGCTCCTCAGGCTGTTCTTTTTGTAGTTTCAACCATAGTTATAGTCGTAATTAGAGTAGTTTCTGTAAGGTTTGAGTTAGAATTACCTAAGATTAAAGATGATCTATTTACAAAAAAGTAAGAGATGAAATCATTAGAATTTACAAATTTCGAAGATTTTAAAAAGATTAGAGGAAAACAATTGCCTGTTGGAGATTGGTATACCATTACGCAGCAAATGATTGATGATTTTGCAAACGCTACTTTAGACAAACAATGGATTCATGTTGATGAAAAAAGGGCCGCCAAAGAAAGTCCTTTTAAATCTACCATTGCACATGGTTTTATGTCTGTAGCCATGATTTCTAAATTATTAGAAGATTCCTTTTCTATAAAAAGTATAAAAATGGGTTTAAATTACGGATTGAATAAAGTCCGTTTTCCAAATCCTGTTCCTGTAAATAGTGAACTAAGAATGCTTACTGTAGTAAAAGATATTGAAGAAATGAGTAACAACGGAATTAAAGTTACATTTTCTTGTACCATAGAAATTAAAGGTGAAGATAAACCTGTTTGTGTTGCGGAATTTCTTGCCGCTTTTTTTGAATAAAAAGAAAATAAAGCCTCTTAAGTTAGAATTCCGTCGTCCGCACATTTTTTTGAAAACCAAAAAAGAAATATAGCAAAAAGTGGAATTATTATTAGCATTGAATATTCCATAGCTCCATACAATTCTTTTCCAGGATTGATAAACCCATTATATGTTGTTTGTATTAAAACGGCGATTAAACCAATTAGGAAAAATGTTTTGGCTATTTTTTTTCTAAAGAATAATAAAATACAACCCAATACAGATGAGAATACTGCAACTGCAAAAGCAGCCATAACCCAAGAAGGTGTATTGTAGATAAACGCTAGTTGTGCTTCTGTGTACATTAATTTAAAACGTTCTGTTTGGTAGGCCTGATTTAAATAGCCATCTACCCCCATAGCATTCCAAATAAATCCAATAGTGGCTATAATCCAAAATGCAGTACTCGGTTTGTTTTGGTTGTTGGTCATAAGTTTATTTTAAGGAAACAATTTCTTAAATGTACAAAAAAATAAACTTGTATTTTTTTGTTGCATAAAAAAACCTTTCAAATTAATGAAAGGTTTTAGAATAAGAGAATAATATAAAAAATATTACTCTTTATGTAAATAAACAGCAGAAGCTGATGTTAAACTTGAATTGTAGACAGGAGTTAAGTTTCCTCCATTAGAAATGTTATTATAGGCTAAAATTCTTCCACCACCATTTCCTGCTTCCGCAATAAAAACAGTTTTAGTATCACCATCATAAGCAACATCTACTGGGTTACCCATTAAAGTATTAGACCCTTCAACTCTTGTTTGTTCTGTTAAGGCTAAAGTATTACCATTAGCAGTTGCACTAAATTTACTTGTAAAGTTTTCTATTACCTGGAAACCACCATCATCTTGTCCGTTAGACGCTTCTCCGATATCTGTTAAAATCATTGTATCGGTAGCCATATCATAAGTTAAACCATGTGTTCTTACAATTCCTTCAATTGCTATTTGTTTTGTAGCATCTAATGTGGTAGTAGACGTGTTGTTTAAAAAATTAGAATAAACTGCTAATTCATTTGTTGTGTCTGCAATAACGTACAAATCGTTACCAATAAAGGTAATTCCCCAAAGCTTAATATTTGTTGTAATCGTATTTCTTAAATTAAATTGATTTCCACTTTTAGTGTAGATAAACAATTTACCATCATTTGTTGCTGCATTTCCATCTGCATCAGCATTATCTGCAACTACATAGAAGTCACCGTTTACAGCCAATTCTCTAGGACTTTGCATATCTAGACTACCAACAACACTAGCGGTTACATTTGCAGAAATAACAGAGGTTGCTAATGATACGTCTGTATAACCTTCTAATCCCAAAGTACTTCTAGAAGCTTGTATTACTAAGTCGTCTTCACTGCTATAATAGATACCATCTGCGGCACTGGTAGAAGTTGTTAAAGTAGATTTGGTTACATTGTCTGTACTGTTTACGTTGTAAATATTTACATTCCCGTCAGAATTGTTAGATGTAAATAATAATTTAGTTTGCACTTGAGCTGTTATATTATTCTCGCTATCAGAGCAAGATGTTAAACCTAGGGCTGTTGCACATACTAATGTAAAAATTTTAATTGTCTTCATAATTTAATGTTTTTTTAGTTATCAAAAATATATACGTAATAGTTTTACAGTTGGTTTTTTAAAAATGCATTTTTTTATAATATTTTAAGGATTAATAAAATAAATGGTCATAAACCTATAACTATTTTGAAAACTTTTAAATTTATCGTATCTTTGCAGACATAAGAAAAAATACACTCCTCTAAATACACTAGTTAGCGTTAGTTTGATTTCGAATTTCCAGTTAGGTATTTTATCTTTTCAGAAATATTAATTTAAAAAACTCTTATATTTTTAATGGCAAAATCGCAGCAAACCTTTAGTAAAAGTGAAAAAGAAAAAAAACGTTTAAAAAAACGTTTAGATAAGCAAAAGAAAATGGACGCTAGAAAAGCGGACAAAGATGAAAATGGATCAACAGGTATCCAATTTGCTTACGTGGATCATAATGGAAACTTAACAGATACTCCACCAGATCCAGAATTGAAAGTAGAATATGAATTGGAAGACATTCAGATTTCTGTAACCAAAAAAGAAGATTTACCAGAAGAAGATCCTGTAAGAAAAGGAAAAGTTTCTTTCTTTGATTCTTCTAAAGGTTTTGGTTTTATTATCGATTTAGAAAATAACGAAAAATATTTTACGCACGTAAGTGGTTTAATAGATGAAATTGCAGAAAACGATAAAGTTTCTTTCGAATTAGAGAGAGGAATGCGTGGTATGAATGCAGTTAAGGTTAAGAAAGTTTAATACTTTACTAACTTTATAAAAAATGAATCCTTCTGAAAAGAAGGATTTTTTTTTGTAGTATTTTTACAATTGAAAAAAAATATGTTGATGAGGGATAAAATTGATACCTATAATAAAATATCTGAATACAATGATATTAAAATTGAAGAGTTTGACGTTACTAAGCGTTATACCAAACCTCATAAACATAATAAATATTTAGAAATTGTCTATTTTATTAAGGGAACTGGTTTTCATCATGTAGATTTAAAGAGTTACAAAATAAAGCCATCTACTGTTTTTATAATTAAAAGAGATGAGGTTCATCATTGGGAAATAACAACCAAACCCAAAGGATATGTAATTATTATCAAAGAAGATTTTTTACAAAAAACGCTAGATAAATTTATCAATAATCAGCTTTTAAAGCTGCAACAAATTTCAAAAATAAAACTATCTCAAAAAGATATTTCTCTAAAAGCGTTGTTTAAGTCTCTAACTTGGGAGAAAAAACAAGAAGCAGTAAATAGAGAAGCTGTAGAAGGTGGTTTAAAAGCATTATTTTCTAAGTTGGTAAAATATGCGCAGATAGAAAAAGTAGAGAGTACAGATCTAGTGGTTTTGTTTACAGATATTTTATCTAGCACGTTAAAAAATAATGTTAATTTCTATGCAGAGCATTTAAACACAACACCTCAAAACTTAAATGCAATTTGTAGAAAGGAATATGAGAAATCTGCATCAGATATTATTGCAGATCATATTATTAAAGAAGTTAAAAGGCGTTTAATATATACAAATGAGGCAATTAGTGATATTGCTTATGGTTTAGATTTTAAAGACGCATCTCATTTTTCAAAATATTTTAAACGATATACCAAAGAAACACCCAAAAAATATAGGTTACAAAATAAATCCAATTAGACCTTGAAATTTTCAAATAGACCATTTTAAAGGTACTTAATTAGAATACTTTTGCTATAAATTATTAAGGGTATTATTTTAGCTAGTTTAAATTTACCTACTAAAAATTAAACGTTTTTAAATTTATTTATTCCAATCACTTAATAATAATTTACTAAACTATTAACTAAAAAAAACTATTTAAATGAATTTTAAAAAATCAATGTTTTTATTGCTAACTCTTATTTTAAGCCAGTTAACAACAGCTCAATTAACCGGAAAAGTTATTGAAGCAGATGAAAACTATCCTCTAGAATATGCTACTGTAGCGCTATACAAATCAGGTAATAAAGAACTTGTTACTGGGGTTGTAACAAATTTTGATGGAATATTTTCTTTTGCAGGTGTAAAACCGGGTAGCTATTATTTAGAAACTTCTTTTATAGGATATCAAATAAGTACATCCAATGCAATTGTTATCAATAAAAGAGGAGAAAAGAAGGACTTAGGAGTAATAAAACTAATTTTAGGTTCTGGAAATGAGTTGAATGAAGTTGTAATTAAATCTGAGAGAAGTGCGGTTGTTCATAAAATAGACAGACAAGTTTTTGACACCAAAAAATACCAAAGTACTGTTGGTGGTAATGCGGTAGATGTTGTTAAGAACTTACCTTCTATTACCGTAGATGGTCTGGGGGATATTAGTGTAAGAGGAAGTAAAGGGTTTACTGTTTTAATCAACGGAAAACCAACACAAGGAGATGCAAGCACTATTTTAGCGCAACTACCAGCAAACGCTTTAGAAACTGTAGAATTAATTACTGCGCCTTCTGCCAAATATGATCCTGAAGGAAAAGGTGGAATTTTGAATATTATCACTAAAAAAGGTGCTATCAATGGAACCTTTGCACAGATTAATGTTCGTGGTGGATTTCCTTCTATTGAAGAATATGATACAAAAGAACCAGCGCAGCGATATGGAATAGATGCAACTGTAAATAAAAGAACAGATAATTGGAATATTTCTGTAGGTGCAAGTTACCAAAGAAATGATAAGACCGGTAGAAGAGAAGGAGATATGTTTATTATAAATACTCCAGAAAATAAAACTACTTTTTTACCTTCTGATGGAGAGCGTAGTTTTGATGAAGTTACCTATAATGGTCGTTTTAATATAGATTATACACCAAATAAAAAAGATACGTATTCCGTTGGACTTTTTGCAGGAAAACGAACTAAAGAACGTTTGGCAGATATTGTGTATTATGATAATCATGCTATTTCTCCTATTGGAGGAAACACGCGCGATTATACGTTTTCATATTACAATCATAACTTAAGAATTAGAAAAGGAGATTTTGCTTTAGGTAGTTTTGATTATGCTCATAAGTTTGATAATGAATCAAAAATATCTACTTCAATACTTTATGAATATACTTTTTTAGGAGGTCCAACAGAAAATGATAATTTAGGGAACCCTGATAATAGTATTGTATACCAACAAGAATACAATACCAACGACAATCCATTATACGGAACCCGTTTTAATTTAGATTATCAATGGAAACCTTTTTCTTTTGGAACTTTAGAAACAGGGTATCAATTTAGAGATTTAGATCATACAGGAAAGTTTGAGTATGAAAGAGATGGTGTTTTAGTACCAGAGTTTTCTAGTGATGTTAGCTTAAAAAGAACCATTCATTCTGGTTATGCACAGGTAACAGGAGCAAAAAGTAAATGGGAATATGCAGCCGGAGTTCGTTTAGAATCTATGGATAGAGTGTATAAAGAGGCTTTACAGAGTGAGGCAACAGAAAATGTATATAACTACGATTTTGTAAAGTTGTTTCCTTCTGCATCTTTACAGTATAAAATTAATGATAAAACGAATATTAAAACAGCTTATAGTAAAAGAGTAGAAAGAACAACTACTTTTAAAATGAATAGTTTTGCGGAGCGTGAACATTCAGAAGTTTTTGAGCAAGGTGATAATACGTTGGAACCAGAATTTATAGATTTAGTAGAATTAGGAATTACTAAAAAATTAAAAGGAGGAAACTCATTGTATGCAACAACGTATTTTAGACATGTAGAGAATGTTATTAATCGTGTAAATACGTTGGCTTATGAGGAAAGTGGTGCAATTATAGATAGTGTAATTAATAGAGTATATTCTAATGTAGGGAAAAGTAATGCTATTGGTTTAGAGATTGGAGCAACAATAAAACCAACTGCAAACTGGACCAATTCTATTGGTGCCAATGTATATAATTATGCTATTGATGGTATTTTAAACTTTAAACATAGAGATGGTGTTGATAGAAGTTATGATATAGATTCTAAATCAACTATTTATTCTTTTAACTTGAATTCTACCTATAGTTTTTGGGAAAATGCATCTGTACAGTTTACTTTTAATTATTTGTCTGATAGAAATACGGCAATGGGAGAAGATTCTCGTTTTTATTCACCGAACTTAACGTTCAGAAAAAAGTTTATGGATGATAAACTAACGGCTACTCTACAATGGCAAAATATAGATATGGGGTTATTAAGTACCAATGAACAACGTATAACAACCTCAGGAGCTAATTTTTATACTACTACCAACTATAAGTATGAAGTAGATATGGTTTCTTTAAATTTATCTTATACTTTTAATGCTGCTAATAATAAATCGAAGTTTATTGATAGTGAATTTGGTAAGAAAGAGTTTTAAGGAATAGATTATACATATGTAGTCCCTTCAGGTTTTAAAAACCTGAAGGGACTTTTTTTAATTTAAATTATGATGTAAAAGTCAAAATTGTTAGTGAAACTTTCGTATTAAGCTTGATTATTCATCATTTAAAAGTTTCTCAATATTAAAAGACAACGACTCAAACATATCAGATTTATAGCTTGTTTTATAATATTGATATTTTCCTTTAGCATCTATAATAACATTTGTAGGAAATAAATCAACATCAAACTTTTTTGCAAGCCATGAAGCATCTTCTGTAATTTCATAATTAAAAGGAAATGTTTTTAGAAACTTTTTAATTTTATATTCAGGATCTAAAAACGCAGCAATAAATTCTACATCTTTATTTTTAAATGCATCTTTCAATTTATTTAATTGTGGAATTTGCTTTCTACTAGCATCACTATTAAGGTACATAAAAGTAAAAATAATTATTTTTCCATTTTGTTTATTGCTTTTATATTTTTTTCCAGATATTGTTTTTAAACTATAAGATGGTGCTTTTTTATTTATTTTGTTTACAGATTTTTCTTTTATCTTTTCTCTTTTAATGGTTCTATCAGAGGTATACTTTTTATGTTCTTCATCTGTTCTTATTAAAAAACCTTTTAAACTATAAGTTTCTTCTGGTAAAGTTGTGTAATCTATTTTTGTAGCTGTAACTGTATAATTTCCTAATTTTTTGTCTTTAGAAGAGTATTTTAGCAAAAAACCTTCAACATTAAATAATTTATTATATCGTAAACAAATATCTTTAGTTGTAATTATTTCTTTAGTGGCTTCACCTAAAGGAATAGTGTAAACATCTGTATTAAAACCAAGTAACTTTTTAGGAGCGTTAATTATTTTAGTTGGTTTCTTCTTTGGTATTAAAAAGTCTTTAACAATTGCTTCTTTCTTAACTTGACTTTTATAACAACTATAAATTTTCTCTTTGTCATAATCGTATAAGTAGTATGTTTCGTAGCCTACAGTATTTTTAGTTGTTTTTTCTATAAGTTTATTCTGATTGAAAAAAACAATTATTTCTTTTTTAAATCGTGAAGATTTTTTTTGTGCATCAGAAAGCTCATTTTCATATTCTACTTTGTAGGTAATTACTATATCATTTTTTATTTCTTGATAATTTGGATATCTCCATTGAGAGTGAGTAGATGCTCCTAAAAAAACATTGATAATTAATATTATAATTTGTGATTTCTTGAAATTTATTTTCATTTTGTATTTTCAATAAATATAATAAAAATTAAAAAGACCTTTCATTTTTTTAAGTTGAAAGGTCTTTTTAATATCTTGATTCTTATTTCTATAAGCGAAGCAATCTCTAATAGTTTTATTTATTATAAAACTCCATACTCTCCACAATCAATTCTTCAGGAACTTTACAATCTATTTTATAGTCTTGATAATCGTTTAATAAAACAAAATTTACTTGTCCGTTTACGTTTTTCTTATCGTGTTTTAGCAATTCCATAATTGCAGAAAAATCTTCTTTTAAAAGAGTTGTTCTGTTGTAAATAGATAAAACAATTTCTTTTACTTCGTTTACTTTTTCGGTTGGGAATCCTAACAATTTAGCCGACATAAAACACTCACAAACCATCCCAATAGCAATTGCTTCACCATGCGTAAGGTTTTCTTTGTCTTCAGATTCTAGGTAAAAAGACTCAATAGCATGACCTAAAGTATGACCAAAATTTAAAATTTTACGTAAGCTTTGTTCTTTAGGATCTTGTAAAACAACTTCGTTTTTTATCTCTATAGATCGATGTATTAAATCACTTATAACTAATTCTTTATTGTCTTTTATTTCATTAAATAATTTAAGGTCGTAAGTAATACCATATTTAAGTATTTCTGCAGTTCCAGATTTAATTTCTCTGTCTGTAACGGTCGTTAAATACTCAGTGTCTACAATTACCATTTCTGGATTTGCAAACAATCCAATCTGATTTTTTAGTACGCCTAAATCAACACCTGTTTTTCCTCCAACAGAAGCATCAACCATAGATAATAACGTAGTAGGAATATTTACAAAGTCAATTCCGCGTTTAAAACACGAAGCAACAAAACCACCTAAATCTGTAATAACACCACCACCTAAAGTAATAATTAAACTTTTTCTATCTCCACCTAACTCTGTAATTACATTCCAAACGCCAACACAGGTTTCTAAGTTTTTATTGATTTCTCCAGACTCAATTTCTATAACTTCAATGCGTTTGTCTGTTTCTAAATTAGGTATAAATTTAGGATAACAATGTTCCATTGTATTCTCATCAACCAAAATAAAGAGCGTAGAATAGTTATTCGTTGTAATTAAATTAGAAAGCTCTTTGTAGGCTTTGTCTTGAAAATGAACAGGATATGTTACTGCTTTAATAGATTTCATAGGTAAATTATTAAGTGTGCAAATTAAAAATAAATTATTCAATTATTGCCATTCAAATACTATATTTGTTTTACTAAATCGATATAGTATGAATATTTTTGACAATACTAAAATTGCCTTTTCTTTAAAAACAGATTCTCAATTAGAAAGAGCTTATTTTTTGTTTAGAATGATACAGAACGAGCCGATGGTTAGAATTGGTAGTGCTGTTACAAATTTTGCATTAAAGGTACATTTGCCTGTAGAAGGCTTAATACGTTCTACTGTTTTCGATCATTTTTGTGGAGGCGTAACGGAAGAAGATTGCATGCCGATTATAGATAATATGTATAATAACGGAAATGTACATAGTGTATTAGATTATTCTGTTGAAGGGCAAGACCAAGAAGTTAGTTTTGATGGTGCTTTAGAAAAAATATTAAAAATTATTAATTTCTGTGAAGAAAAACAGTCCATTCCGTATGCGGTTTTTAAACCATCTGGATTTGGTCGTTTTGAATTGTATCAAAAAATATCCGAAGAAAAAACCTTAACTCAAAAAGAAGAAGAAGAATGGAATAGAGTAGAAGCTCGTTTTCATAAAGTTTGTAAAGTTGCCATTCAGAAAGATGTTCCTTTATTAATAGATGCAGAAGAAAGCTGGATGCAAAAAGCTGCAGACGAATTGATAGAAGAGTTAATGGAGACGTATAATAAAGAAAAAGCCATCGTTTTTAATACATTACAAATGTACAAACACGACAGGATGGACTATCTAAAAACATTGCATGCGAAAGCAAAAGAAAAAGATTTTTATATAGGAATGAAAGTTGTTAGAGGTGCTTATATGGAAAAAGAACGAGAAAGAGCAGAAGAAAAAGGCTATGCTTCTCCAATATGTGCAGACAAACAAGCTACAGATATCAATTATGATGCTGCTATTAATTACATGATGGAACAGCCTAAAATGGCTTTATTTGCAGGAACTCATAATGAAGATAGCTCTTATTTATTAATGGATTTAGCAAAAAAACATAACATTAAAGAAAATGATAACCGCTTATGGTTTGGACAATTATTTGGTATGAGTGATCATATTAGCTATAATTTAGCCAATCAAGGTTATAATGTGGCAAAATACTTACCTTTTGGACCTGTTAGAGACGTTATGCCTTACTTGATAAGAAGAGCAGAAGAAAACACCTCTGTAGCCGGACAAACAAGTAGGGAGTTAAATCTGTTAAAAACAGAAAGAAAGAGAAGAAAATTATAATGACCAGCATTGAAGAAATAAAATTATTAATTTATAGAAATAAGTTAAGGCTTGCTCAAGAATTAAGGCAAAGTAAAGAAGCTGTTTTCTTAATTAAAAAAGCTACACATTCTAATTTAACACCTGTAGAAAAGGAAAAAATTAAAATACAGTTATTAGATATATGCAAAGCTATACCTGCTTTGGCTGTATTTTTACTTCCTGGAGGTGCTTTGTTATTACCACTTTTAATCAAATTAATTCCAGATATTTTACCATCTGCATTTCAAGATGATTTGCCTAATGATAAAACAGAATCTTCTTAACCTGTTGTTATCTAGTTGATTATTTTATAGTTGTAATTAAAAGGACTTAAAATTTAATTATCAAGAAATAATACAATACATTTGTAGAGTAAACTTTAGGAGTAGCTATTAAATTAGTTTGAGAAAAATCCTTAGAACCTGATTTGGTTAATACCAACGTAGGAAAAAGTTGCTTAGATTTAGTTATCCATAACTAGCTCTCTTTGGTTTACAGTAAATATTTATAAAATATGATTACTATAAAAGTAAACCAAGAAAATCATCAATTTTCAGAAAATTTAGCGGTTGCACAATTAATTCGTTTTTTAGAAATAAAAACGAACGGAATTGCTGTTGCTATAAATGGCAGCGTCGTTAAAAAAAGAGATTGGTCTTTGCGGTTACTTCAAAATAGTGATGAAGTTTTAATTATTAAATCCACTCAAGGAGGTTAGTAATTAGACTATTAAAAAACGAACTATTTAATTGATCTAACTAAAATTTATGAAGAGCAAAGACACCGCACCGAAACAAGACGGAATTACAAGACATCCGTTTCCTAATTCTACAAAAGTATATGTAGCAGGTAAAATCCATCCACAGATTAAGGTAGCAATGCGAGAAATCGCATTGAGTGACACGACAGATTCAATGACGAAAAAGAAAACGCCAAACGAACCTGTTACTGTCTATGATACTTCTGGCCCTTACACAGATCCAAACAAAGAAATTAATATTCATGCAGGTATAGAAAGAATTCGTGAACAATGGATTTTAGATAGAAGAAATGTAGAGCAATTAGATGCTTTTTCTTCGGATTATTGCAACGAGCGTTTAAACGATAAAAGTTTAGACCATATGCGTTTTGCCTTATTAAAGAAACCTTTAAGAGCAAAAAAAGGACAAAATGTTACCCAATTGCATTATGCAAAACAGGGTATGATTACGCCAGAAATGGAATACATAGCCATTCGAGAAAATCAACGAATCGATGAAATGACAGAGATTAGAAAGCAGCACAAAGGCGAGCACTTTGGCGCTTCTATTCCAGATAAAATTACACCAGAATTTGTACGTAGCGAAGTAGCAAGAGGACGTGCTGTAATTCCATCAAATATCAATCATCCAGAAGCAGAACCTATGATTTTAGGGAGAAACTTCTTAGTAAAAATTAACGCAAACATTGGTAATTCTGCCGTAACATCTTCGATAGAAGAAGAAGTGGAAAAAGCAGTTTGGGCGTGTCGTTGGGGAGCAGATAATATTATGGATTTATCTACCGGAGAAAATATTCACGAAACGCGTGAGTGGATTGTTCGTAATTCTCCTGTGCCAATTGGTACCGTGCCAATTTACCAAGCTTTAGAAAAGGTAAACGGAGTTGCAGAAGACTTAACGTGGGAGATTTTTAAAGACACTTTAATAGAACAAGCTGAGCAAGGTGTCGATTATTTTACCATTCATGCAGGTGTTTTATTGCGTTATGTGCCAATGACCGCAAAACGTGTTACTGGTATTGTGTCTCGTGGTGGTTCTATCATGGCAAAATGGTGTTTGGCTCATCATAAAGAGAGCTTTTTATATACACATTTCGAAGATATTTGTGAGATTTTAAAACAATACGATGTTGCTTTTTCTTTAGGAGATGGTTTACGTCCGGGGTCTGTTGCCGATGCAAATGACGAAGCTCAGTTTGCTGAGTTAGAAACTTTGGGCGAGTTAACTCAGATTGCTCGTAAGCACGAAGTTCAGTGTTTTATAGAAGGACCAGGACACGTGCCAATGCACATGATTAAAGAAAATATGGAGAAGCAAATTGATGTTTGCGACGAAGCTCCTTTTTACACTTTAGGACCTTTAACTACAGATATTGCTCCAGGTTACGATCACATTACATCCGGAATCGGAGCAGCTATGATTGGTTGGTTTGGTTGCGCTATGTTGTGTTACGTTACACCAAAAGAACACCTAGGTTTACCTAATAAAGAAGACGTTCGGGTTGGTGTGGTTACTTATAAATTAGCTGCCCACGCTGCCGATTTAGCTAAAGGACATCCAGGTTCTCAGCACCGAGATAATGCGTTGAGTATGGCGCGTTTTGAGTTCCGTTGGAATGATCAATTCAATTTAGGACTCGATCCTGAGCGTGCTTTAGAATATCACGATGAAACCTTGCCTGCTGATGGAGCAAAGGTTGCGCATTTCTGTTCAATGTGCGGACCGAAATTCTGTTCTATGAAAATTTCTCAGGAAGTTAGAGATTTTGCAGCCGAAAACGACATTGTAAATAACGAGGTAATTGCAAAAGGTTTCGAAGAAAAATCGAAAGAATTTAAAGAAAAAGGGTCGGAAGTGTATTTGTAAAATAATTGGGGAGTTCCCACGCTAAAAAAAGCGTGGGCGGGCTTTCCGTTATATCTTTTGCTGGTTCTCGATACAAATTTATTCCGTTACACTGCATAAATTCACTCGAACTGACAGCAAAAGGATGCCACTGCAATCCCTAACTCAAAATAACATATTACTATGATAATTCTTATAGCACCAGAAAAAGATATTCCAAACGAAATAGAAATCCTAAATCAATTATTTGAAGAAGGTTTAATGTTTTATCATTTTAGAAAACCAGATAAAAATTACGAAGAACACGTTGTTTATTTAAACCAGATAGATAAAGAATTTCACAATAGAATTGTAGTGCATTATCATCATGAATTGATAAACGAGTTCAATTTAAAAGGAATCCATTTTCAGGAACAAAAAAGAATAGATCATATCGATGATCCAAGTGAATATTTTAAAAATCTAAACTTATATGGTAAAACAATTAGTTCTTCTTTTCATGAACCGAAAGTTTTAAAAGATTGTTATTTCGAATTCGATTATCATTTATTGAGTCCTGTTTTTTCTTCTATTTCTAAAGAAGGATATGAAGGCAAAGGTTTTGATGTAAATCATATCAATAAAACCATTATTGGAATGGGCGGAATTAATACAGAAACCATAGCGCAAACTATAGAATTAGGTTTTAAAGGAATTGGTGTTTTAGGTGGCGTTTGGAATGCCGAAAACCCGGTTGAGAGTTTTATCAATATAAAACGTGCTTATCAAGTATGTACAGCAAACTAATGATTTCTGTTTGTCTGTTCGAAGGTAGTCAAGAATTATAAAGAAAACTCCTGTCAGTTCGAGTGTTTTTATGAAGTGGTAACGGAATAAAAATGTATCGAGAACATGTTTGCAATAAACGAAATTATTTAAGAACTAAAGCGAAATAAAAATTTGAATCAAAAAAACTACATACTAACAATAGCAGGTTTAGATCCGTCGAGTGGAGCGGGAATTACATCAGATATGAAGACATTTGAAGCACATAATCTATACGGATTATCTGTGTGTACTGCTGTTACGGTTCAGAATGATATTGAATTTACAGATTGTGTTTGGATCAAGAAAAAAGTAATATTAAGTCAAGTACAACAACTATTTAAACGCTTTTCAATTCCTGTTGTAAAAATCGGAATCATTAAATCTTGGAAAACGTTGTTAGAAGTTATTCTGACTTTGAAAAAGTTAAATCCGAATATAAAAATAGTGTTGGATCCTATTTTAAAAGCAAGTGCGGGTTTTAAATTCCACAGCATACAAGATTTAGAGACTTTTGAAAAAGTATTAGAAAATTGTGATTTTATCACGCCAAATTATGATGAAATAAAAGCATTATTTCCAGATAAAAGTATAGAACAAACCATTGAGTTTATCGCAGAAAGAACAAATATCTACTTAAAAGGCGGACATAGAACGGATAAAAAAGGTTGGGACGAAGTGTATTACAGTAAAATTGTAAAACTGAATATTCCGCCAATCACCACAAAACCCATTTATGAAAAACACGGAAGTGGTTGTGTTTTATCATCCGCTTTAGCGGCAAATTTAGTAAAAGAGATTCCTTTAGAAGACGCTTGTAGAAATACAAAATTGTATACAGAACAGTTTTTAATTTCTAATGAATCTTTATTAGGAACGCATAATTATCAAAACGAATGATAAGTAAATTACAATATATATCACAAGGAAAAACGCCAGAACAACATTTAGAAAACATACAAAAAGCATGTGTAGCAGGAGCAGAATGGGTGCAATTACGTTTAAAAAATTTTGATGCTGAAATTATTTTAGAAACCGCTAATAAAGCAAGAGAAATAACAAATAGTTTTAAAGCTAAACTTATTATAAACGATCACTACAAAATTGCGAAATCTGTAAAAGCAGACGGAGTACATTTAGGAAAGAATGATGAATGTCCGTTAGTGGTTCGTGCGTATTTAGGAGTTTCTTTTATAATTGGGGGAACTGCAAATACAGCTGAAGATTGTAACAGTTTACTTGACAAAAAAGTAGATTATATTGGTTTGGGACCTTACCAGTTTACAGAAACAAAAAAGAATTTAAGTCCGGTTTTAGGTGTTTTAGGCTACAGAAAAATATTAGAAGAACTACAAACCGAAACTCTAATTATTGCAATAGGCGGAATTACATTAAAAGATGTTCCTGAAATAATAAACACAGGAATTTACGGAATCGCAGTTTCTGGAGAAATAACAAAAGAAGTTAGCAGTATTGCTGAATTTCAAGAAATTTTAAATTGAGAAAGAGAGATATCAACTAGAGCAAGGTTTATAGGTTAGGAATTTTATAAAATGAACTGGGTTTAAACTTTGCTCGACGTGATGTCAAATCAAAAAAAACATAAAATGAGTCAAAAATTAAAAATAGCAGACAAAGAATTTACCTCTCGTTTATTTACAGGAACAGGGAAGTTTAGTTCATCTCACTTAATGAAAGAAGCTTTATTGGCCTCCGAAAGTGAGTTGATAACAGTGGCTTTAAAAAGAGTAGATGTTGCGAATGAGGAAGATGATATTTTATCGCATTTGAATCATAATCATATTAATTTATTGCCAAATACTTCTGGAGTAAGAACAGCCAAAGAAGCTGTTTTTGCGGCCGAATTATCTAGAGAAGCTTTAGAAACCAATTGGGTAAAATTAGAAATTCATCCAGATCCAAGATATTTATTACCAGACCCAATAGAAACTTTAAAAGCGGCAGAAGAATTAGTGAAATTAGGTTTTGTAGTGATGCCATATATTCATGCAGACCCAGTTTTGTGTAAGCGTTTAGAAGAGGTTGGCGTGCAATGTGTAATGCCATTAGGAGCACCAATAGGAAGTAACAAAGGTTTAAAAACGGTAGATTTTTTGGAAATTATTATTGAGCAATCTAACGTGCCGGTAATTGTAGATGCGGGTATTGGAGCGCCGTCTCACGCAGCGTATGCGATGGAATTAGGCGCAGATGCTGTTTTGGTAAATACAGCGATTGCAGTTTCTCAAACCCCAGTTGCGATGGCAAAAGCATTTAAAATGGCAGTGGAAGCAGGTAGAATGGCATACGAAGCAAAGTTAGCTCCGAGAAGCGAAATGGCCATTGCAAGTAGTCCGTTAACGAGTTTTTTAAGTTAGAATATGAGTCATTTTAAAGAACTTTTCGATACTTATAATTGGGATTTTAGCCTAAAAAGTATTTTCGATAAAACAGCTGTTGAGGTAGAACAAGCGTTGGTAAAAGATAAGCTAGATTTAGAAGATTTTAAAGCCTTAATTTCTCCTGCTGCAAAACCATTTTTAGAAGAAATGGCGCATAAAAGTCAGTTATTGACTAAGAAGCGTTTTGGAAATACGATGCAAATGTACGTGCCCATGTATTTGAGTAACGAATGTCAGAATATTTGTACTTATTGTGGATTTAGCATGACGAATAAAATACCAAGACGGACGTTAACCGATGCAGAAATTTTAAAGGAAGTCGCTTTTTTAAAAGCCAAAGGCTACGATCATATTTTGTTGGTAACAGGAGAAGCAAATAAAACGGTAGGGGTAGCATATATTAAGAATGCCATTCAATTAATCCGTTCTCAGTTTTCGAATATTACGATTGAAGTGCAGCCTTTAGATCAAGATGAATATGAATTATTGGTAGAAAACGGATTGTATGCGGTGTTGGTGTATCAAGAAACATATCATAGAGACGAGTACAAGAAACATCATCCGAAGGGGAAAAAATCTAATTTCGATTATCGATTAGATACGCCAGATCGATTAGGAAAAGCAGGAATTCATAAAATTGGTTTGGGTGCTTTATTCGGATTAGAAGATTGGCGTGCTGATAGTTTTTTTACCGCTTTGCATTTAAAATATTTACAGAAAACGTATTGGAAGACAAAATACTCGATCTCTTTTCCAAGATTACGCCCACATTCTGGCGGATTAGAGCCAAAAGTAGAAATGACAGATTCGGACTTGGTACAACTTATTTGTGCATTTCGTTTGTTTGACGAAGACATAGAATTATCAATGTCTACCAGAGAAAGTGAAATTTTTAGAAATCATATTGTCAATTTAGGAATTACTTCTATTAGTGCAGAATCTAAAACAAATCCTGGAGGGTATTCGGTAGCACCACAATCTTTAGAACAGTTTGAAATTTCTGATGAAAGAAGTACTGCTGAGGTGGTACAAATGCTAAAAAATCAAGATTTAGAAGTGGTTTGGAAAGATTGGGAACATTTTAGGTAATCATTTATCAGTGATCAATTATCGGTGATCAATTATCATTTAATAATTACGAGTTTCAAATTATGAAGTTTACGTTTTAACTTAGTTTTATCATGCTTACATCAGAAGAAAAAAAACAATACAATCGACATTTAATTCTAGATAAAATAGGAGAAGAAGGGCAGTTAAAATTGAAACAAGCCAAAGTTTTGGTTATTGGAGCTGGTGGATTAGGTTGCCCTGTTTTACAATATTTAACCGCTGCAGGAGTTGGAACGATTGGTGTTATTGATGACGATGTGGTAGATCAAAGTAATTTGCAACGTCAGATTTTATATACAATGGATGATATTGGTTTGTCTAAATCTAAAACTGCAGCAGAACGATTGACAAGGTTAAATCCGTTTGTGAATTTTGATGTTTATAATGAAAAATTAACCCAAGAAAATGCCCTTTCATTATTCAATAATTATGATATTATTGTAGATGGAAGCGATAATTTTTCGACGCGTTATTTAGTGAATGATGCGTCTGTAATTACGAACAAACCTTTGGTTTACGGATCTATATTTAAGTTTGAAGGTCAGGTGAGTGTTTTTAACTATCAAGGAAGCGGAACGTATCGATGTTTGTATCCAACGCCACCAAAACCAGATGAATCTCCAAATTGTTCAGAAATTGGCGTTTTAGGTGTGTTACCCGGAATTATAGGAAGTTTACAAGCCAATGAAACGATTAAAATTATTTGTGGAATAGGAGCGGTGCTTTTCAATAAATTATTGATTTATGATTCTTTACAAATGAATCAAACAATCTTAAATTTTGAAAAAGACACTACTTTAGAAATTACTGTTTTAGAAAATGATTATGATTTTTTCTGTGGAATTCTATCCAAAGAAGAAATTACTTTAGAAGAACTCAATAAAAATAAAGAGAAATATAATTTATTAGATGTTCGAGAAAATTATGAGAGAGAAGAATATCATATTGGAGGACAACATATTCCTTTGGGTGACCTGAAAAACCGTTTAGATGAGGTGTGTATACATAAAGAATTAGTAGTGTATTGTAAGTCTGGAGTAAGAAGTGGAAAAGCAATTGAGGTTTTGCTAAAATCGAATTTAAAGACTAAAATTTTAAACTTAAAAGGAGGTTGTATTTAATTATTTTTTATCCTGAGATACCTTTTTAAGGATAAGATAGTTAAAGTTTTTTATATAGAATACAATTTTTAATCAAAAAAGATTACTTTTGCAGCAAAATTAGAATAAATAAATGCAGCCAATTAGAAATATCGCTATTATAGCCCATGTCGATCACGGTAAGACAACGTTAGTAGATAAAATTATAGATCAAGCTAAAATCTTAGATGATCGTAAAGAACGTACAGATTTATTGTTAGATAATAATGATTTAGAACGTGAAAGAGGAATTACTATTCTTTCTAAAAACGTATCTGTTCAATATAAAAACACAAAAATTAACGTAATTGATACTCCTGGTCACGCCGATTTTGGTGGAGAAGTAGAGCGTGTATTAAAAATGGCTGATGGTGTTTTATTATTAGTTGATGCATTTGAAGGGCCAATGCCACAAACTCGTTTTGTATTAGGAAAAGCCTTAGCATTAGGATTAACTCCTATTGTAGTTGTAAATAAAGTTGATAAAGAAAACTGTACTCCTGACATCGTTCATGAAAAAGTTTTTGATTTAATGTTTGCTTTAGAAGCTACAGAAGAGCAATTAGACTTTACTACAATTTATGGTTCTGCAAAGAACAACTGGATGTCTACAGATTGGCAAAACCAAACTACTGATATCGTTCCTTTATTAGATGCTGTTTTAGAATCTATCCCAGCAACTAAATACAATGAAGGTACAGCACAAATGCAAATTACTTCTTTAGATTTTTCTAAATTTACAGGAAGAATTGCTATTGGACGTGTTTTTAGAGGAGACTTAGAAGTAGGTAAAGAATACAGTTTATGTAAAGCTGATGGTACTACTAAAAAAGTAAGAATTAAAGAATTACACGTATTCGAAGGAATGGGTAAAGTTCAAGTAGAAAAAGTACCTTGTGGAGATATCTGTGCAATTACTGGTATTGATGGATTTGAAATTGGTGATACAATTGCAGATTTAGAAAACCCAGAAGCATTACCTAGAACAGAAATTGACCAACCTACAATGAGTATGTTGTTTACAATTAACAACTCTCCTTTCTTTGGTAAAGAAGGTAAATTTGTAACATCTCGTCACATTAGAGATCGTCTGTTTAAAGAATTAGAAAAAAACTTAGCATTAAAAGTTGAAACTACTGATAGTGAAGATAAATTTAACGTTTTTGGACGTGGAGTTTTACACTTATCTGTTTTAATTGAAACAATGCGTAGAGAAGGATATGAATTACAAGTGGGAAGACCACAAGTGATTATTAAAATGATTGATGGTAAGAAACATGAGCCAATGGAAACATTGTCTATTGATGTACCAGAAGACATGGCTTCTAAAGCAATTAACTTAGTATCTCTTAGAAAAGGAGATATGTTAGTTATGGAACCAAAAGGAGATTTACAACACTTAGAGTTTTCTATTCCTTCTAGAGGATTAATTGGTTTAAGAAACAAAATTTTAACTGCAACTGGTGGTACTGCTATCATTAACCACAGATTTAGTGAATATGGTCCTTATAAAGGAGACTTTACTGAAGAAGTAAAAGGAGCAATTGTTTCTTCTGCTGCTGGTAAAGCAACTGCATATGCATTAAACCGTTTACAAGATAGAGGAGTTTTCTTTATTGATGTAAACCAAGAAATCTATGTTGGTCAAGTAATTGGAGAGAACAGTAAGTCTGATGAAATGGCTGTTAACTTAATTAAAGGTAAGCAATTAACAAACATGCGTAAATCTGGTACAGATGAAGCTATGAAAATTGCACCTAAAGTAGATTTTTCTTTAGAGGAAAACATGGAATACATTAAAGCAGATGAGTACTTAGAAGTAACTCCAGAAAGCTTACGTATGCGTAAAATTGTTTTTAAAGGATAATATTTTTTTTCATTCTGATATAGAATGGATCTTTATAAATTTAAAAAGCTCAAGTTTTAAACTTGAGCTTTTTTTTTATGGAATTTAGTTGCTTTTAAATTAAAATCAGAAAAATAAAGTAGCAAAAAAATAAGTACTAAATCTTTTAATTTTTCGTAGTTTTCCATACTTTAAAAAAATAAAATGTTATATATAATTGCCATTGCGATACTTCTTATCGTTTTTATTGTAAGCATAAAGTCTAAGCGAAAAAAGAGTACAGTTTCTTTAGAAAAACTTGTTGTTCCAGAGCATTGGCATCCATTATTATTAAAACATATTCTATTTTATGAAAAATTAAATGTTGGTGAACAAGAAGTGTTTCGTACTAAAATGGCTTCCTTTTTAAAGGAAACTAATATTGAAGCCATTCATTTTGAGTTAGAAGAATTAGATACTTTGTTGATTGCTGCGAGTGCTGTAATTCCTGTTTTTAGATTTCCAAATTGGAAGTATACCAACTTATCTACCGTATTAATTTATCCAGATTATTTTGATGATGATTTGCAATTTGATTCTCAAATAGAAGGAAGAACTATTGGTGGTTTGGTTGGCACGGGAAGATTCGAGAAGCAAATGATTTTATCTAGAAAAGCGTTACACCTTGGTTTTAGCAACAAAACCGATAAAGGCAATACAGCAATTCACGAATTTATTCATCTTTTAGACAAGGCAGATGGAGTGGTAGATGGTATTCCGTCAGTTTTGTTAAACAAGCAGTATATCATACCTTGGTTACAACTAGTGCATAAAGAAATGGAGGCGATTAATAATAATAACTCTGATATTAGAAGTTATGGAGGAACGTCTGAAATTGAATTTCTAGCAGTTGCTGGAGAATATTTCTTTGAAAGACCAAAGTTGTTTCAGAGAAAACATCCAGAATTATATAACATGTTAGCACTATGTTTTAGCAAGTAATTCTACAATTAATAATTTCTTATTTATATTTTTGCAGCATGAGCGATTTTAAAGTTTTTTTTGAAAGATTACAAGAAAGTTTAACAAAAGATGAATTTGTAAAGCTTACATTAAGCAAACCGATGCGAAAAAGTGAAGGACTGTTAAATGTATATGTCCGTTTATTTAAAGTGGATGGTAAAGATATTTTTGAATTAAAATATCGTTTTGCAGAAGAGAATGAATTTAAACAATTTTCTTTTGAATCACTGACTGTAGAATTAGAAAAATTACTTTTAGAAACTTTTAGAACAGCTTGTTTATTTACGTTAAGTGAAGATTTAATAGTGCTTGTTTCTAAAAAGAAATTAGTTTCTTACAGAGACAATGCGCCAAGTTTTAAAAATAAATTACCAGAAATCCCAATGCAATCATAAAAAAGATATTTTACTAAAAAAGCTCAAGATTTATGTCTAGAGCTTTTTTTAGTATCGTTTTTTAAAAGATGCTTTTATTTAATAAATTGATTTTTTATATTTTTCACATCCTTTTCTGAAACCTTTTTTGCCGTTTTTTTTATTTTACTTATAAATTGGTTTACTTCTTCCTTACTTGCTGGTCCTCCTAGATTGTCTCCATTAGCATCAAAAGAATCTGCAAGTACGTTTAAATTTGAATCTAAGATTAACCAAAACGGTAAGCCTGCTTCATCTCCTTTATATTTTTTTAATAATTCTCTAGAACCCGGATTTTCTAATTTTTCTTTTCCTTTAGATTCATTTACTACAACAGGTACAATTACATAATTATCTTCAAAAAATGCTTTTGTGCTTTCAGCTTTCATGTCTTTTGTCATTTTACGGCACCACCCACACCAAGAAGCTTCAAATTTTATAAAAATAGCTTTATTTTCTTTTTTGGCCTTTGTTTGTGCATTTTCTAACAAATTAGTAGTTGTTTCTTGTGCTGAAATTGTTGAGGTAAAAGAAATTGTTCCGAGGATTAATAGTACTAAAACTTTATTTTTCATAAACTATTTTTAAATTATTATCAAAAGTAAAAAAATAATATTTTGTGATGTAGTAAGAAATCATAAACTTTAAATTAGAAGATGTATATTTTGTATGTAGTTTTATCGAAAACATACTTTATTTTCTAAGAACGTAAGATTTTACCATACATTTTAGTTAAATTCACGAGTATAAAGTTAGAACTCTAACGTGTTTAAAATTAAATAAATAGAATTTTAAAATTAGTAAAAATTATATTTTAAAAAGCATTATTGCTATTACTATAGTTTACCTTTGTCGAAAAATTGTTAGACAAATTTGTGTAACAGAATTAAGAAATATATCTAAGTTATGAATGCAACATTCACAGAAGCTAGTTTTCAAAATATAGTAAACGTAGCTAATAAATACGGAGTAAGTACAAATACTGTTACTGATTTAACATTTTGTTTGATGAATAGCAATGGTACAATGGCACAGTTTAATATCGCTGAGTTAGGTGGTGGAGGACAGTGGATGCAAGGTGGTATGACTATGGTTGGTGATATGTTTAATAATAACCTTAAATATTTGGTAGACGGACTTTGTGTAGATTTATCTAACTTAATTCACCAAGGAGCAATACAGTACAAACCGTTGCCAAAAGTTAAGAATCCACAAGGAGGTTATTCTAGTGATTGGTGGGGAGATTTAGGTTTTCCTAATTCTACAGGAAGCCAAAATAATACAAGTTATGCTATTTTTAATAATATACATCGTTTAGCAATTCAAGAAAATGGTAACGTAACTATTTTTGATACGTTAGACCATAATATTGGTGGAGTAGGACAGCAACAAAGTGGTAATTATTCGGTTTCTTTTACGAGTCAATATGGGAATGTAGATTTAAATACTTTACCTATTATTTCTGGAGGAAATAAGCAAGCACCAGCGCCTATTCAAAATAATGAAATACAAAATAATGTTATAGAAACGCCAGTTGCACCTATTATAGAAGCTCCAATGCAGCCTGTTAACAATAATAACTACAACAATAATAATAGTGCTTTTGAAGAAGATATTTTTGGTAAAATAGAAAAATTAGCAGGTTTAAAAGACAAAGGAATTCTTTCTGTTGAAGAATTTGAGAATAAGAAAGTAGATTTATTAAATAGATTGTAATAAGTTCAATCTGCGATTACAGAAAATGAATTAATCTTATAAAAAAAGCTCAAGTATTCAACTTGAGCTTTTTTTTATAGATATTTTGTCATTCCGAGTGAGTTTACGACGAGGAATCTTTTTTTACCTAAATAATATCAACCTTACTACCCTTTACGGTATCGCTCGTTTTAACGATTGATCATTTAGGAATCAAATTGGTTGGGTACTCGTTAAAAACGAGCACTAGCGCATGAGTGTTAAACCTTGTCATACTGAACTTGTTTCAGTATCTCAACTTATTGATGTTGAATTTTCATAAGAATCTGAAATAAATTCAGATTGACAAAAAACTTCCTTTTTAGACAGCCTTTCTTTGTTTTTATTTGTTTGTTATCGCTCACTTTTAACTAGTGATTATCTTCCGCTATAAATTTGTCATTCCGAGTGAGTTTACGACGAGGAATCTTATCATATAAATGAATCTGTTTTTCTAAATAATATTAACTTTACTAACACCATTGCTTTTCTTTGTAATCTGAATTTGAGTCGGAATACGTTCTTTTAAATTTTCTACGTGCGAGATAATTCCGATCATTTTACCTTGAGATTGCAGCGTTTCTAAGGTAGAAATAACAGTTTCTAAAGTATTGCTATCTAAAGTTCCGAATCCTTCATCAATAAAAAGGGAATCTATTTTTACGTTTTTACTTGCTAAATCAGACAATCCTAAAGCCAAAGCCAAACTAATAATAAATTTTTCTCCACCACTAGAAGTATCTACCAATCTCGCTTGATCTGTTTGATAATGGTCTATCAAATTAAAATTAAGCTCTTCTTTGGGTTTGTAAGAATCTTCCATTTTTAAAGAATAACGCTTGTTTAATTGATACAAATGCACATTGGCAAGATCTAACAAATGTTTTAATGTTAAGCGTTGCACGTAGACGTTAAATGCATCTTTAGAGTTTCCTATAATTTTAAAAAGTTCTTTCCAAACTTTACAAATTTTATCTTGAGCGTCTATTTTTTTATAGGTTTCTTGGTTTCTATCTTTTATTTCTTTGTCCTTTCTAAAGGCTTCAACAATTTTACCTTTTGCAGTTAACAACGCATCTTTTTTAGTCTTTAAATCTGCTAAAATTTGTTTGCTTTCAGATTCGGAAGTTTCAAAATTTTTGGTTTCATGCAATAATTTTAGATCCTTAGCATGTTCATCTTTTAAGGTCTTTATTTTAAGTTGATTTTCCTTAATACGTTCTCTATTGTCTTTGTATTTATGAGCTATTTCTTCGGAAAGTAATGCTGTTTCAATATTTTCTTTTGATGTAAAATCACTGTCTTTTAATTTAGCATTGAGTGTAGTTGTAAAGTCAGCTTTTTTAATTGATAAACTTTTTAAATCAGCTGTAATATTTACCTGTAAAGTTTCTTGTTTTGTTTTAGTATTGAGTAAGTTTTGTAAGGATTCATTACTCAACTTTGCTTTTTCTACAAAGGTGTTTTTTGTTTTTTGTAGCAGGTTTCTTTTACTTTCTACCGAAGTCTTAATTGGTAAAATTGCAATTCTTTGGGTTGTTAATTTCTGCTGTTTTGAAGTTGAATCTTTAATTGTTTCAGTAAAAATCACTCTGTTTTTAGCATGATTTTCTAACAGCTCTTTAAGGTTTTCTTTTTTTGTATTTAGAATCTTACTTTCAGATTTTAATGCGTCTAAACTTCTTTCTGTTTTATTAAAAAGAGCAATTTTTTCGTCTATTTCTTTTAAAAACAAATTGATTTCCGAAAGAGCAGGAAGTTGATATGAATATTTAGTAAGTTTTACGTTTAAACTATTCTCTAGGTTTGTGCAAAGCGTATTTAGTTCTAAAATCGATTTTTCTTCTTGAAGAATGACTTCTTTTGCATTTTTATTTTTTTCTTCTAAGGTAGCAATTGTCGTTTTTAATAGATGGATTTCTTCATTTTGTTTTTGAATATCTTTAGAGAATTTGTCTTTATCTACCTGTAATTGTTGAGCGTTTTTTAAACTAGTGTTTATTTCAGCTAACTTATTTTTAAGGGAAAGTAATTCAGATTCAACTTTATAAAAATCAGTTAATTCACAAACAATTGATAACTCATTTACCTTCGATTTTATTGAAGATAATTCGGTTGATTTCCCTTTAATCTGTTCTTGGAAATTTTCGATACGAGTTTGTATTGCCGTTTTTTTAGTATCAAAAAGCGATTTTTCTTCGTTTAACTTTTTTAAATCTTCCTTTCTCTTGATTAATTCTATTTCAGATTCCGATACATTTATTAAGGGTAAATGTTCTGTATATGGGTGTTCTTTTGAACCACACAAACTACAAGGATCTCCTTTTATAAGACGATTTCGATCCTCTTTATATTTGGCAACACTTCGTTCTAAATCTAAAATTTTAGTAGCATCATTAACTAATTTTTCCTGATTGTCAAGCACTTTTTGTAAAGCGACTATTTTATCAGTAATTTCTTTTAGATCGTTTGTATATTTTTTCTCATCTCTTTCTAAATCAGTTTTTTCTTTTGTGATTTTTTGATGTTGTTCTGCAAAAACTTTAAACTGTTTCCAGTTATTTTCAGACTGATTGTATTTTTCTTTTAACGCTAATAAATCACTTAATGAATTTTTTTCTAGGTCTTTGTTTAGAGATGTGATTTTTTCTTCAATTACTTTTATAGCAGCTGATTTCTCTTGAAGAATACCTTTGTTTTGTTTTAAACTTTCAGTTGTTTTTGTAATCTCTATTTTCTTGTTATCAACTAATAAAGCACTTTTTACAATCGTTTCTTTATTCGTTTTTAAAGTTGATAAATCGGTTCTCCAATCTGTTATTTCTAAGGCAACTGATCTTAAAAATTCATTTTGTTTTATAAAGCTTTCTTTTGCTTTAATTTGATTTGTAGTCTCATCAAAACTGTTGACTAATTTACTATTGTCTTCGGAAGCCTTTTTTATTTCTAACTCAAGTTTAGCTAAGTTATCAGAAGCTTTTTCTTTTACAGTAAGTTCGTTTTTTAAAGCAGCGTCTAAATTTGTAATCGTATCAAACTTTGGTAACCATTCAGCAAATTCTTTTTCAGCGAGTTCTACATTTTTAGTGTCTGTCTTGGTTTGCTTTTCTAAAAGAAGTATTTGAGGTTTTAACTCTGTTAGTGTTTTTTCAATTTCTTTAAGTTGATTTTCTTTTAAAACAGTTTCTTTTGCTGTTCTATTCAAATCTGTTATCAACTCTTTAAAAGGCAATGCTTTTTCATGTAAAGCCAATTGATCTAATGCTACTTTGTGTTTCTCTACAAAAGATTGAACACTTTTAGATTTCTCTTCATGTTCTTCTCCTTCTTTTGTTAATTTTATAAAACCAACATACCAATCTACAATTTTTTGAGAAGACTTTATCGCAGTTTCCGTAAGTTTAATATCAGCATCTAACGTTTTGTCTTCAGTAATTAAATTCGCTTTAGCTTCTTCATTTAAAATATCATCAGCATTTATTTTGGCTTCAATTTCTCTTAGTTTTTTTTCTTCTTCAGATTTTCGATCTAAAATTCCTTGACCAATTTTTTTATAAATCTGTTCGCCAGTAATTTGTTCTAATAACTTTCCTTTTTCAGGACCTTTTGCGGTTAAAAATGAAGCAAATTCACCTTGCGCCAACATTACAGATCGTAAAAACTGATTATAATCTAATTGAGTAGCATTCACTACTTCGGTAATTAAATTTCGTTTTTGAGTCGCTAAAATGGTGTCTGAAGTTAAGTTTTTTAAACTGACTTCTTCCTTCGGGTTTTTATATGCTTTTCCTTTTTTATCAGCAATTCTAATTCCCCAGAAAGCCTCGTAAATGGTGGTGTCGTTTTTAAAAGTTACTCTACTAAAAGCATCATGTGCACCATGACTTACAACATCTAACAAAGTACCTTTAGATCCGTTAAAACGTGGAACGTTGTGATACAGAGCAATGGTTATTGCATCTAAAATAGTGGTTTTTCCTGCCCCTGTAGAACCAGTAATTGCATACAAACCAACATCTCTAAATTGTTCGTTTTCAAAATCGATAACAATTGGAGTGTCCGATTTTAAGGAATTTATGTTTTGTAATTCTATCTTTAAAATTTTCATAGAGAAGCTGCCTTATTGTTTTTTAACAGATTGTAATATTTCATTAAAAGCATCCCAAACTTCGGGTCTTTGTTCCAAGTCATAATCCATTTCTTCGCATTTCAATTTAAAAACCTCTGTAGGTAATAATTCTTTAATTGATTTTGTGTTTTCTAGCAACTCTTCAATTCCTTTAACTTTTCGTTGATTTTTCAATCCTATTTTTAAGATTTCAAAAGGATATTGTGCTGCTTCAGATTTTAAATCGTCAGTATTTACCGTATGATCTTCCTTTAAAGCAATTTCTACCCAAGGTGTTAATTCATAAGAATTAGAAGTCAAACTAGAAAATTTAGAAATACATTCTTGCAAACTACCTGTAAGCTTGTAAAATTCTCTAAATTTCGGAATTACATCATCTTTAATGTCAGTAATTTTGTTGTTTTCTATAGATAAAATAATCACTTTTTTATCGTAATTAATTTCGCTGAAACTTAAGATATTAGGAGAACCAGAATAACGGACTTTGTCGTTTCCGCCAATTATTTGAGGTCTGTGTAAATGACCTAAAGCCACATAATCAAAATAGGTAGGAAAATCTTCTGCACCAATATGCCCTAAAGTTCCTACATAAATATTTTGTTCACTATCAGAAATCGTTCCGCCAGTGGCAAACAAATGTCCCATGGCAATTACGGGAGCATTATTTGTATTTATAAGCTTGCATTGGTCTGCGGCAGAAACATAATGGTTTATTAAAGCAGTTTTGTATTTATCGGTTAATTCATCAAAAGTTTCACCGGCAACTGCACGTCTAATATCACCATCACGCAAATAAGGAACCGCAGCAATAATTACTTTTTGGTTGTTTATTTCAATTTCGAAAACTTCATCTTTAATGTCTTCGGTTGCTTTACCAACCACTTTTATAGACAAAGCACCTAAGATGTGTTTTGGTGCATTTAAAGTACCTGGAGAATCATGATTTCCGCCAGTAATAATAATCGATTTACAAGTGGTTCCGTTTAGTTTTACTAAAAAACTATAGTACATTTCTAAACTCTGGTTAGATGGAGAACCGGTATCAAAAACATCACCAGAAATTAAAAGCACATCAACCTTTTGCTCTATGATATAGGTTCCAATCCAGCTTAAAAATAAAGATTGTTCTTCAAACTGAGATTGCTCGTGCAAGCGATGTCCTAAATGCCAATCGGCAGTGTGCAGTACTTTCATTTCTTTTTCCTTTTTTTTTGAATGTCGATAATATAAGTTTTAAATCCGATTTTTACGAGGAAATTAATCATTGATATTATCTACAAAATCACACAGCTAAAATACTTTTTTTGACTCAAAAAAAGAGGAATTAGAAACACCTTTTTATAATAATCTGTAAGAGAAATGGATAAAATAGGAGGTAACCTTGTATAAAATAATAAAGCTCAAGTGATTCACTTGAGCTTTATATTATGATTTTAAAATATTTTTTTATTGCGCGTATTCTCCTCGCAAACCATTGATGAAATTATTATTACCTGCTTTGTCTACATGGTAATGATATCCTCTAACATCATCATAATGACCTCTAGATGCATCTAAATCTTTAGCTTCATTTCCGTCTGCATCAGTATTTTCATAAATTCCATATCCATCAAAAGCATAACCAATCATTGCGGCATGTTTATCTGTTTGTGTAATTTTTTTAGAAACACCTGTTGCAGCATGGTAATGGTATCCGGCTGCTAAATTAATATGTCCGCCAGCATCATCAAAAGGAGCTAAAGTATACGCACTTAAAATATTATCAGTTGGCGCTGGAGCATCAAAAACAACTCCGTTAAAAGCCAATCCTCTGCTAGAAGGCATTGCAGAACTGTTTTCGGGACGTCCTTCTGGTTTTGGAGGTCTTTCGCCTCCTTCGGGTCTTTTCCCTGCTGGAGGAGGACCACCTAGACCTCTTCCTCCTCTTGAAAAGGCATAAGGAGTTGCTGCCTTTTTAGGAGTAACAGGAATGTAATAGGTGTGAGTTACATCTGACACATAAGAGGGTAAGCATTCTACACAATAGTTTTTATATTCTTCTCCAACATTTGGGTTTGCAGCTTCTTCACATTCTTCTTTTGTAGATGTTTTTGTTATTTCTCCTGTTTCGCTATTGTATAACATCCAAGTATCATCTTTATAAAAAGTAGCTAAGTTTTTTACAAATTCACCATCTACATCATATACTTTTCCATCTTGCATCCAAATTCCACCAGCGCTTGCATCATCAGAAATATTAGTAGGACACCAAGGTCCCATTGTGTGATCTGTAGGTGTGCTTGTTGCTACAATTTTATAGCAATCTGCCGTAGAACCGTCAGACAAAGTTCTACTTACAATAGAAATGGGTTCTGCCAATCCTCCAGATAAAAAATAATCACTATTAACAGCAATTGTTACTTTGTCTTGAGTAATTGTTTTTTTACTGTCACTATTACTTTTACAAGCAGAAAGTCCGACAAGAAATAGACTTAGTGTTAAGAGTTTTAAATTATATTTTTTCATAATATTTTTAGTCTTAATATTTATAATGAGATTTCTTATAGCAAGTGCTATTATATTTTTATTTTACAGTTTTTCTTCTTTTTAGCACAAAAAACACTGCTAAAATTACTAATAAAATTGCAAAATAGCCCACATATCTAAAATTAGAATTCGTTTTTTCTTCTAAGATATTATCCCAAACCCCGTCTTTAAGAGCAATATTTATTTGATATTTATTATCAATACCTAAAGAGAATTTTTGTGTTGGAAATTGTTCTAATAAAAAGATAACTATAGATTGACTGTGATAAATATCTTTGAATAAGGTGTTTTTTAATTGAATGGTATTTATGGTTTCTGGAAGTCCAATAATTTCTGTAACTAATTTTGTCTCATGTCCTAAAAATACCTTCGGGTTTTTAAATTGTATGGTATCTTTATTATTGATAATCATTGAAAAATGACTATTGAAATGTTCGATAACTAAGTTTCTAAATTCTTCTGGAGATTTATAAAAACCTTCGCCATGAACAAAATTGACTTCCTGCTGAAAGGCCGTTAAGGAACTATTTACTTGTAAAATAACTTGTCCGTTATCGGTTCTAGAAATTACGATATTAGATAAATCTGGTTGATGTGCAAATAAGGTATTGCTCATCACCAGAAATATCACTAAAATAGAAAAGTTTTTAATCATTTTTTTATAGTGCATATTCACCTCTTAATCCATTGATAAAATTATTGTTTCCTGCTTTATCTACATGATAATGATAGCCTCTAATTTCATCATAATGACCTCTAGAATCATCTAAATCTGTAGCTTCATTTCCGTCTTCATCCGTATTTTCAAAGATACCATATCCATCTAAAGCATACCCTATCATTGCTGCATGATTATCTGCTTGCGTTATTTTTTTAGAAAGTCCCGTTGCGGCATGATAATGATACCCTGCAGCTAAATTAATATGTCCGCCAGCATCATCAAAAGGAGCTAAAGTATAAGCACTTAAAATATTATCTGTTGGTGCCGGAGCATCAAAAACAACACCATTAAATGCCAGTCCTCTATTAGTAGGTACGGTACTTATAGCTGTTCCGGGACCACCTGGACCTCCATCAAGTCCGGTTGAAAATACATAAGGAGTTGCAGCGATTTTGGGAGTAACAGGAATGTAATAGGTGTGTGTTAAGTATTCTACATAAGAAGGCAAACATTCTACACAGTAGTTTTCATATTCTTCACCTACATTAGGATTTGCAGCTTCATCACATTCTGTTTCTGTAGTCGTTTTTGTAATTTCTCCGGTTGTAGCATTGTATAACATCCAAGTGTCATCATTATAAAAAGTAGCTAAATTTTTAACAAAAGCTCCGTCTACATCATAGACTTCTCCGTTTTCAAGCCAAATTCCACCTGCAGTAGCATCATCATAAATATTACTCGGACACCAGGGCCCCATTTCATGATCTGTAGGTGTACCCGTAACTACAATTTTATAACAATCTGCTGTAGAACCATCAGATAATGTTCTGCTTTCAATGGTTATAGGTGTTGCTAATCCTGCTGCAATAAAATTACTGCTTTCTACAGATATGGTTACTGCGTCGCTAGTTGTTAAATCGGATGTTGTATCTTCACTACAAGCGTTTAAAATAATAAAAATTGAGCTTAAAGCAACTGCTTTTAATTGGTTGAATTTCATAAATAATATAGATTGATAATTCCTTTTTTAATTAAAAGGACTATCTATTAAGATGCTTTCTATTTATAAAACTTGTGATGAATTTTTTGTTTTTTATTAAAAATAAATTATTACTCAATTTTATTTATTTTAATAGTTTTTGATTAATAAGCTGCTTTCTAGTAATTTAAAAATATATTTGTTACATATCTAAAACCTATATGAAATATTTATATCTGTTGATTCTATTTTTTTTTAGTTCGCTACTAACTGCTCAAGATTCAAAACGTTTAAATAGAATTGAGAAATTAAAAGCGGAGATAGCGTTGAGTGAAAACGGCAAGAAACTACAGTATATGGATAGTTTAGTGAGAACTGTTAACTATACCCCCAGTTTAAAGTTCGATTCCATTGTAAAAGCAACAATTGCATTTGCGCTACAGATAGATTCTGTAGGTATTGCTGCAAATAGAACCGCAGATCTAATTTACTATAACAATACTATTGTTAACAAACCAGAAGAAGGGTTAGCTATATTTATTCAGTTTTTAGATAAAAATTTACAAGTAAAGAATAGCTATTCTTTAGCGAGGTTGTATTTAAATGGTGCGGACAGTTATTTTTTTAATAAACAACAAAACAAAGCTATTGAAATCTATGAAATAGCTGAAAAATATGCCATAAAAGCGAAAGAAGATAGGCTTTTAGGTTTTGTGAATTTATATATTGGGGAAACTCGCGAATCTTTAGGAATGTTTGTAGAAGCTTCTCAAAACTATAATACTGCTTATAATTACTTCGTGAAAGTTAAAGATACTTTTAATATTATAAGCTCTAAAAATTCATTATCTAGATTGTATAGTAAAAATGGTTTTTATAAAGAAGCTAAAAGTGTTCGAGATGATGCAATATTACTTTTAGAAATTACTAAAAATTATGAACAATTAGCAAATTCTTATTATAATGCTTCAGTAGTTTACAGTGAGTTGGGAAACCAAAATAAAAGAATTGATAATTTATTGAAAGCATTAGAGTTTAATAATAAATCTACTATGGATCTTTCAGGACCAGCTATTTTAAGCACACTGGCTATTGCGTATGCTAAAAATAACAATACTCAATTATCTAAAAAATATTTAAAAGAAGCTGAAAAGGATTCTGAAGCAATAACAAAAGGAAAAAATGAAGAACTCTATAAAGAAGCTTTAATGACTATTGCTTTGGTAGATAAAGATTTTAAAAAAGCAATAATACTAGGTAACGATTTATTGAGTATGAAAATTAAACGAAAAGATCCTTCAGAGATTGTACGTTTAGAAAAATTAGTTGCTGAAATTTATGAAAAGTTAGGAGACTCTAAAAACTCTTTAATTCATTTAAAAAATCATCTTTCACTTAATGATTCTATAAAAAGTAGCCAAAAAGTTAAAAACCTAATATATTATCAAACACTTTACGAAACTGATAAAAGAGATTTTAAAATTATAGAACAAGGAGAAAATATAGAGGTATTAAATGCTAAAAATAAAGTTAAAAATCAATGGATAATTTTTACATCAATAGGCTTAATAGGGTTATTTGCTTTTATTTTGTTAATACGATCAAGAAATACAGCTTCTAAAAGACAAAAATTACAGCAAAAATTTTCACAAGATTTAATACAAATTAAAGAAGATGAGAGTATACGATTGGCAAGAGAATTACATGATAGTGTTGGTCAAAAAATGATGCTGTTAAGCAAAAAAATAAAATTACATAATTTAGATGAAATAAGCATTTTAGCCAATAGTACTTTGGAAGAATTAAGAAGTATTTCTAAAAATTTACATCCTTCAATAATAGAGCAGCTAGGAATAACTTCAGCAATTACCACTTTAATTAATGAAGTAGATAAGCATACCAATTTGTTTTTTACCAATGATATTAATGGTATTGATGGTGCTTTGGATAAAGAGTCTAATCTACATGTTTATAGAATTTTACAAGAAACATTAAATAATATTGTAAAACACGCAGAAGCTACAACGGTTTTTGTAACGATTGAAAAGAATGCTAACACCATAAAAATGGTAGTAAAAGATAATGGAAAAGGTTTTGAGCCTTTAAAAGCAAAAGTAGAAAGCAAGAGTTTAGGAATGAAAACAATTTTAGAACGTTCTATAATAATAAACTCTAAATTATCGATTGATTCTAACTTAGGTAAAAGCACCACTGTAAAATTAGTAATACCAATCAAATGATCACTAAAAGTAAAATATCAATAGTTGTTGCAGATGACCATCCGATGTTATTAAAAGGTCTTTTTGAAGAGCTTACAAACAATGGTTATAATGTAGTTGGTAAAGCAGAAAATGGTTTAAAAGCTTTAGAGTTAATTTTAAAATTAAAACCAACTTTAGCAATCTTAGATGTAGATATGCCTTTCTTATCAGGTTTTGAAGTAGTAGAAATGGCAAAAGGAAAGAAAGTTGAAACAGAATTTATTATTCAAACCTTTCATAAAGAAGTTAGCTATATAGCGCAAGCAAAAAGAATTCAAATAAAAGGCTATTTATTAAAGGAAGATTCATTTTTAGCAATAGAAAAATGTATAAAAGCAGTAATTAATAAGGGTGAATGTTTCAGTGAATCCATACAAAATACTTTCGAAAACGAGTCTAATGGACTTCAAAATTTACAATTTTTATCACCTTCAGAAATTGTTATTTTAAAACATATTTCAAATCAGACTTCAACAAATACTATTGCAGAAATGTTATGTGTTTCTGTAAGAACAATAGAAAAACATAGAAGTAATATCATTTCAAAATTAGATTTAGAGCATAAGGCTAACTCGTTAACCAATTGGGCTTTTAGAAATAAAATTAGTATAGTAAATTTGTAACTTGTCTTAGCCCTTTTTTAGCATAAAACAGGTTTTTATTAACAAATTACCACTACGTAGCGCTACGTAATAAACACGTAAAAACACTTATTTTTTAAAATAAAGTAACTGTATACCTTGCACCTTATGCAGGGAAAGCACTCACATACCTTATTTATAGCTCATAGTAATAAGAACTATGTACTTGGCTTGTCAATTGAATTAACTAAAAAAGGTTGTTTAATTGAAAGTCAAACCGTTTCTGGTATAGAGGCGTTGGAGTATGTAATACAGTACCAACCAAAAGTTGCTGTTATTGAAGCAGAACTACCACTACTTTCTGCGTACGATATTATAAGCACAGCCACTAGTAAAGAAGTTAAAACACAATTTATTGTTGTGTTAAAAGTAAGTGGTTTGCCAATATTACGTCCGCTACAGTATATAAAAATTAATGAAATTTATTATTGCGGTATGCATGTTAAAATACTCCTTAAAATATTTGGTTTTATAAATACACCTAAAAATAATTTTTGGAATTTACTTGTACAAAAATTTAAAGAAGCGCATACTAAACTTTTCATGACAACTTAAATATTAAACTAGTACTTAAATAAAATTAAATAATCAATAAAAATAAAAACTACTAAACTTAAAACTACTACTACTTATGAAAACTAAATTACTTTTTCTATCTATTTTAATGTTACTTATTTCAGTAACTAATTATGCACAAACTTCTGCATCAACTTCAGGTATTGCTGTACAAGGAATTGCTAGAGATGATAATAATTCAGCAATGGCTAATGAAACCATTACATTTAATTTTAAAATTTATTACAAAAACCCTGCGGAAGAAGTTGTGTTTAGTGTAAGTGAGTCACTTACAACAGATGCATTTGGTGTTTTTTCTTATATTTTAGATGTTGATCCTACTACAATGTCAAGTTTTGCGAATCATATTCTTTTTTTAAAGATAGAGGCATCAGGTCAATTAATTTCAGATGAATCATTTAAACATGTTCCTTATGCCGTTTCCGCAAATAATGGAGTGCCAACAGGTTCTATAATGCCTTATATTGGTACAACTGCTCCTTCAGGGTGGGTATTGTGTAATGGACAGTCCTTAACAACTGTTAATGGTTCTGGTGATTTAATAGCTTTGTTAGGTGGTAATAATGTGCCAGATTTACAAGGTATGTTTTTAAGAGGAACAGGTGAAAGCCCAGTAAATAATCATGATGGTCCTAATTTAATGGATACACAAGGAGATGAAAATAAAGCACATAAGCATGGACCAGGAGATCTTGAAACAGATACAGAAGGTGATCATAATCATACAAATGGTGATTATGATAGAATTTTAAAAGTTACTGGTTTTGAAACATCTGGAGGTCAAGACACTAGTTCCAATGAAGTAGATGTAATTAATTCAGGGACTTTACAACCAAGCGGAGCTCATGAACACATGATTACGTCAGGTGAAACAGCAAGCTCTGGAGGTAGTGAGACACGCCCAGTAAATTACGGTGTAAATTATATTATTAAATTATAACTGTTATAATTATGAAAAAAATAATTATAACGTTAGGCCTATGGTTTCTGGTAACAGGGCTTTGGGCGCAAAATGATGAAGGAGCTAAGATTACGCCTGTTTCACAAGCTATTCAAAATAAAGGATATAATATACAGGTAGGGGTACCTTATCTTGGTCAAAATTTAAATAGCGTAGAACGTACAACAAACCCAACAGATATTCGGTTTCCTTGGGGAGTACTTTATTTATATAAAACTTTTGCAGAGGAATCTTTTGATGTTTCAAAGGGATATTTTGGAGATAAAATTTTAATAAATTGGGATTTAAGATCAAATTTTAATATTATAAATAGTGTTAAAATATACAAAAGAGAGTATAAAGCATACGCATCTGCACAGGAAGATCAGGATCATTTATATGATTTTGTTGCAAGTGTTTCTAAAAGTGAAACATCTTATGAAGATGAATATACTGAAGGTGGTGTTTTGTATCAATATAAAGTTGTTGCAGAAGGTGTTAGCGAAATAGAAAGCTTGTATAGTACTTATATTACAGGTATTGGATATAGAAACCCAACGGCTGTTGTAACAGGAAATATAAGTTACAAAGGAGGAAACCCAGTTAAAGATGTAATAGTAGTTGCAAGTTCAGATGGTAGTAGTGTAGCTTCAGGAAGTTCATTAGTAGTTCCAGCAACCAGCACTATTAAAATTGAAAATATAACAAATCCAATTACTGATGCTGGAACATTACAAGCTTGGGTAAAGCCAGAAACTAGTTATACAAATGATTCAGGCCAGCCTATTAATTTATTTTCACTTTCAAATTTAGATACCAATACTATTGATGTTACTGTAAATTTATTAGCGACTTCAAAAGTTTTAGTTGTTACTATTGGAGGTAGTGAATATAAATTACACAATTATCTTCCTTCAGGAAAATTAAATTCTAGAGGAGATGATATTTTAATTTCTGTAACGGATTTTAATGACCAATTTGTTCATTTTTCAGTTGTAATGAGTAATGGAAATGTACCATTATTATATATAAATGGAAGAGAGATAAATGAAGCTTATAAAGTAGATGTTCATGATAAATTAGTGGATGTAGACCCTAATTATACAGCACCTTATTTTAATGTATCCATTCCAACACAAACAAATACACTAAGTATAGGAGGTAACCCTACAGCATGGGATGACCTTTATGTTGGTGGTGGTAAAGGAAGTTTTATTGATGAAATAAGAATTTGGAATGATATACTTTCAGCAACAACTATTAGAACAGATTATACACGTTATATTAGTGGAAATGATGCTAGACTGGTTTCTTATTTAAGCGCCAATGAAAAAGTAGGTTCTTATGCCTATGATTTATCTAGAAACGGATTTAACTACAATAAAAATCATGGGATGTTATGGGAAGCAACAACTCCTGTTGCTGATAAAGTTTTATGGGGAATTGGAACAGGTAATTTTCCAACAGCGGATCAATTAGGTGTTTTGGGGGTTACCAATATTAACGGTAATTATGAAATAACTGCCATTCCATATTCAGGGACTGGAGAATCATTTAACATAACACCACTGTATGGTGTACATCAATTTGAACCAAACCAGCAATTGGTATTTCTAGGTCAAGGTTCTGAAGTTGTAAATAAAATTGATTTTATAGATATTTCTTCATTTAGTTTTAAAGGGAAAGTATTATTTGATTCAAGAGATGTTTTTAAATCTTTTGTAGAGGTAAATAGTGGTACTTCTTCAACGCCTGTTTTTAATAATTTAACGGATGGTGATGAATATGTTTCTGGACCAGGTATTTTAGATGAAGGCTACAATTATTACGAAAAAAATGGAGAGAAATTTTCAAAGGGAGATTATTGGTATAATAACAATGATACTCCAAATGATGATACAGACGATTATTTAGAACGCTATGCCAAAGTTTTCTCAGAAGGTGTAAATGTTTATGTAGATGGAAACATTGTGCTAGATGAAAATAACATTCCGGTGGTTTCTGATGTAGAAGGTAATTTTGAAGTAAGTGTTCCTATAGGAAACCATTATATTACGTTAGAAAAACCAGGGCATGTATTTACATATAATAGTAGGTTTCCAGCATTAACAGGAACGTTTAAAGAGTTTTTTGAAGACGCTAATGAACAAGTAGTTTTTATTGATGAAACAAAAGTTACGCTTGTAGGTAGAGTTGTTGGAGGGCCCGTTCAGGCAGAAAAAGTAATTGGTTTTGGTGAAGATGGACTGTTTGAAAAATCGATAACAGATACAAATGGAGATGCAACCACAGTAACCATTAGCTCAAAAAACAATATTGGTGTAGCAGATATTACATTAGGTTATAAACCAGGAGGTTCAGCGGTTACAGATTACACTAGGTTTAATTTTAAAACAAATAGTGAATCTGGTGAATATAGAGTTTCGTTGTTACCTTTAAATTATGAGTTACTGGCTAATAATATAAGTATTCCAAGTGCAGTTGCTACTCCAATTTCAATATTAGAACCTGGTACAACCGAAATTGTGAATGTTTCAAAAGCAGTGGATTCAATTATTCCTGAATTTGAGTTTGAAGATGGAAGTATTTTAATTGGAGAAGGGAAATCTTATCATTATGTGAAAAGTTTCACATATCGTTCTACACCTGTTTTAAAGGTTATTGAACAAACATCTGATGTAAGTGTAAATATAGATGGAATTGATATAAATACTGAAGGTTTTGAATACCCAGTATATTCTCAATTTGCTCCATATAAAGTTGTTTTAAACAGGTTTGAGCGCTACACAAATTATGATGATGGTGAAGTTGAAGATTTGGTACCCGTAATTGATGGTGAATTACTCGCAAATAATAATTTAGCCTTAAAAGATTCTGAAACTATTGAGGTAAATCCTGAAGATGGAAGTGTTTTAACATATTCATTTAAAGGTGGTATTCCAGCTATATTTACTCCATTTACATTAATAAGTACCTTAAAATATAGAATAAATGGTACAGATTATAATGTTGAAAATTATAAGGATACTGGAATTATTTTAGGAGGGCAATCAGATGGTACACAAACATTTGTAACAGCCGCACCAGATATACCAGACATTATTCTAAGAGATCCACCTGGGTCAGGTAGTTTTTCTTCTATTGAAAAAGGAACAAGTATTACATTTACTACAGAAAGTTCATTTACCCATAATGAAGGTGGTAGTGTTAATGTAAAAGCGCTGTTAGGTGTTGTTTTTGAAGCAGGAGGAGGATTGGCAGGTCCAGTAATTAAGGTTGAAAATGAAAATACTATTGACGGAACAATTGGAATTTCTAATTCATCTAAAGATGGGAGTAGTTTAACAAAAACCTATACGTTTAATCAAACCATCTCTACAAGCAGCGAAACAGATTATGTTGGGTCAGAAGGAGATTTATATATTGGTAACTCTAAAAATCAACTGTATGGTTCGTTTGATGATATACAGGCATCAACTGCCCCAATAGGAAATTCTAATTCTTTTGAATTGGTGAATACACTTGGGGAAAGTATTTTTGTGAGCAAACAAAAAGCAGTGTATTTTGTAGAAGAACCTTCTGAAACCTTTTTCACTTTTTCTCAAAAGCATATTTTAACAACCTTAATACCAGAGTATGAATTATTTATTTCTAATATTGAAAATGGGTTGTTAACAGAGAATGTTGATGGTACTTTAACTGTTGAAGCATATAAGGAGCAAATTAGATTGTGGAAAAAAGTGATTTTAGATAATGAAAAAAGTAAGTTTTTAGCTAAAAATGAACGAGCAAAATATAAAACTACTTTAACTAATGTTATTTCTAATTTTAATTCTGAAATTACAACAGCTATTAACAATAGCAATGATCCGGTGGGTGAATTGCTATTAAGAAACAAGCTAAATGAATCTAATAAAATAACAGAGCTGCTAAATAATAATTTTGATGATAATATTTCGTTTGATGCTGGTGTAGGTGAATTTACCAGAAGTGTTGAGACGAGTATTATTTCAAAAACAGCAACAGAATATCAATTAACAATTAATGAAGAACTTAAATTAATTTTAGGAGGAAATATAAATGGACTGGGGTTAGTGTCTACCACTACAGCTATCTTTCAACAAGATATCGAAACAAATTTATCTGAAGAGGAGCAAACTACTACGAATATTAGTTATACTTTAAAAGATAATGATCCAGCCAACTTATTAAGTATTGATGTTGTAAATACTTTTGATGGAAATGGTCCAGTTTTTATAACGCAAGGAGGTAGAACTTCTTGTCCGTATGAAGGCCCGGAAGAATCTGTTTTTTTTACAGAAGATAAATTTGTGGCTTTCTTTAATGCTTATTTTGATGTGGAAAGTAGAATAAATGCCAATGCAATAGAACTTAACGAGGCATATCTCTTATTAAATAGTATTATTTTAGGGTGGGAAAGAACAGCTTTAATCGCTGAAAAAGAATTGCTAGAGTTGAATTTTTCTAAAGATGTAGATTGTTGTCCAGATGTGGAAAAAGCACAATTAAGTTTTGCAACCCAAAGAGTTGAAAACATACAATTAACTATTGAAGGGCCTAGTGATTTAAGTAATATTCCTGAAGGTAGCAATGCGGAGTTTACCTTAAAATTAGAAAACTTAAGTGATATAGTTAGTACCAATCCTAATTACAATTATTTTGATTTGGTAGTAGATAATACTTCAAACCCAAATAATGCCTTAATAAATATTCCAGCAAATGGACAAAGTGTATATGTGCCGAATGGTGAGCCTGTTTATTATACATTAACGTTAGGTAAGTCAATATCTGATGTTTATGATTATGAGAATATTGTAGTGTATATGGCATCAAGTTGTGATCCAGTAAATGTGTATTCAGAGGTTGAGGTTTCTGCCCATTTTATTCCATCGTGTTCTGAGGTTACTGTAAGTGCACCATTAAATAATTGGACGTACAATATAGAAGAAGCATATAACCTAGATGGTTCAACAAAACCATTAATGGTAAATATGACAGGTTTTAATACCGCTTTTGAGAGTTTTCAGAAAATAGATTTAGAATACCGTTTGGCAACATCACCTAATTGGGTACGGTTACATACTTATTATGGAAACGAAGAATTTTATGATGCGGCTGTTTTAAATGCTGAATCTGAAATTTCGTTAATTGATAGTCCAGAGTTGTCGTATGCTTTAGATATTGTTGAATTGCAAATTCAGGATGGAAACTATGAAATTAGAGCCAGAAGTACTTGTACCAATGATACTGAATATATTTCAGAGGTTATTACAGGTAGAGTTGATTTGCACGCACCTCAAAAATTTGGAACACCATTACCTATAGATGGAATTTTGGGAGTAGGCGAAGATTTAAGAGTTAGTTTTAATGAAAACATATTTTATAATTCAGCAGTAAGTAACCTTGAGATAAAAGGACAAACAAATCAGTTGCCAATCAATCATAGTGTATCGCTACATTTTGAAGGTACAGAAAATACTGCTGTAATAAATAAACCAAAAATTACTTCAGGAGATTTAACCTTGGAGTTTTGGATGAATAACAGTACAGTTTCTGGAACTGCTGATATTATAAAACAAGATGGAGGTTTAACTATTAGTTTAAACAATGACGAAATTATCTTTTCATTAGGAGGTATTACTGCTCAAGCAGGTATTGCTAATGATGGATTGTATCATCATTATACATTTACGCACAAAAACAGTACAGGCGAAATTAGTATTTATCAGGACGATGCAGAAATTGGAGGTAATTCAGGGACTGCCAATGTAGATTTTACAAACAATAACTCATTGATAATAGGAGGTAACACTTTTATTGGAAATATACATGAACTTCGTTTGTGGAACAAAACCATTACTTTAGAAAATGCATACGCTAAAATGTATGATAAATTAATTGGAAATGAAGCCAGTTTAATTGGGTATTGGCCAATGGATGATGGTAGAGGAGCGCTTGCTAAAGATTTGGCAAGGTTTAAACATGCCATTGTAAATGCTGATTGGGATATAAAACCCAAAGGAACATCTTATGAATTTAAAGGTGGTCAATATTTAGCATTGGATAATGTAGATTTTGTTCAGTTAACGAATGAAATGGATGCAACTATTTCATTTTGGGTAAAAACAGCTAACGGTCAAAAAGCAACACTATTTTCAAATGGTAAAGGAGATGGTTCAGATATTGTACAAACTAATGGGCGTGCAAATAAATGGGCTATTAACATGACCAATTCAGGAGTGTTAACATTTGAGAGTGAAGGAAATTCATATACATTAACAAATAATTCTGTAGCAGATAATAATTGGCATCACATAACCTTATTATTCAATAGAAATGGTTCGTTAAGAACCTATGTAGATGCAGTGCCAGTTACTTCAAATTTAATGACTGATATTGGAGGTTTCTCTGGAAATAAAATTTGGCTTGGAGCAAGAGGTGTTGCGGATTTAGCTGGGAATGAAACTACAGATAATACATTTACGGGTAAAATAGACGAGTTTAGATTATGGAATACACTACGTAATGTTGAACAAATAAGTAGAGATCGATTTAATGAAGTTAATGTTGAAAGTATTGGTTTGGTATTATACGCAAGAATGAATACTCCAGATCCTGAAAATGGTAACGGGCCAAGATATTATCACGCATATAGTAATCAATCAGTAATTTCAAATAATGCAATTTTAAGTAGTGGAGAAGTAACTTATTCAGATGATGTACCTGCCATAAAGCCAGAAAGAGAATTAATTAAATTTCAGGTAAATCATGTGATCAATGAGGATGAAATGATTTTAGAACCTGTTGTTACAGATTGGGCTTCATTGGAAGGACAAATAGTAGATATTACAGTTCATAGAATGTTTGATGATGCAAATAATATGCAACAATCTCCAATTACTTGGACCGCTTATGTGAAACGTAATGAGGTTAGTTGGTTTGCTGATGGTTATAATGAAGTTGTTGCTATTGAAAAAAATAGTGGAGAAGAGAAATCTTTTGAAATTACATTAATAAACAAAGGAGGTAAAGGACAACCTTATAATATTACAAATATACCAAGTTGGTTAAAATTAAGTAAATCATCAGGAACTTTACAACCTGATAGCAAAATTATTATTATAGCTACAATTGATAAGGAGTTAACTCCGGGTGAGTATTTAGAGAATTTATACTTACAAACTGATTTTGGTTTTGATGAGAAAATGCAAATTGATTTAAGAGTCTTGGCAGAAGAGCCAAATTGGGACACTGATCCAAATGATTTTAATTATAGTTTAAATATTGTTGGTAAAGTTAAAATTGACGGTAAACTTTCAGAAGATTCATATGATATTGTAGGTGCTTTTATTGATGGTGAAGTTAGAGGTTCTGGAACTTTGGTTTATAACGAAGCTTTTAAAGAATATTTTGTTTACATAACTGTGTACAGCAATGTAATTTATGGAGAAGCTATTAAATTTAGTATTTGGGACGCATCACAAGGTAAAATTATTGAAGCCGAAATTGATGGAAGCTCAACCATACTTTTTAAAGAAAATGAAGTACTAGGGAGTTTAAGCAAGCCCTTAATTTTTGAAAATTCTGATATTCTAGTTCAGCAAATAAATCTAAATAAAGGTTGGACTTGGGTTTCTTTAAACGTAGATGATTCAAATTTTACGAACCTTAATGCCTTAACGCAAGGTTTAAGTTTAGAAACAGATGATAGAATGCTTAGCCATTCACCATCAGAATTAGAAACGTATTATAAAGACAATTCAGTGGCTTCAAATAGCACTTGGTCTGGAAGCATAAGTGCAAATGGAGGCTTTTCTACGACTAAAATGTATAAAGTTAGGTTTGCGAATCAACAATCATTAAATATAAAAGGAATGCCTGTTAATATTTCAAATTGGAGTTTTCCAATGAAAGAAAATTGGAACTGGTTACCTTATCCTTTTAAAGGAAATCAATTAACCAATGAAGCATTGGCTTATTTTGATGCCGTTGAAGGAGATGTAATTAAATCGCAAAATTTATTTGCAATTTATGATCCAATAAATGGTTGGAACGGAACTTTAAATTATTTAGTTTCTGGAGCAGGGTATATGATAAGATCTAGTAAAAACCAAACATTTACCTATCCTAGTTATTTAGCGAAATCTATTGGAAATAAATCGGTTATGTTAAGTTTAGAGGCAGAGCAACCAGATATTACAGCAACATTTATGAAATATTCAGAAAACATGAACGCTGTTGTTCGATTGCCTGAAGGATTTGATGAGGTGCTTATTTATGATACAAAGGGTGTTTTAAGAGGTGTTTCTAAAACACAAATTGTACAAGATAAAGAGTTAAGTTTTATTACTATTTATGGTGATGTAGAAGATGATTTAGTGTTTTATGTAAATAGTAATCAAGATAAAAAAATAACTACTAATACAATAAGCTTTAAAAGTAATAATGTACTTGGTACTGTAAAAGATCCAATCGTTTTAGAATTGTTTTCTGATGAATTAGCCGTTTTTCCTAATCCATTTTTAAATGACCTCACAATTAGTGTTAATGCTTTAACAAGTCAAAAAGCATTAATTCAATTGTTTAATGTGTCTGGACAATTAGTTTTTTCTCAAGAAAAACAAATGTTATTGGGGATAAATAGGATAAACATTTCACCTAAGGTTGCCCTAGGTACTTATTTATTGCATGTTAATATGAAAGAGAAAAAAATGATTATTAAAATTATTAAAAAATAGTATTAAACCAATGTAGTGCTTAAATATGTAAATGTTTAAGCACTACTTTAAAAAAAGGATAAAAATGAAAAATTATATATATAGTTCTATTCTATTGTTTTTTTTAAGTGTCAATATATTTGGGCAATCACCAGATAGTTGGTTTGTTAATGAGAATAATTTTGAATATACGATGTCTTTTGTAACATTTGTAAATATTGATGGAGCAGATTTGGCAAATACAAATGATAAAGTTGCTGCCTTTGTAAACGGAGAATGTAGAGGTGTTACAAATCTAATTTATGTAGCTAGTAAAAATCGGTATTATGCCTATTTAACTGTTTTTTCTAATGCGAATGAAGAAGTTATAAATTTTAAAATTTATGACTCGGCAAATAATACCGTTAAAAATGTTATAAAAAAAGAAAAGTTTGAAATTAATGAACATTATGGAAATCTATTTCAAGCATATAGTCTGGCTAGTCCTGCATTGAGTTCAAGTGCTGAAATAATAGATTTTAAATTTAAGGATGTAATAGCTAATGATCTGTCAATTTCTGGAAATAAAATTTCGATTGATTTAGATAACAAAATTGATATTACGTCTCTAAGTGCTTTATTTGAGCTCTCTACAAATTCAAAATTATTTATAGGAACTGAAAATATAGTGTCTGGTAATAATTTAATGGATTATAGTTATCCAGTAGAGTTTCAAGTACTTTCTGCAGATCAATCAGTTTTAAAACAATGGTTGGTTACTGTTAATTCTAGTTTAGGTACTGCACTATTTTATAAGAAAGATGCCGTTTGTTATAAAGGAGGCGCTATTAAGGTACTTTTTACTAAAAATAATGAAGAGGTGGTTTTAAGTAAAGCAGGCATTGCGTATGCTACTCAAAACATAAATAATGGAGAAACAACTTTTAGCAATCTAGAAACAGGTGTTTATACGATTAAAGTAGGCGGAAATGTTAAAGAAATTATCATCAATTTAAAAGAATAATTATGAAAATTAAAAGATATAATATATTAGTCTTAACCGTATTGTTAATACTAGTTTTAGGTTGTTCAAAAGAAGATGATTTTCAACTTTTAGATCCTGAAATTTTATTTGTGAATAGTGATGGTACTACACTTGTTAAAGAGGAGTGCTTAGATTCAAATAGCACGTACGCACTTCAAATAACGCTTTTGTCTAATAATGGAGAATTTAGATCTAAAGAAATAATTGAATATACAATAAATGGAGTTGTTTATAGTGTTACGTTTACTGAATTAGGAACCAAGATAATTCCATTAAATTTTATAAACGGAACTAATGTAGCACAATTGGTAGAAAGTGGTAACTCCATAAGTATTGATGTCGAGTATTGCAGTTCTGAAATTACAGCTTCAAAAATAAGTTTTGTTTATGCTGATGGTTCAGAAATTTTAGAAGGAGAGTGTTTAGATTTAAATTTGAATTATGGAGTTAAAATTGAAACTGAAAAAGTAGGGAAAGGAAGTTTAGAACCTACAAAAATAGCGTATACGATAAACGATGTTGTTTATAATACAACATTCACAGAAGTTACAAGTAAGCTTTTACCTGTTACCGTATCCGCTGGTAATAATGTAGCCCAAATTATAGGGACAAGTATAGATAGCTCTATTTATTTTGTTAATCAGGGCAACTTTGTATTGGTAGAATAACTTTGTAAATAAAAATTTATTTAAGGCGAAATGTACTAAAGTGCATTTCGCTTATTTTTTTTATAAACTTTATTTTATAAGGAATTAAAAAGGAATCTATTATCCTAAAGTTGCTATAAATCCTTTAGAGTTCATTAGTTTTAGTGTAATTTTTTTGCGACTATTTTCTCTAGTTCGAGTTGTTTAAAATCAAACCACTCTTGTCTAAAATTAGATTGTTCTATTTGATGTTTAAAATTCTGAAATGTTTTTTTTCTTTGTAAAACAGCTTGCAATTTTAATTTGAAATTTTGGTCAGTTAATTGTGCTACAAAACGTTCCATTATTTTAAAGGATTCGGAACTTTCTAAAGGTTCAATTTTTATGAAATCTGCTTTTTGTTGCTCAACCCTTTCTAAAGGTTCACCAAAAGCCTCTTTAAATACATCTTCATCAAATACTTGTGAGAAATCTGGAATTGCTATAATTTCATTTGTTTTAAAATTATAATAGCATTCACTACCACAATCTAAATCTTGTGCAATTTTTTTAATTATGTGTTGTTTTGTTGTCTCCATTGCTCATCGGTAGATAAATAACTTCTTATTTTTTTATCGTTTAAAAATTGGCTTTCATATAGGTTTAGACTGAATATTGTATTGATCGTAGTCAAAAGGCTTCACCATATATATTACTTATTTAAAATTCAAATTTATGCAATTAAAAACAGATTTCTATTACCCGAAAAAGCAACCGTGTTCATCTTTTTTAATAATTGCAATAATTTCACTTAAATGTGTAGCTTCTGAAAATGGTTCATAGAGCGTCCATTTTTCGTTGGAACGCATCCAATAGAGTTTCCATATTTTTTTAGACTTTATACGCGTAATTTTAGCGAAATCAATTTGTAATTTCTGTTCAGGGTTGTTCCATTGTGGTCTTATTTGAAACAGAATGACCGATTTACCGTCATAAGTATAGCCAATATCTATTTGTTTTCTAATTTCTAAATCTTCTGGTCTTAAGTATTCTACGTAACTTTTTATAGTAGATTTGTTAATGTCTATGATTTTTGTTGGCATTTTTGGTGATGGTTTTTTATTTTTAACATTGTTGTGAAATGAAATTTCCGGTTTTTGTAAACGGCTATTTTCAGATGGAAAATTGTTGTTTGTAAAAAAAAGAGCAACTGCTTTTAGTTAAACGTTAATTCATCCATTTTTAATTCATGGTGCCAGGTAAAGTAATTTTTAGAATTCCGATTCTATAATTTTAACTATAAACTCCCCTTTTGTGTTTATTAACCCTTTTTCACTAATTCCTTTAGAATCATAGTTTATAGCAAAAGCTTTTCCGTTTATTAAGTTTATTATTTTGGCAAATGGTTTACTTAAAATTTCCTTTTTAGAATTTATAATTACTGTTTTTCTATTAGTCCTTAAAATTGCAATTGTTTTTTGTTCATTAACTAGAGAAATTAAATTTGATTTAGTAGCTTTTACTTCAATTTCTTTATCAAATGAATTGATAATTTTACCATTTATGTCAATTAAATTAATTTCTGAAGAATAATAACTGTCTTTAACTAAAGCATAACCTTTATAAAAATCAGTTACTACATCATATTTTGCAGGAATAATTAATTCACCATTATTGTCAATGTATCCTTTTTTTCCTTTTTTATTCACTACAATAGCTCGATTAGAATAGAAATCACCAGGCTTTTTTGTATACTTAAAAGGAATTATTTTATTATTTTTTGAATCAATAAATCCCCATAAGTAACTGTTTCCTGATAATTTACAAACCGCGACTAAACCATTTGAAAAGTTTGAAGATTTGTCATAATAGGGTGAAATTACAATTTTATTAGATTTATTTATGAAGCCTATTTTTTTAGTTTTTAGATTCGTAATTTGTTTTAAACCATCATAAAACACTTCAACTTTTTTATTACTCAGAGCTTTAAAAATTTTCATGCTTGAAGATAATTCAGTAATACCTAATTGTTTGTTTATTTCCTTTTTGTTGTAATTACATATTACGTTTCCTTGTAAGTCAATAAAGACTTCTTTATCATCTTTAGTAATTGCCCAAGTATTATCAGTAATGAATGGTTGTATTTCTTTAAATTTATATTCGGAAATTGGATTTTTATTGAAATCAATTAATCGATATAAGTTTTTATTGTTGTCGAAATCATAAGTAACACCTTTATAAAAGGTGAAAGTGTTTAAATTTTTATCGTGTTTTTTAAATGTTATTTTATCAGCCGTAACATTTCCAAGAGTATCAACCAATGCAAATCCATCATTTTTTAATATTCCAAAAGATATTCCATCAAAGTTTTTTCCAAAGTCATTTGCTATAACTTCTTTTTGTGAATAAATAAAATTGATGAATAATAATAAAGTAATTGTTATAGTTCTTGTTTTCATTTTTGTTTTTTTTTGACGTGTTTATATTTTAAATATATTCATCATATTCCACAATATTGGAGAGCTCGCTTAATTATTTTGGTTTTTAGTTTGAAATTCTTTCATAGCAAATGAGTGAAGAATTTTTCAAGATAAAAGTACAAATTAAATAAGGTTTTTAGGATTAACTTATGATAATAATTATAGAATTGTTTTAGTGAAAAATTAATGAGTTTTTACTTTTTTTTTACCACAGTACTTTGTTAGCAGAAGTACCTATTTTTTACTATAATTGCATTCATAATTTTTCAAGATTTTATTTATGAATCAAATTACTAAAGGGACATTAATTGGTTTCTCAGCGATAATTTTGTGGAGTGCTATTGTCGCATTAATTAAAGAGGTTAGTAATTCATTTGGTGCAATTGGTGGTTCTGCGTTAATTTATACAGTTGCATTTCTTTTTTTGATTTTTAGTGTAGGTTGGGTACCACTAAAGAAATTTTCTAAGAAGTATTTGATTTTAGGTGGATTTTTAATTGTTGCTTATGAAATTTGTCTTGCATTATCGATTGGTTATTCCCAAAATTCAAAACAAGCAATTGAAATTGGAATGGTAAACTATTTATGGCCAAGTTTTACAATGGTTGCAACAGTAGTTTTTCATACAAAAAAGGCTAATTGGTTAATTATTCCTGGAATCTTATGTTCTATGGTTGGAATAATGTGGGTTTTGGGTGGTGATGAAGGAATAGATATTTCTCAAATGATTTTAAATATCAAAAGTAATCCATTGAGTTATACTTTAGCATTTGTAGGTGTAATTCTCTGGTCAGCTTATTGTGTTGTAACGATAAAATTAGCAAAAGGAATAAATGGTATTACTTTATTCTTTATGCTTGTTGCAATTGTGCTTTGGGTAAAATTCTTTTTGTTTGGAAATCAAATTTCTAATTTTAATTTCAACTTAGAATCAATAATTTATTTGATTTTGGCAGCTATTTGTATGGGATTTGGTTATGCTGCTTGGAATGTTGGTATTATGAAAGGAAATGTTACAATTTTAACTGGAGCTTCTTATTTTATTCCTGTTTTTTCTTCAGCAGTTTCTTCTATGATATTGTCAACACCTTTAGGTTTATCATTTTGGCAAGGTGCAATACTTGTTTGTGTAGGTTCTATTTTGTGTTGGTTATCTACTAAGAATCTTAAACTTAAAAGCAGAAATTAAATCTTAGACATTACTCGGTTTGGTATTTCTGCTAAGGTTGTTGTTTAAGCTTTGTTGCGTTGTTTAAGCGGTGAATTTAGTAAATAAAGTACGAACGGCGAAATTCCGAAGGAATTTCCCAAGTGAGCTAAAACCAGCAATAAAGTTTATACGGTGTTGGCAAATCGTTACTTTCCATATATTTATTTTTCATTCATTATTCTACTGAATTTTGGATATGAATTTAAATATTCAATTAAAATACTATCTCCAATTTTCAATTTTTCATTTCTCGAATCTTCTCTATATATTTTTCCTTCAACAGTGAATTCGTAAGAGTATGAGAATTTTTTTGAAACAGGACTGTTCCCCCAATAATTTTCTTCATTAACGATAATTGCTTTAGTTATTTCAGAATTATTATTTAAAAGATAATTCTTTAAGTTTCCTCTCAAAATTATTCCAAATAAAAAGTACAATACAATTCCTGAAAACAGAAAAAGTGCCCATCTTTCAGTTATGTATTTGTGAATATTCCTGTTTTTTTTCTTCTTTTTTTTACAAATATTACTTTTTCAGTTTTACGTTCAAAACTAATTTTCTCAATTCTTTTTCTTATTCCCTTTGTAAATAACAAATAATCCAAATAAACCTAAAATTGAACCAAAAAAGAAATCATTGTCAGTTTTATATTCATCTAAAAATATAAATCTATCATTATCTTCATTACTTAATAATTCAGTTTCATTTTTTCCAGAGATTTCATTACAGTATAATCCTTTAGTTCTTTTTACGAATGTTTTACCTTTAAATTCAAATTTTAAAAAGTAATTATTATTTCCAGAATCAGAACAGTCAATAACTTTTATCAATACAGTTTTATTCCTTTCTGTTATTTTTTTGTCAAGATATCCGTTTCTTAAAACTATTAAACTAATCAGAATCATAAATACTCCTCCAATTATTAAACTATAATTAGTAAGAAATTTCAATAATTTGTCTTTCAATCTTTTCAGTTTTTAATGTTTGCCAACTTGTTTATATATTTATCTTAATTCCTCATATCATCCTTTATTAGGAGAATATGCTCAATTATTTAAGTCTTTTGTTTGAAATTCTTTCATAGCAAATGAGGGAAGAATTTTTCAGGATAAAAGTACAATTTATATGAGGTTTATAGAGATTAATTTATTAACAGTAATTTGTTAATTATCAACCTTAAAAAGGCCTCAGTTTTGTCATTTCGATTTTAAGAGAAATCGCATAAGAGTGAAAGCATGAACCTGAGCAACTTTATGAGATTTCTCCCTTTGGTCGAAATGACAAGCAGTGCGTGAGGTATTGCATAAAATGTAAAATAAACTTACTAATTTGTTATCCGATTTTAAGAGAAATCACATAGCAGTGAAAACATAAACCAGAGCAATTTAATGAGATTTCTCCCTCTGGTCGAAAAGACAAGCAGAGTGGTACTTATCAATCTAAAAAAAAACTCAGTTTTGATATTTCGATTTTAAGAGAAATCGCATAACAGTGACACCATAAACCAAAGTAACTTTATGAGATTTCTCCCTTTGTTCGAAAAGATAAGCAGAATGGTAATCATCAATCTAAAAACACCTCAGTTTTGTCATTTCGATTTTAAGAGAAATCCCATAACAGTGAAAACATAAACCTGAGCAACTTAATGAGATTTCTCCCGTTAGTCGAAAAGACAATCAGAGTGTTAATTATGAACCTTAAAACACCCTACATTTATCATCCGACTTTAGGAGGAGGCTACAAAACAACAAAACTGTCATAAAATAGTCTTAATTTCAAACGTAAACTGACAAAGTTGCGGTTGCAATAATACACAGCTTTTTTATTTATTAAAAAAACAGAAAGCTTGTCGATTGCTACTATAAGAGAGATAGCGCTTTATTTTTTATTTTTAAATGTCGGGAATTAAAAAAAATGGCATTAAAATGTCGGGTTTTGGCTTGGTTATGGCATCGAATGGTTTGTAAGTTTAAATTAAAATAGTTTTTGTGTAAGAATTATGCAACGGCTGTTTTTTCAAATTAATTATAGTATGAGTCAAGTAAAAGCGAATAACACAGTAAAAGTACATTATACAGGTAAATTATCTGATGGACAAGTTTTTGATACGTCTGAAGGAAAAGAGCCAATAGAATTTGTTTTAGGACAAGGACAGTTAATTCCTGGTTTTGAGCAAGGTTTAATTGACATGAAAGTGAATGAAAAGAAAACCATTACTATCGCTAAAGAAGAAGCGTATGGTGAGGTAAACGATCAATTGATTCAAGAAATTGATAGAGCTAATCTTCCACAAGATATGGAGCCAAAAGTTGGTATGGGATTGGTTTCTAAGTCTCCAGAAGGACAAGAAATGAATTTAATGATTGTAGAGGTAAAAGATGCAAGCGTTGTTATAGATGGTAACCATCCTTTAGCAGGTAGAGATCTTGTTTTTGATCTTGAAGTTGTAGAAATTAAAGAAACTGAAATTACAGCATAATGTAATTTTTTTCAATATTTTAAAACAGCCTTTGTTCATTTAACAAAGGCTGTTTTTGTATATAAAAGAATAGTCTATTAAAAGAAAAAATGAAAAAACCCCAGACGAATCTGAGGTTTTATTTAAAATTTGAATGTTGTTTCTTATTTAAAAGAAGCCCATTGGTTTCTTGTCGTAAGAGATTAACATGTTTTTTACAACACGGTAATGATCTAAAGCCATTTTGTGGTTTTCACGTCCGAAACCAGATTCTTTAACACCACCAAAAGGTGCGTGTGCAGGGTAGGTGTTGTATTGGTTTACCCAAACTCTACCTGCTTGTATAGCACGTGGTACTTGGTATAATTCATGTGCATCTCTAGACCAAACACCGGCACCTAATCCGTAAGGAGTGTCGTTTGCAATAGCAATAGCTTCTTCTGTAGTTTTAAAGGTTGTTAAGGCTACAACAGGTCCAAAAATTTCTTCTTGAAACACTCTCATTTTATTATCACCTTTTAAAACCGTTGGTTGTACGTAGTAACCTTCGGCTAATTCACCATCATAATTACCAGCTTCACCACCCGCTAAAACAGCAGCACCTTCTTCAATACCAATTTTAATATAATTCAGTATTTTTTCGTATTGTGCTTTAGATACCTGAGAACCAATCATGGTTTCTGGATCTAATGGGTTTCCTGGTTTTACTAGTTTTAAACGCTCTTGCATTTTTTCTACAAAACGATCTGCAATATCTTCGTGTACTAAAATACGAGACGGAGATGTACAAATTTCACCTTGGTTTAAAGCGAACATTAATGCACCTTCTATAGCTTTGCTAAAGAACTCATCGTCTTGAGCTGCTACGGACGGGAAGAAAATATTTGGAGATTTACCGCCTAATTCCATCGTTACAGGAATAATGTTTTCTGCTGCATTGTGTAAAACTTTACGACCTGTTGCTGTAGAACCTGTAAAAGATAATTTTGCAATTCGTTTAGAGCTTGCTAAAGCTGCACCTGCTTCATTACCAAAACCAGTCACAATATTTAAGACACCTGCTGGTAAAATATCTCCAATTAATTCCATTAATGCGATAACACTCGTTGGAGTTTGTTCTGCTGGTTTAACAACCGCTGTACAACCTGCCGCTAAAGCTGGCGCAATTTTCCATGCTAACATTAACATCGGAAAGTTCCAAGGGATAATTTCCCCAACAACACCAACAGCTTCGTGTAAAACGATACTTACGGTGTCTTTATCGTGTTCAGAAATACTTCCTTCATCTGCACGAATTACACCTGCGAAATAGCGAAAATGATCTATACAGTAAGGAATATCTGCTGCACGAGCTTCACGAATTGGTTTACCGTTATCAATGGTTTCTAAGGTTGCTAAATACTCTAAGTTATCTTCCATAACCTGAGCAATTTTTAACAACGCATTACTACGTTCTGTTGCAGAAGAGTTGCTCCATGCTGGGAAAGCTTCGTGAGCAGCATCTAAAGCAAGGTCGATGTCTTCTTGTGTAGAACGTGCTGCTTGTGTAAATACTTTTCCGTCTACTGGAGATCTGTTTTCGAAATATTGACCTTTAACGGGTGCTACAAATTTACCGCCAATAAAGTTCCCGTACTTTTCTTTAAATACAGGTTTTGTTACATTTGCCATAATTATATATTTTTATTTATGTTTAATAATTTCTTACAAAATCTCTTGTTTGTAAGCATGGTGCAAATGTATGTTGGTATCTAAAGGTTTTATTTATTGATTTGGTTCAATAGCTTATGAAAAAGGTTCAATGTTGTGTTTTGGGTGAGGTAAATAAGTTGAAATTTAATTAATTAACTTAAAATCAATTATTTATGTTTATTTTAATTAATTTTAAACATCCGTTGGACTTATTCCGAACTTGTTTTTAAAAGCTATACTAAAGTTAGACAGGTTGTTATAACCAATATCTAGGTAAATATCCGAAGGTGTTAAGATGCCTTCTTGTAAAAGTGTTTTTGCTTTTTGAAGACGTTTGTCTTGAAACCATTTTCCTGGAGGTTCGTTATAAGCGGCTGTAAAATGACGTTTAAAAGTTGATAAGCTCATGTTACACAAAAAGGCAATTTCTTCTATTTTTAAATTAGAATTTACATTGCTTTCTATGGTCTTTTTAAAAGGAGATATTTCTTTAGAGATTAAAGAATGTAAATAATACTCGAATTTAGTATCATATTTGTCTAATAAATACAGCATTATTTCATCAAACTTTAGAGAGAGTAGGGCAGTGCTATAGCTGTTTTTGTCAAATGTTTTAGAAGATAAAGAGCTGATAAAGGAAGCTATGTAATCGTCGTTTTCTATCACAAAATAAGCAGATTCTTCTTTATATGGTTTTACATTGTTGGTGTATTTGCTTAAAAAATCGGTGAGTTTTTTTTCAGAAAAAAAGAAAAGTTTGCAGTAATAAATAGCTTCTGTGTCTAGTAATTCTGTCCAAAGCCAATTTCCTTTTTTTAATAATAAAGACTGTTCTTTATTTACAGCAATAGCAGTATCTGCAAAATGCACTTGCTTTTTACCAACTTGTAAAAAACTAAACATATTCATCCCTAAATTAACCTTGCTTTTAACAACGTCACTAGTCATTTTAAAATCATAAACAAATAAATCTAAACTCTCTTTAGTATTATCTATGTATATCTCTGGGATGTTTTCAATTGCCATTCAGTCTTTGTTTTTGCGGGTGAAAGATTGTAAAATTAGTATTTTTAAACAAAAAAAGGGGCATAGAAAAATATTTTTGATTGTTTTCTAATCAAAATGAACCTTTAGTTTTCTAAATAAATGGATGGTATTTAATCCATCACAAACTTAAATCCTGCGGTAATTATACTAGAGCTAAACGAAGTATCTCTATCATACTGATAAAACTTTAAATCGATACTTTTTAAACCAAAATTACGAATGTGTGCTTTTGCAAAAATATTGGTGTAAGAAACTCCAAAACCAAATTGATTGGCAGTAAATTTAGAGAGATCATAATCAGACGTATAATATTCATCTGTAGAAAGTGCCGTTTGACTAGGTTTAAAATAATCTGCTTCCGATTGATTGTAATAGCGATAAGAAGGATATAAAGTGAATTTATCTGTAATTTTTACAGGTATTTCTATGCTTGCCGTGTTAGAAGAAATTCCCCAATCATCGTAATAGTATCGGTAAAAAGTTCTAAGCGTTACAATTTCATTTAAATACCAATTTAAACGACCACCAACAGCTACTTTAAATCTAGAATCTGGCAAACGTTCTATATCATCAGCAAGCTGAAAATTCTCTACAAAAGAATCTGCTACATCACTAAAATAAACTCTTTGAAAAGGAGTGGAAAGCAAACCATCTTGTTTTACAAAATCTAAAGCCAAAGAACCTTGTACATTTTTATGCAGTATTTGAGAAAATCCAAAACCTACAGAATACGAGTTTCTAGCGGTACCATCTAAAGGAACAAAAGAAGGCGTGTAATTGGCATTACCAGTAATGGTAGCCTTGTCTAAATTGAAATCATCTTCATCTTCACGGTCTTCTCCGTCTTCTACATTTGCACTTCTTAATTCTACCGGATACAATAATTTCCAAGAATCGATATATACATTACCATGCACGCTTATTTCTGTGTTTTTCTGATTGAAAAGTTTGGTATAGCTTCCGCCAACGCCTACAGAGAAATAATCATATTCTGAAGAAATGGCTAGTTTGGTAGACCAAATGTCATTTCTATCGTCTGAACTATGTGTATAACTCCCCGTTAAATTAAACCAAAGATCACTGCTAGAAGCACCAGAAGAAGCCTGAAAAGGATCTGCGTGATCACCATCAAAAGGATTAATATTACTAGATGATGCAGATGTATATGCAGAAATTCCGGCATCAATAGTTAGTATATCGTCATCGTTTAAAGGCATAGAAACCACAAAAGTTCCGGTTACATCGGTTAACGATTCCGAGCCACTACCACCACTTACAGCAGCGTTATCACCATCTTGAGAGTAGTAACTTGTTAAGAAATCTACTTCGGTAGTTTCTAGTACTCGTTTTTTATAGACTTTGGGTGCATCTTGTTTTGTTTGTGCATTCACTTTTACAAAAGCAAATACACATATAAATAGGATTATATTTTTCAATTTATTTGAGAATAATTTATTATTAAAATCCGCTTTTCAGCGGGATAACTTTTACTTTATTTCTATAAAAGGTTTGCTTTAATTACAGCCACAACCTCCGCCAGTTTTTCCTCCATTGGCACCAACAGCAGCTTCTCTGTATGCTTGTGCTGTGGCAACATTACGGTCTGCTTTTTTATCAGAAAGCACCATATCTGGGTCGTTTATATTTACTTTCTCGTATTCTTTAAGCACCACACAACTACTAAAACTAATTGTTATCAATGCAGCGCATATACATTTTTTAATCATAATTTATCTATTTCTATATTCTTTGATGTTGTAATTTTTCCGGTATCATCAATAATGATGCATTCTATTTTGGGTAATTGATTAATTCTATCTAAACCTACCTGTTTCCCCATTACAAAAACAGAGGTTGACAGCGCATCTGCCAATTCTGCTTTAGGCGCAAAAACGGTAACACTTATAATTCCGGTAGAAGGATATCCTGTTCTTGGATCTATAATATGTGTGTATCGTTTGCCATTAAAATTTACGTATTTTTCATAATTTCCAGAAGTAACCACTGCGCTATTATTAAGAGGGAATACAGCAAATACTTTATTCTTATTCATAGGGTTTGTAATAGCTACTTTCCAATCTGTTCCATTAGGTTGTTTTCCCCAAGTATTCATATCGCCAGAGGCGTTGATAATACCAGAAATTGCACCTTTAGAAATAAGGAGCGCTTTTGCTTTATCTGCCGCATATCCTTTACCAATGGCACCAAAACCAATTTTCATTCCTTTCA